>NZ_CAMPHN010000010.1 GCF_946885885.1 uncultured Pseudomonas sp.
GGATGGTCGCCATTTTGCCAGAGCCACGAAGGCTCTGGCTTTTTTCAACGGCCTGTTAGCCCGTCCCAGTGAGCGAAGCGAACGGTTTGAACCAGTTGTTAGGTGGCCTGTTCGAAATTTTTTATAGTATAAACTGCGAAAATTCGATAGGGCCCGGGTTCTGAATCGGTAAAGTGCCCATTTTCTAAAGAATCCTTCGCTTCACTAAATGTACGAAATAAGCAATGCTCGTTTACAGCAATATTAGTTGCCAATGAATTACAAGAAAGTGGAGAACACTCAGGGCTTGTATGGACTGTGAAGGTTGTAATATCAAAGCCTTCTAGTATTTTATTTTCCGGTATTTCAACATTTGTCAGGAAGGAAGGCTCAGGAGCAAAGTCAGACCATGAATCTGTATCCGCATCAAATTCTTGCTCATATACCTCGTAATAGAAAATGGTTGCGCCTGAAATGTCAATGTTATGTTCTTGTGCGATTTCTTTAATTGTTAGCGGTGAATTAAATAGCCAATACCCATTATGTTTCCAGTAGTTAATGTAGTCGGCAAAGTCTTCAGAAACGCAGCCGCTTAAGGAGTATATGTCGACGACATCTTCCGCCATGAGCCAGTCAGGTTTCTTTGCGACGTTCTTGTACATGTAGCCGACTGGAATCATGGTTGCTACCTAACGCCGCATTCAGCGGCTTGTCCGCTGCAATGCTTTGTTACATGCCATGATCAGTAGCAACAACTGCCAAGCGGTCGAATATTATTTTTTGGTATAGTCCTTCTGAAAATGCTATTGAGTTTGAACCAGACGCCTCACCATGAACATCTTCAACGAACAGCCTGCACTGAACGCTTTGCCCCCAATATGTGTTAATAAGCTTGCGATCCTCTTCAGGAAGCTGCGATATGTCCGTCGATGAAAATGTTCCAACCACAGTTGAGTTTGGAGAAATTTCAGATTTTACCTCAAAATCATTTAAGGTTAGCTTTAGGTCAATGTAATTTTCTTTACCAATATAAACTCTAAACAAAGCCGGTCTTTTTATGGAGGTATTAAGGCGACCAGAATTTATCAATGTTGCAGATATCTCAAAATAAGACCTATTTTCGATTAAGTCTGTCTTAATTTGCTGAGCTTTCCTTTCAATAGATGGAATTGATGATTGAAGTTCATCATGTTTTTCCTTGACTTCATTCAAGTTTTCTACGAAGTGCTTTTTAAATTCATCCAGAGTGGCTTCAACATTGTCTGCGTTATACTCAATTTCCGGATTTAAAGGTCTATTTAGCTTGTTGCATTCATGCTTTGAGAAAGTCTCTTTTGTGAAGCCATTTATCTTTTCTAGATCGGCTTTTCTATCTGCAATTTTCTCAGGGGCATCCTTTAGTTCTTGCCTTGCTCTTCCTAGCAATTCTTCTAACTCATCTAGCGTTACCGAACGATCTGCATTTCCACGCTTTGGCATCCCATCCACTATAAAAAATGGACCTCGGCTGTCCCTTTCTTTCATCTTTCTCAAAAACGCAAGCTCAGAATGTTCATCTAGAGATATTTTCGCTTTCTCAGAAACTTTACGACTTATCCCATTAACCTCTAGAGTCAATCTCGATTTTTGAACAATATAAGTTTGCCAAAGAGGAACAAACAACGCTACTACAGCGCCGGCAAAGGCCGCGATCAAATTTGAGTAGTCAGTCAGTTTGGCTAACAAAGCATATGAAGCCATGCCCAGAACTAGACCCAACACCAAGAAACCTGCGAAATACAGGCTCGTTCTTTTTTCCGTACTCACTTTTTTCAAATTTTTTAGCTCCTCATAATGTAACTATAAATAGACACCAAATGGTGCATAACCTGCCGGACGGGATTGGGGGATAACCTTCCTTGTCATATCTCTGTTCCCTGTCTAGGTCGGTGCTTTCGGGGCCGGGATGACCGGTTTGGCAGGTTATACACCAAGGCCGGAAAGCCTCGATTGCTTGGCCAGATTCATTTGAGTCGTGACCGAATTGAGGTTCGTTATATCGGTTTTTACCGCTATCGTCACCGCTCAGGGTGGCAAAAAGATGGCATTTTCTGAGGCGCCGATGGCCAGGGTGGAAAACGCTTTGCGGTTTTCCACCCTACGTTTGGGTACGTCGCTTTGGCTGCGGGCTTTGGGGATTGGCTATGACAGGGTTGCGTGTTGCAGGATTGCAGGGCTGGCATTGGCGGCTTTTCTGAGAATACAGGGCCTGGCCGAACCACAGCAAGCCGGCGCCTACACGGCTTTTCGCGTGGCAGCGCTCCGTTGAAGAAGAGCCGTGCCCTCCTCTTCTACAGGGTGTTGCCACATACAACACATAACTGAATTAGCCTGGCTGTCAGCTAGTCGCAGCCCCGCGCGCTCATCATTCCCCTTCCACCAGCTCCGGCCTCAATATCAACGCCCCTAACGGCGGCAGATTCAGTGAGAGCGAATAAGGTTGGCCGTGGCTGACTTCTTCGTCGGCCATCACCTCATTACCACTGCCGTTGTTGCTGCCTGCGTAGTGTTCGGCGTCACTGTTGAGCAGCACGGTCCAGCGCCCGGCCAGGGGTACGCCGATGCGGTAGCCTTCGCGCGGCACCGGGGTGAAGTTGTGCACCACCAGCAGCGGTGCGCCCTGCTCGCCTTTGCGCAGCCAGGCGTAAACGCTGTTGACCTTGTCGTCGCCGATCAGCCATTGGAAGCCGGTCTCAAAACCGTCCAGTTGGTGCAGCGCCGGTTCGTTGCGGTGCAGGGCGTTGAGGTCGCGCAGCAGGTTTTGCAGGCCTTGGTGTTCGCCGTAGCGCAGCAGGTACCAGTCCAGTTCGTGGTCGTGGCTCCATTCGCGCCATTGGCCGAATTCGCAGCCCATAAACAGCAGTTTCTTGCCCGGGTGGCTCCACATAAAACTCAGGTACAGGCGCAGGTTGGCGAACTTTTGCCAGCGGTCGCCAGGCATTTTGTCCAGCAGCGAGCGTTTGCCGTGCACCACTTCGTCATGGGAGATCGGCAGGATGAAGTGTTCGGAAAACGCATAGAGCAAGCCGAAGGTCATTTGGTGGTGGTGATAGCTGCGGTTGACCGGGTCTTCACTGATGTATTTGAGGCTGTCGTGCATCCAGCCCATGTTCCATTTGTAGGCGAAGCCCAGGCCGCCTTCGCTGGTCGGCCGGCTGACGCCGGGCCAGGCGGTCGATTCCTCGGCGATTACCAGGGCGCCGGGAGTTTCGCTGGCGACCACGTCGTTGAGGTGGCGGATGAATTCGATGACTTCGAGGTTCTCGCGGCCGCCGTGACAGTTGGGTATCCATTCGCCTTCCTTGCGCGAGTAGTCGCGGTAGAGCATCGAGGCCACGGCATCCATGCGCAGGCCGTCGACGTGGTAGGTGCGCAGCCAGTGCAGCGCCGAGGCCAGCATAAAACCGTGCACTTCGGTACGGCCGAGGTTGTAGATATAGGTGTCCCAGTCTTGGTGAAAACCCTCGTAAGGATGTTCGTATTCGTATAACGCGGTGCCGTCGAAACGGCCCAGGCCGTGGGGGTCGGTGGGGAAATGCGCCGGCACCCAATCGAGGATCACGCCGATGCCCGCGCGGTGGCAGGCATCGACGAAGGCGGCGAAATCCTGGGGGCTGCCATAGCGCGCGGTCGGCGCGAATTGCGATAGCGGTTGATAGCCCCAGGAGCCACCGAACGGGTGCTCCATGATCGGCAGCAGTTCGATATGCGTGAAGCCCATCTCCAGCACGTAGGGGATCAGTTGCTCGGCCAGCTCGTGCCAGCTGAGCAAGCGGCCCTCCTCCCCGCCTTCGCGGCGCCAGGAGCCGGCGTGCAGTTCGTAGATCGACAGCGGCTGCGAGTGCGCTTGGCGCCCTGCGCGATGTTCGAGCCAGTGCTGGTCGTGCCAGTCGAACAGCAGCGGCGGCGACACCACCGAGCCGGTGGCCGGCGGCGCTTCGGTGGCCAGGGCCATGGGGTCGGCCTTCAGCGGCAGCACGCCGTCCGGCCCGAGGATTTCGTATTTGTATACCTCGCCGGCCTGCAGACGCGGAATGAACAGCTCCCACACCCCGCTCGGCTGGCGTTGGCGCATTGGGTGGCGACGGCCGTCCCAGTTATTGAAATTGCCGACCACCGAGACCCGCTGTGCGTTCGGCGCCCAGACCGCGAAGCGCACCCCGTCGATACCGTCGTAGGTGGCCAGCTGGGCGCCGAAGCGCTCGCCGAGTGCGCGGTGGTTGCCCTCGGCGAACAGGTACAGGTCGACTTCGCCGAGCAACAAACCGAAGGCGTAGGGGTCTTCGGTTTCCTGCACGCTGCCGCCCCAGTCGATCCGGTAGCGGTAAGCCCGCGGGCTGTCCAGACGCAGGCTGAACAAGCCGGGCGTCACCCCCTGCGTCATTTCGCCCAACGCCTCGCCGCTGGCGCCATCGAGCAACTCGACCCTCACGGCGTCCGGCAGGTAAGCGATGACCAGGGTGCCGTGCTCGTCCCGATGCGGCCCGAGAACCGCGAAAGGGTCGCCGTGGGTGGCTTTGCTCAGGGCTTCGATATCGGCCTCGGCCAAGTGCTCGGCTGCATCCTCATTCATCATGTCCGGCCCCCGATAAGTGTTCGATCAGTTCCGCCATTCCCTGCACCGGCACGATCAGCCAGTCCGGGCGGTAGCGGCTTTCATAGAGAATTTCGTAAGCGGTTTTCTCGATGCAGAACAGCGCCAGCGCAGCGGCCTCGCCCTGGCGCTGATGCCAGGCATGGGGCAACGGCGCCGCGGCGATCCGGTAGGCGTCGTAGAAGGCGCTACGGGCTTGGCTGCGATAGGTCGCGGCGATGGTCCGCCGGGCCTGTTCGGCCTCGGGCGAAACGTCGGTGCTCTGCGCATTGCGCATGGCCAGCGCCGCCGCGTAGTCGAACGAGCGCAGCATGCCGGCGACATCCTTCAGCGGGCTGTGGCGCCTGCGCCGTTCCTCCAGGCTGCGCGCCGGCTCGCCTTCGAAATCGATCAGGTAGGCGTCGCCGTGGGCGACCAACACCTGGCCCAGGTGCAGATCGCCATGCACGCGGATGCGCAGGCCACCGGCCGAGCGTTGCGCGAGTTTCGCTACCAGGTCGAGCAGCACCTCGCCCTGGCCGATCAACCGGTCGACCTGTTCGCGTTGTTCCTTCACCAGGCCGCTACGCGCGCCGCTTAGCGCGTCGAGCATTTGCCGCACCTGCTCTGTAATCGTGCGCTGCCATTCGACGGTATCCGCCTGGGTGCTTTGCACCGGACCGAAATCGGGATTGTCCGACGGCCGTGCCAAGGCCACGTGCAGTTCGCCGACCCGGCGCCCGAGAATGCCTGCGAAGGTTTGCAGTTCGGCGAGCGCGTAATACTGGTTCTCCACCGTGGAGAGGCCGCCGACCAGTTCGTCGCGGATCGCCCGTTCGAGGGTGTCCTGGGTCCACTGCCAGGCATCGCCCTGGTTGCTCACATAGCCCTGCAGAATCATCAGGGTATGGCTTTCGCCGTGGGGATCGACCCGGCGCACCTCGCCCAGCAGCGGCGCGATATTGGCGAAGCCCTGCTCGGTCAGGTAGCCGCAGATCTCGCTTTCCGGGTGGATGCCCGGCAGCACACGGCGCAGCACTTTGAGCACCATGCGTTCGCCGACCAGTATCGAGCTGTTCGATTGCTCGGCGGAGATCGGGACGATTTCCTCCTCGGGGTTGTCCTCCAGGGTATGCAGGCGCGAGGTGGAGACGAACTGGATTTCATTGCCTTCCCAGTGCAGCACACTGTCCTTGCGCAAGCTGTCGAGCACCTGGCGGCAGAACTCGGGCAATACGCAGGCGTCGGTCAACAGGCCCACCTGCGGGCCGCGGCGCAAGCGCGCCAGGGCCAATTGTTGCGGCAAGGGGCTGCCAGCCTGGTGTTCGGCGATGTAACCGAGCGGCAGTTGGAAATAGTCGAAGCTGTCCTCGTGGCTGACTTGCACTTCGCTGAGCAAAAACGGATCGGCCCGTTCGCCGAACGGAATGGCGTAGAGCAGATGCAGTTGCCGCAGGGGTTTGCCCCTGTGGCTGAACCAGCGGCGCTTGGGCAGATAGGCGGTCAACGATTCCTGCTCCAGGGTTTGCCGCGCCCTGCCCTGGGCCAGCTCCTGCAGATGACGTTTGATCACCAGCGTCGGCAATTCCGGCATGCGGTCGACCGGCGGGGTATGCCAGTTGGGCATCTGTTTCGCGTCGGCCAGGAGGAACCAGTAAAAACCGTAAGGCGGCAGGGTCAGCAGGTAGTTGAGTTCGCCGATAGGCGGGAAAGAACTGCCGCCGACCATCTCCACCGGCACCTTGCCGGCATAGCTCGACAGCTCCAGCTCCGCCGCCTGGGCCGAGCGCGAGAGGTTGGCGACGCAGAGAATCACCTCGTGGCGGTCGCCGTCGCTGTATTCGCGCAGGTAGGCGAAGATCCGCCGGTTGCTCGGCGTCATCATCTTCAGGCTGCCGCGGCCGAAGGCTTTCTGCTGCTTGCGGATCGACAGCATACGCCGCGTCCAATTGAGCAACGAATGCGGGTCGCGGGCCTGGGCTTCGACGTTGATGGTCTGGAAGCCGTACAGCGGGTCCATGATCGGCGGCAGCACCAGGCTCGCAGGGTCGGCGCGGGAGAAGCCGCCGTTGCGGTCGATCGACCATTGCATCGGCGTGCGCACGCCGTCGCGGTCGCCAAGGAAGATGTTGTCGCCCATGCCGATCTCGTCGCCGTAGTACAGCGTCGGCGTGCCCGGCATCGACAGCAGCAGGCTGTTGAGCAGCTCGACGCGGCGCCGGTCGCGCTCCACCAGCGGCGCCAGACGCCGGCGGATGCCCAGGTTGATTCGCGCGCGGCGGTCGGCGGCATAGAAATCCCAGAGGTAATCGCGCTCCTGGTCGGTGACCATCTCCAAGGTCAATTCATCGTGGTTGCGCAGGAAGATCGCCCATTGGCAGTTCTCCGGGATGTCCGGGGTCTGACGCAGGATGTCGGTGATCGGGAAGCGGTCCTCCTGGGCGATGGCCATGTACATGCGCGGCATCAACGGAAAGTGGAAGGCCATATGGCATTCGTCGCCCAGCCCGCCGTCGCTGCCGCCGAAGTACAGCTGGGTGTCTTCCGGCCATTGATTGGCCTCGGCCAACAGCATGCGGTCGGGGTATTTGGCGTCCAGCTCGGCGCGGATCTTCTTCAGCACCTCGTGGGTTTCCGGCAGGTTCTCGTTGTTGGTGCCGTCGCGCTCGATCAGGTAGGGAATGGCGTCCAGGCGCAAGCCGTCGACGCCCAGATCGAGCCAGAAACGCATCACCCCGAGGACTTCCCTGAGCACCTGCGGGTTGTCGAAGTTGAGGTCCGGCTGGTGCGAGTAGAAGCGGTGCCAGAAGTACTGGCCGGCGACCGGGTCCCAGGTCCAGTTGGACTTCTCGGTGTCGAGAAAGATGATCCGTGTGCCCTGGTACTTTTGGTTGGAGTCGGACCACACGTAGAAATCGCGAGCCTTGGAGCCCTTTTTGGCTTCCCGCGCGCGCTTGAACCAGGGATGCTGGTCGGAGGTGTGGTTGATCACCAGCTCGGTGATGATGCGCAAGCCGCGGCGGTGCGCCTCGGCGATGAAGCGCTTGGCATCGGCCATGCCGCCGTAGTCCGGGTGCACACCGCGGTACTCGGCGATGTCGTAGCCGTCGTCGCGCCGTGGCGAGGGGTAGAACGGCAGCAGCCAGATGGTATTGACGCCCAGATCGGCGATGTAATCGAGCTTGTCGATCAGGCCGGGAAAGTCGCCTATGCCGTCGTTGTTCGAGTCGAAATAGGACTTCACGTGGACCTGATAGATGACCGCATCCTTGTACCAATAAGGGTCGTCGAGAAAGGCGGCGGGTCTGCTTTTCTTGGCCATCGGACTGCTCCTTTAGGCTGAAAGTCGCGCCCTGCTGTCATCCGTGTGCGCTAAAACCGCCGGGGGCGGATGACGACAGTGAGACGTTCATCGCTCGGCTGCTCAGCCAACTGGGCGGATGCGCCAGATCCCGAACGGCTGCTGCGCGGGGTCGAGACGCATCCACTGGGTTTTGCCATGCCAGATCCAGCTATGGCTGTTCATCAAATCCTCGCCGCGCATGCTGGCGTCGTCCGGCAACCCGAACTCCCATAAGGGCAGCTCGAAATGCGCCTCCTGGGCGTTGTGCGGATCGAGGCTGATCGCCACCAGAATGAAATTGTCCAAGTCCGCGGTGGATTTGCCGAAGTACAGGATGTTGTCGTTCCAGGCGTGGTAAGCGCGGAACCCCAGGTGGGTTTGCAGGGCGGGATTAAGGCGGCGGATGCGGTTGAGTTGGGCGATTTCGGCGACGATATTGCCGGGCGCCTGGTAGTCGCGCGGGCGGATTTCGTACTTCTCCGAATCGAGGTATTCCTCCTTGCCGCGCACCGCCGCCGACTCGCAAATCTCGAAGCCGCTGTACATGCCCCACAACCCCGAGCCCATGGTCGCCAGCGCCGCGCGGATAAGAAAACCGGCGCGGCCGCTGTCGTGCAGGAAGTACGGATTGATATCCGGCGTGTTGACGAAGAAGTTCGGCCGATAGCAATCGCGCCACGGCGGCTGGTTGAGCTGGGTGAAATATTCCAGCAGCTCGGCCTTGGTGTTGCGCCAGGTGAAGTAGGTGTAGCTCTGGCTGAAACCCAACTTGCCCAGGCGCGCCATCATCGCCGGTCGGGTAAAGGCCTCGGCGAGAAAGATCACTTCCGGGTGGGCGCCGCGGATATCGGCGATCAGCCACTCCCAGAACGGCAGCGGCTTGGTGTGCGGGTTATCCACGCGGAACAGGGTTACGCCCAGCTCCACCCAGCCCTTGACCACATCGCGCAGGACCAGCCATAGACCGGGGATAGCGTCTTCGGCATAGAAGTCGACGTTGACGATGTCTTCGTATTTTTTCGGCGGGTTTTCCGCATGGCGGATGCTGCCGTCCGGGCGCCAGCTGAACCAGCCGGGGTGCTCGCGCAACCAGGGGTGGTCGGGCGAGCATTGGATGGCGAAATCCAGGGCGATCTCCAGCCCATGGGCGCGCGCGGCCCGCACCAACTCGCGAAAATCCTCGACGCTGCCAAGCTGAGGATGGATCGCCTCGTGGCCGCCCTCCTCGCTGCCGATCGCATAAGGGCTGCCAGGGTCACTCTCACCGGCGAACAGCGAATTGTTGCGACCTTTGCGATGGCTGCGGCCGATCGGATGGATCGGCGGAAAGTACAGCACGTCGAAGTCCATCGCCTGGATATCCGGTAGGCGCTGAATCACGTCGCGAAAGGTGCCGTGGCGCTTCGGGTCATCGGTCACCGAACGCGGAAACAGCTCGTACCAGCTGGCGAATTGCGCCAGCCGGCGCTCCACTTCCAGCGGGTAGATGGCGCTGCGCACCAGGTGCGGGCGGGTTTCGATGCGCGCCATCAGGCGCGTGGTTTCCGGGGCCAGCAGCAGCGCCACGCGCTCGTCGATGGAGGGGCATTCGAGCAGTTGTTCGAGCAGTTCGCCGAGCCCTTCCGTCGGCGCCGTTTGCACGGCCTGGCGCAGCAGTTGCTCACCCTCTTGCAGCTCCAGATCCACCGACACACCAGCGCTGTATTTCTTCTGCAGTTCGTAGCAATAGGAGGCGTAGATATCCCACCAAGCTTCGATGGCGAACAACGCCCGGCCGACCTGCTTGGGAGTGAAACTGGCCTGCCAGTGGTCGTTGCCGAGAAACTTCAATGGCAACCGCTGCCACTGCACCTCGTCGACCTCACGCCATAGCAGGTCGCCGGCCAGCTTGTCGTGGCCATCGGCGAATATCACCGCGCCGACCGTGACCGGCATGCCCACTATGGCTTTCGCGGCAAAGCGCCCTTGCTCGACCACCGGTTCGATCGATTCGATGGCGATGCGCGGCATGGCGAGCGCATCTTCCACACGCAGCACGTAGTCGTTGTGCGGGTAACCGGGAGTTTGCTTGGTCTGCGATTTGATTTTCGGCATAGCGGTGGGACTCCTCACTTCCGGCAGCCGCAAATGAATCCCCACCGGGTCGCACTGACGCTCCCGAGCCTTCAAGCCTCGCGGGGATGGGCGCGCAAGTGCGCGCGCCCCTGTAATTTCCGAGCCCGGGCGCTTCGCAAAAGTTCAGGCTTTTTGGCCTGCGGCTAGGGTCTGTAGACGTTTGGGCAAGAAGTGCCGAGCGCTGCTCTGTGGGTCGGGCCGCGCAGGTCAGCGGCGCCAAACGCCGGTCCTCCAGGCGCGGATGGAGGTCGTGCGCCGCGTAACCCACCAGGCGATGGATGGCGTTGCGCCTATGGTGGGTTACGCCGCACCCGGTACGGCGAGTCGCTCGGCGAACGCAACAGGCGGCTAACCCACCCTACGAACCTGAGCCAGTTCAAAACGGCAACAGCCCCAATGATCTGTCGCTTTTTGTGGGAGCGGTCTTGACCGCGAAGCTTTTGTTCACCCCATTCGCGGGCAAGCGGAACGCCGCCCGGTCCCTCCCACACAAGCCTAGTGTTGAACCGGCATTTCATGGTTGCCGCCACCTGGGGCGCGGCGGCTCAGCCATTGACCACGCTGCCGCCATTGATATGGATGACCTGGCCGGCGACATAGGAGGAATCGCTGCACGCCAGGTAGACGTAGGCCGGGGCCACTTCCGCCGGTTGCCCGGGGCGCTGCATCGGCGTGCTGGCACCGAAGCTGGCCACGGTATCGGGGCTGAACGTCGAAGGAATCAAGGGCGTCCAGATCGGCCCCGGCGCCACCGCGTTGACCCGGATACCGCGCGGCGCCAGGTTGATCGCCAAGGAACGGGTGAACGAGGTGATGGCGCCCTTGGTCGAGGAGTAATCGAGCAGCGTCGGGTTGCCTTTGTAGGCGGTGATCGAGGTGGTGTTGATGATGCTGGCGCCAGCCTGCAAATGCGGCAGCACGGCCTTGGTCAGCTGGAACATGGCGAAGATATTGGTGCGGAAAGTGCGTTCCCACTGCTCCTCGCTGATGTCCTCGAGGCTCTTCTGCGGATGCTGCTCGCCAGCGTTATTGACCAGGATATCCACCCTGCCCCAGGCGTTCAGCGTATCCGCCACCACCTCGCAGCAGAACTGCTCGCTGGCCACATCGCCGGCATGCAACAGCGCCTCGACGTTGCATTTCTCCACTTCGCTACGGGTCAGCTCGGCGTCTCCATGCTCGTTGAGATACAGCAGCACGACATTGGCGCCCTCCTTGGCGAAATGCACGGCCACGGCACGGCCTATACCGCTGTCCGCGCCAGTGACGATCGCCACCTTACCGGCCAGCTTGCCGGCGGCCTTGTAATCGTCGCTGATATATACCGGCTGCGGATGCATCGGCGCCTCAAGGCCGGGCTGACGGTCCTGATGTTGCGGCGGCAGGGTTTGTTTCTCGGACATGGCGATGTTCTCCCGTGAGTGTATGTCTCTCTCAGGACTTAACCGGGCGGGAGTAGGTTCAGGGAAAATCGCCGTTCAAAAGCTCGCCGCTGAAGCGCCTCCCACAGTGCGCTGTTGTAGCCCGGATGGCTTAGCAGATCCGGGCTATCGGAGCGCTTTTGTACGGTGGACATGGCGGAGCCTTGTCCACCGTTGACTATCCCAATGGCGGACAAGCCTTCGGCATGTCCGCCCTACGATCGCAGGCCTTGCAACTCGTAGGTTGGGCTGAGCTCCGCGAAGCCCAACAGGGTATACAGGCAAACTTGCGTACTCCGAGACACCGCGTTGGGCTTCGTCGCTACGCTCCTCAACCCATCGACCTGCTGCTCGCTCCGTTTCAACCTCAGCAATCTGAGCACGCCGCTTGTGTAGCCCGGATGCAATCCGGGAGCGGTGTCTGTCGTTAGACCTTCCCCGGATTTCATCCGGGCTACAGGCTGCGCTCCACTTCGACGCTCCCTTACCCGCCTTCTCCGCCAAGCTTTTCCCACATCGCCCGGCTAATCCGTTGACGGTTGCTATAACCCGCCCAGGGGTCGCCCGGCAGGTTGGCGAGGCGTTCGAGCAGGTTGCCGATATGCCATTGCTGGGCGCTGTCCAGGCCGTCCAGTTCGTCGCGGCGGATTGGCACCGAAACCGGCAAGCCGGGGCGCGCGCGCACCGAATAGGCGGCCACGGTGCTGGCGCCGCGCTGGTTGCGCAGGTAGTCGACGAAGATTTTGCCGATGCGATTCTTCGGTCCCATCTTGGCGCTGAAGCGATCCGGGATCTGCCTGGCCATAAATTGCGAAATGGCCTTGGCGAAGGCTTTGACCTCGTCCCAACCCGCGTGTCTGGCCAACGGCACTATCAGGTGAATGCCCTTACCGCCGCTGGTTTTCAGGTAGCTGTCGAGCCCCAGTTCGTCGAGCACCGACAAGCACAGATGGGTCGCTTCGAGCATGCTGCGCCAAGGCAACGCCGGGTCGGGATCGAGGTCCAGCACCAGACGGTCCGGGGTTTCGATGCTGTCGCTGTTGGCGCCCCAGGTGTGCAGTTCGATGGCGCCCATCTGTACCGCGCCGATCAATGCCGACAACTTGCCGATTTCCATCAAGCGCGCGTGTCCGGGGTCGAGCTCGGGCGGCAGGTGGTGGATATTGGGAATGTTCATGTGCTCGGCGTGCTTCTGGAAAAACTGCTCGCCCGCCACGCCGTCGGGCGCGCGTAGCAACGACACCGGGCGCTTGCGCAGGTGCGGCATGATCCAGTCGCCGAGCTGGGCGTAGAACTGCACCAGCTCGAGTTTGCGCGTACCGCTCTGGGCATCGATCAGCCGCTCCGGGCTGCTGATGGCGACGCCGGCAACGCTGACTCGCCCGCGGCCACGGGCTTTGCCCGCCGGTTTGCCGGTTTTGCCCGGTGTTATGTCGCCTTGCATGGCCCTGTCCTCGCTGTCTTGGCCGGCCGGCGGCAGCTCGGCGGGCGAACGCGGACGCTCGCGAACGATCTCGCTAGGCGCTTTGTCGCTGCGCAAGGCGATAAAGGTGGCCTGGCGCACCAGGCCTTCGCGCGTCCATTCGGCGAACTCCACTTCAGCGACCAGCCGCGGCTGCAGCCAATGCACGCCACGCGCCAAGGCGCCTTGCAGGGGCTGGTCGAGCGCGGACCGCTCGCATTGCAACTCGCGCAACTGCGCGTGCAACTGGGTAAGGGTGCTTTGATCGAAGCCGCTGCCGACCCGCCCGGCATAGCGCAGGCCGGGCTTGCCGGGTTGCTGGTTGACCGCCAGCAACAGCGCACCGAAGCCGCTACGGCTACCTTTCGGCGCGGTGTAGCCGACGACCACGAACTCCTGGCGCAAACGGCACTTGAGCTTGATCCAATCGGTGCTGCGCCGGCTGATGTAGGGGCTGCCGATACGTTTGCCGATCAAGCCTTCCAGCGACAAGGCGCAGGCGCTTTTAATCACGTCGCGGTGCTCGCTGGCGAACGCCTCGGAAAAGCGCAACAAGCCGCGAGGTTTTACCCCGCTGAGCACCTTCTCCAGCTCCGCGCGGCGTTTCTCCACCGGGCTTGCGCGCAGATCGAGACCGCGCAGGAAGGGCGCATCGAACAGGTAATAGAGAATGTTATGGCTGCGGCCGATTTCGAAGGCGCTTTGCAAGGTCTGAAAGTCCGGCAGGCCGCGTTCGTCGAGTGCGATCATTTCACCGTCAAGCCAGCTGTCGTGCAGGCCCAATGCCTCGATCGCCGCGGCCTGCAACGGCAAACGCGCGGTCCAGTCGTTGCCGTTGCGGGTGAACAGGCGCACCTCGCCGTCGGCGATACGCGCGAGCATGCGGTAACCGTCGAATTTGATTTCGTAGAGCCAATTGCCGCTGGGGGGCTGCGCCACCAACGTGGCCAACTCGGGCAACAGTTGCACCGGTATGCCGCCGGCAGCCGGCTGCGGCGTACTCGACGCCGGCTGAGCCCGAGTTTCGACCGCCCGCTTCGCCGGTTCGGCCTGGGTGGATTTCGGGTTCTTGCCCGTTGCGATCCCCGTTGCGATCAAAGTACCGCTGAGCACGCTTTGCGGTTGCGCCTCGGTGATGTCGTACTGTTCGGAGGGCTTGGCGAGCTGGTCGCGCTCCTTGATCAACAACCATTGCTGCTTGCCGCCACTACCAGGCAAGCGGGTGCGCACCAGGGTCCAGTCGCCGGCCAGCTTCTCGCCGATCAAGGTGAATTTGAGCTTACCGGCGCGATAGGCCGCTTCGGGGTCGCCATGGGGTTGCCAGATGCCCTGGTCCCAGACGATCACCTGGCCCGCGCCGTATTGGCCCTCGGGGATGCGGCCTTCGAAATCGGCGTAGTTCAGCGGATGGTCCTCGACCTGCACCGCCAGGCGCTTGTCCTTGGGGTCGAGGCTCGGGCCCTTGGGCACCGCCCAGCTCTTCAGGGTGCCGTCCAGCTCCAGGCGGAAATCGTAATGCAGGTTGCGCGCGGCGTGCTTTTGCACGACGAAGCGCAAGGACTCGTCCGGGCTTCTTTTCCGCCCCCGTCTGGGGCGCTCGGGTGGCTCGCTGGTGATCTGAAAATTGCGTTTGCGGTTGTATTCGCTCGATGGCTCGGCCATGTGGGGAATCCTTGCGCTGCTCGGGTAAATCGGACCTCAGCGGTTCGCGGTTTTCGTCGATTTCTTGCGCGGGTTTTTGCTGGCCTTGCCTGGCCGCGCGGCGTCGCCCCCTTCGGCTTGGCCCTTGGCGCCGCTCAGGCTGCGTTTGAGCAGTTCGGTCAGGTCGTAGATATCGGCGCTGGCGCGCGCCGGCTCGTCGGCCGGCGCCTCAACCTCCTCGACCTTGCCCTTGCGCGCTTTTTCGTCGACCAGTTGCATGATCTTTTCCTCGAAGGTGTCGTGGTACGCCTGCGGGTCCCAGCTCGCGACCATGTCCTCGACCAGGCGCTTGGCCATCTCGAGTTCGCCCCGGGCGAGTTCGACATCGCGGACCTTGCTGCCCAGCTCCAGGTAATCCAGGCCGCGCACTTCCGCGGGCCAGCGCAGGATCAGCAGCACCATGGCGTCTTCCTGCGGCAAGACCGCCGCCAGGTGCTGTTTGCTGTGCAACACCACGCGCGCGAGCGCCACTTTGTCGGTACTGCGCAGAGTTTCGCGGAGCAAGGCATACACCTTCTCGCCGCGTTTGTCGGGCGCCAGGTAATAGGGCTTTTCGATATGGGTGACGGGGATCTGCTCGCGCTCGATAAAGGCGAAAATATCGATGCTCTGGGTCGACTTCGGATGGGCCGCGCGGATTTCCTCTTCGCTGATGATCACGTAGCGGCCGTCGTCGATCTCCACGCCTTTGACGATATCTTCCCTGGCCACCTCTTCGCCGCTGACCTTGTTGACCCGCTTGTAACCCACCGGCTGCATGCTGCGCTGGTCCAACCAGTCGAAGTCGACCCCCTGGGAGGTCGTGGCCGAGACCAGGGCCACGGGAATGTGCACCAAGCCGAAACTGATCGCACCTTTCCACAGTGCTCGTGCCATCGTCGTTTACCTTCATCGCTGCGTGTGGCTGGGAGCGGATGACTGCCGCCAACGTCAGAGCATGATGCCGTCGCTGTAGATGACCCGGCCGACGACGCTGATATCGCAAATTTCCTTGAGCATCCGGTCCGCCGCCGTTTCCGCGGCATCGGCGCACATGCAGCCCGGCGAAATCACCCAGAGCACATGCACGCTGGCCCCGGGGCACTTGGGTTGATACTCGATCAAGCCGATGTAGCCCCGTTCGCTCTTCATCGCATCCGTCCAAGCGGTGTAATGCTTGAATTCTTTGAACATAAACACTCCTTACGGGCCCGACGGCATCG
The DNA here is from genome assembly GCF_946885885.1 of uncultured Pseudomonas sp. The sequence continues at coordinate 15,836 of NZ_CAMPHN010000010.1, forward strand.
CAATAGCGAGCGCGCCCATGTCAAGGAGGAAAATTTTTTCGGGCCTGCAAACGATCGATGACATGGGGCACAAAGTTGAGAACGAATAACGCCAACAAAGTGCCCAAGACGGCGGTGGCTTCTTGGCCCAATCCGACGGTAATACCGATGGCCGCGGTCAACCAGATACCCGCGGCGGTGGTCAGCCCTTGTACCTCGGTCTCCCGGTGTCCTTTGAGAATGGTTCCGGCGCCGAGGAAGCCGATGCCGGCGATGACGCCTTGAATCACCCGGCTCATGGCATCGTGTTCGGCACCGGACAATTCGGGCACCAAGACGAAGAGCGCGGAACCGATGGCCACCAGCATATGGGTACGCAGCCCCGCGGCTTTGCCATGGGTTTCGCGCTCGTAGCCCAATAAACCGCCCAATACCGCCGCCAACAACAAGCGCACGCTGACCCGCGTGGTGTATTCGACCTCGATCAGGTCGGAGAACTCGTTGAGGATGGTGGTTTGGATGGTCTGCCAGGAACTCATGCTCCATTTCCAAGCGAGGCCGCCGTATCGACCCGCATGCTATCGAGCAGATAGCGATGAGCGCCGCATCGACTGCAGCATTGATGCAGCAGCATCTCATTGCCCATGGATACACGGGTATTCTCGGTCCAGCTACAACCGCCAATCACACATAAAAAACTCATACGACACACCTCCGATTACCCGAGCTGTACCTGATTCGACTGCCGTCGGGTTTGGAGGTTTTAGTAATTTTGCGTGGATGACCCGGGCGGGCGAATTGCAGCGTAGTTCTCGGTCTATATGGGCCGGTAGCCCGAATAAGCGCCAGCGCAATCCGGGAATTACCCCTCCCCGGATTGCATTCGGGCTACGCCCTGAACGAACTGCCGTGAATTGGCTTTATACCGGGATCGATCTGGCCGCCGTCGCGCGCGACCAGATTCTGTGCCGGGATATCGCCGCCATAAACGCACTGGCCAGAGCCTCCGCCGTGCCGCCGCAGAGCAAACCCTCGTCAGCCTCCAGCGTCAGCTCGCGGGCGAGACGTGCGGCTGTCGTGCAGAGTGCAATCGCTTTCAGGTGCTTGTAAGCCTCCAGCAGGTAAGCCAGGGCATCGTCGTTGCGCGCCAGGCAGTGGCTCGCGGCCATGCCGCCGGGCACGAACAACGCATCGAAAAGCGTCGAAGGCATGCTCGCCAGTGCCGCCTCGGGCAGCAGGACGGTGCCATCCGCGGCGCTCACCGGCGCGTCGGTAAGCCCGATAAGCACGGCGCTGGCCCTTTCCCGCCGCAACGCGGTGCGGATCGACTCGACATCCTGAGCGTCGAAGCCATCGGCGATCAGCACGGCAACCGAGCGCGCGCCTATGCTGCCGCTCAGCAGGTTGGCCTGACTCAGTGCCGGCGAGACCAGCAGCGCCCTCGGTCGCGACCTCACCGTGGGGCCCATCGGCGGTGCGACGCCGATATTCAGGGCGACACGGGTGGCCAGGGTCATGTCGATATTGGCGAGAATGGCCTGCACCTGCCGCCTGCACACCGGCAGTCTCTCGACGCCGCTCAGTTCGAGGCTATAGGCCGCAACGACGTGATCCTTCTCATGCCTGTTCAGGCTGTTCCAGAACAGGTTGGCCTGGGCGAAACACTCGGCGAACGGATACGTCGAGACAGTCGATGTCGACCATAGCCGATCAGGCCCATGACGCCGAGGATACTGGGCCCGAGCATCGGACAAGGCGACGACTGGCCGCCTCTGCGACATCCCGCTCGCGTGCGCCCACTTTTTTTCCCGCGGCGCCTGGGCTGGGCCGTAATCGAGCGCGATGCCAGGCACAAGGTTGCTCGCGCGAAGCGTCGCCTGCTCGGCCTCGGCGAAGGCGCTATGGGGCTTGCGATTGAGCCGTAATTTGCCGACCTTGCGCAGCGGCGCCAACTCCTGCGCAACCAAGGTGGTCGGGTCCCATAGATCGAAGCCGTAATGCGCCATGTCCTCTTCGCCGATCACCTGGATGGCCAACTCCCACTCCGGGTAGCAGCCCCGTTCGATATCGCGCCACAGCGCCCGGCGCTTGAAGTCGGGAACGGTCGCGGCGAGTCGTTGCGCTTCCTCCCAGACCAACGAGTACACCCCACTCAGCGGAAGCCAATGGAACTGCACCCAGGTGCGTTTGCGCTCGGCGTTGAGCAGGCACAGGCGCTGCACGGCAAACCCCTGCATCGCCCGATAGGACGCCGGTAGCGCTCGGTCCGACATCAGCCACAGCACGCCATGGGCGGTTTCCGGGGTCGAGGAGACGTAATCCCAGAACGCTTCGCGCGGCGACTGCCCACTGGTGACCAGCGAGGACCTTTGCCACACGGCGGCCGGAATCGCATCGCCAAGCGCTGGCGCGGCGCGGGCGAGCGCCACCGCCAGGTTGCTGCCGATCAGGTCGAAATGGCCTTGAGCGGTATAAAAACGCACCCTGAAGCCACAGGCACCGCGTAGCGCATCGACAGCACCGGCGGGCCCCGGCCCAGCGGAAAAATGCGCGAATACCGGGGTCTTGCGAGTGGGATCGTTGAGGAAGCGCGCTTCGGTCAGCTCCGCCAAGGGCTCGTAAAGCTGGAAGTAGCCCTGGGCCGCCGCAGCTAGGGCCTGCTCTGCGCTGCCCGCGCGGTGCGGCTCTATATCTTTGCGCTGACTGTCGAGTATTTCCGCTATGCACTGGTCGTCGGCACGGCCGCCTGGGGCACAGTCGGTTATCGGGGTTTGCCTCGCCATCTCGGATATCTCCTTAATCCAGATATCAGGCAGAGCAAACAGCGCCTGTACTGCGCTTATGCAATTAATAACCGCAGGCTATTTGTCGCGGCAATCAGGCGTTCTCGGGCGCTCGCGAATAATAGGGTTGCGGGTATTACCGGTTATTTTTCGTGCGAATTTTTCCTTCGCGCCACTCAAGTCGGTGACTAGGGCGTATTTATTGATACGCGGATGCAATGGCATGGGATTAATCCTCTCGTAAAATCCCTGACTTACTTCAGAGATTAACGACGACGAATAGGTTCTATGTTTTTTCGTCGCAGCGCCGCGGGTTTTGTTATACCGAAGCAACTTCCTGTTCAACTGCATGCCGTTCAACTGCGCGGGTTAATTCGCCTGCTCGATTTATCGATAGTTTCCGGTGACCCATGGTCTAACGACCGAACCTTGGAGATCGACCGGGAGAAGAGATGGCGCGTAATGACCATGAATCCTCGTATCCGACCGCCGTCGGCCGGGCCGAACGCGATGCGGCGTTTTCTCAGCAATTCCAGTTGGCGGTACGCGGCTGCGCATTGCCGCTTTTCGAGGAAACGGCGCGCCACGCCCAAGCAAGCGGTATCGAAGCCCTGGTCGAATTGACGGTGGAGAACGACGAACCGCGAATCAGCTTGCAAGCCAAGCATCCCGGCGATACGGGCTACAGCAGTTACAGCATCATCGGCGATATGGCGACCCATGCCGTGATTCATCTGGAGTTCTATGCCGATAGCGGGCTGACCCGCCGCCAAGCCGGCCTGCTGCCGTCGGTCAATCAAAAGGTCATCGATACCCACCTGGCGACCTTGTTCAACAAAGCCTTCGCGCTTTCCCTGCCGCACTTGCTCAACCGCCACCCCGCAGGCTTCTGGTAGCGGGCTACTTGCTGTGTTCCGGCGACGAAGGCGCTTGAGCCAGCCCGCGCGGGCCCCAGCGCCCCCAAATGCCCCAGCCGATGAGTGGCGCTAACACCACCAGCGCCGCCCAGGCGAATTTGGCCCCGGCGCTTTTGCGGCTCCGGTAAATCGCCGCGATCAGCAATAGATCGACAACCGCCACCGCGATGCCCAACAACACCGCGCAAAGCAGCATAAATGTCCCGGTACTCATCGGTCTGTTCCCTGCTAAGGCTTTAACAGGTTGTTGAAAAACTACCTGCGTAGCCGATGCGTCGTTAAAAACAGGCCGGGACTCGGCGTCTCAAAATGCTCATTTACAACCCGTAAACTCGCGTGCGAGCCCAGTCCGCTTTCTCGCCTGTTTTTGCCTAGCCTCGGCTGCCTCGCCTACGTTTTTCAACGGCCTGCTAAACCTGAGTCTTTGCGCCTTGCCGGTAGTTCAACTCTTTCGCCCCCCCCGCCGGCATACCGACAACCAGTTATCAGGAAAGCTGAACTCCCCGCGCAGAGTGCTTTTCAAAATTTCAGTCATTGCCTATTCGATTGAGGAAACCAGCCATGCCTCAAGGAAGCAAAGCCAAATACACCGATAAGCAAAAGCGCCAAGCGCAAGAGATCGAAGAAAGTTACCAGGACAAGGGCGTTCCCACCAAGGAGGCGCAAGCGCGCGCCTGGGCCACCGTGAACAAGCAATCGGGCGGCGGCGAGCGGCCAGGCGGCTCGGGACGCGACAAACCGGCGGCGGCCAAGGCGCGAGACCGCCAGGATTCGGCCGAGCGCGCGGCGGCCAGCCGTGAATCCCACGACGCCGACCTGGCCTCGCAAAACAAGCAACACCTGTTGCAGCTGGCGCGCAGCAAACACATCCGCGGGCGCTCGACCATGAACAAGCAGGAACTCGTCGATGCGTTGAAGCATGCGTCCTGACGGAGCGGCTTTCTTGCCGCGGCATCGCCGGGCGCCGGCATAGACACCTACCCCAGACAACGCAGGAGTTCGCCCCATGTCCCACGAATCGACCCGACCCGCACTCGATGCCGTACTCGCAGTGGGCGGCGGCTTATTGCTGATTCGCCAAGGCATAGGTCGTAGAGGCGTCCTTGGCGCCATCGATATCGTGCTGGGCGTTGCCGCTCTCTACCGTTGGCTCTATGCCTCCGAGCCCGCGCCCAAGCCGCTCGATGCGCTGCCGGGCGAGACGGAAACCGACAAGGCCGCGGACAAGGCTTTGGTCCAACCCGAAACGCTGCTGAACACGCCCTTCCAAAACGAGTGATAGCCGCACGGGCATCGCGGCGGCTTTAACCAATCGATCAATTGCTTATTTCCATTCATTACCCAGCACCTCGAAGAAACAAAGTTAAAGGGAACTGCCAGGCAGTCAGCAGAGGAAACTAACGATGTTCAGCAGAATACTTACAACCTTATTCCTAACCATCGGCAGCCTTAGCGCCGTAGAGGCACTGGCGGCTTCCTGCCAAGTTTCCACCCGTTCGCTCAGTCAGAAGATTCCCGCGGTGGTAACGCAAAGTTGTTACACCTATCGAGGCATCGAAGAAGGCGCGATCAAATGGTCATGCAGCGACGAAACCCTGGGCATGCTCGAACACGAAAAAAAACTGGTCGATAGTTGCCCATCCAACTATTTGGGCTCTTGCACATCCACTCTTACTCAAGAGTCGTTGGCCAGTCATAGAGCCATTAGCGACATTAAAACGGGTACGCCTATGGTCATTCCGAATGACGCAAAAATAGTTACCTATTTTTATAGCGTGGAAGAAAAGGAGCAGGCCAGACAGGACTGCACCGCCTTGGGCGGTAATTGGCAGAACAATCAAAACAATTGAGCGGCATCTTTTTCCTGCGCACCAATAAGGGGCTTTCGCATGAATAACGACGCCACGCCACATGCCAAATCGGCGGTGGTTTTACTGCCCGCCAGCGACACGACCAGCGAGCACGAACGCCATACTCACCACGCGCTGGGTATAAAAATCGCCAAGTTGCTCGGCTGTGCTTTTCTCGGCACTTACAATCCCAGGGCAAGCGATCCCCGCATAAGCGCGCAGGACGCCTTGTATTTCATTCCAAGCGATACCCTGATCGAGCACGAACACTACCGCTCGCTGGGCATCAACTCGGACGAAGACTTCTTCGGCGGTCTGGTCAGCCAGCCGTTCATGGCCACCAAAGCGATTACCCACCCTTTGTTCGGCGCCGACGCCCAGCGCCCCGAAGGTTGGCCGCTGGCCTTCAGCCAACAGACCAAAGACGCGGTTTTGCGCGGCTACACGGTGTTCAGCCTGGATGAAGGGTTGCAGGCCGGGATCCAGCTCCTGGGGCACGGCCCGTTGCGCCTGAAGCCGGTGCGCGCCACCGGCGGCAGAAACCAGATCCGGATCGCTAGCCGTGAGGAGTTGGTCGCCGCCTTGGCGTGCCTGAACGAGGACGAAATCACCCAGTGGGGCTTGGTACTCGAAGAGGATTTGCGCCAGGTCGCCACCTACAGCGTGGGCCAGGTGAACATCGGCGGCATGACCGCCAGCTACTACGGCAGCCAACGGCTGACCCGCGACAACAGCGGCATGCTGGTCTATGGCGGCTCGGCGCTACGCCTGGTGCGCGGCGGCTACGACGAACTGCTCGCCCTGCGGCCGCCCGCACACATCGAGCTGGCCATCGCCCAGGCACGGGCCTATGAACAGGCGGCCTTCGCCAACCTCCCCGGCTTCATGGCCTCGCGGCGCAACTACGATATCGCCCAAGGGCTGAACGCCCAGGGCAAGCAATGCTCCGGGGTACTCGAACAATCCTGGCGGATCGGCGGGGCCAGCGCCGCGGAAGTCTTCGGCTTGCTGGCCCTGGCCGAAAGCCCGGCGCTGCATTGCGTGAGGGCCTCCACCCATGAGCTGTATGGCGATGCGGCGCCGCCGCTGCACGCCAACATGCTCTATCAAGGCGACGATCCCAGCATCGGCCGTATCAGCAAATTTGCCCTGGTGGAACCCGATGTCCCGTAGCCAAAACATCGAGATCCTGGTGGACAACGAACGGATCGCCGGCACCTTTCTCACCCCTGGCGACAAGGTGCCGGGGATTCTCTTCGTGCACGGTTGGGGCGGTAGCCAACAGCGCGACCTGGCACGCGCCAAGGGCATCGCCGGGCTCGGCTGCGTATGCCTGACCTTCGATATGCGCGGGCATGAACGAACTCTGGTTCAGCAGACCCGGATCAGCCGCGAACACAGCCTGGCCGATATCTGCGCCGCCTACGACCACCTGGCCAGCCATCCCAATATCGATACCGGCTCGATCGCGGTGATCGGCAGCAGCTATGGCGGCTACCTGTCGACCTTTCTCACCGAGCTGCGGCCGGTCAAGTGGCTGGCCCTGCGGGTACCGGCGCTGTATTGGGATGAGGATTGGGACTTGCCGAAACATAGCCTGGACCGCGCCAAATTGGCGATCTACCGCCGTAGCCGCCTGACGCCCCGCGACAACCGTGCGCTGGCGGCCTGCGCCGAATTCCGCGGCGATGTGTTGATCGTCGAGTCGGAACACGACGACTTCGTGCCCCACGCCACCATCATGAGTTACCGCTCGGCCTTCGAAAACGCCCATTCGCTGACCCACCGGATCCTCGACGGCGCCGATCACGCCCTGTCGCGCGACACCTGCCAGGAGGCGTACACCTCGATACTCACCGCCTGGATCAGCGAAATGGTAATAGGCGCGCGCATTGGCGATTACCCCTATCGTTCGACGCGCTAACAGGCCGTTGAAAAACGTAGACGAGGCAGGCAAGACAAGGCAAAAACAGGCGAGGAAGCGGAGTTTACGTGCTGTAAATGAGCATTCCGAGCCTGTTTTTAACGCAGTATTGCCAACGTAGGTAGTTTTTCAACGGCCTGCTAAGCCTGAACCCCGGCGTCCGGTAACGGGCGCTTCGTCCTTGGAGGGCTCGTCATGAGCATTGCAATCGATCTGGAAAAAGGTACCTGCATCGTCAATACCCAATACGGTCAGGATGAGCTGCCGATCCGCGATATCACCATCAGTACCGATAAAACCCTGCGAACCTCGGTTATCCGCACGTCGGTCGGCAAAACCATCGTCACCGAAGACGAAGCCCAGACGCTGCTCGGCGCCGGCGCGCACGACGATAGAGAAAATCTGGTATTCGACCAATAGCGCCGGCACTACAGAGCATTCGCCGGGCGATTACTGGCCAATCGCCCGGCCATTGATCAACTTGGGATTGCCAGACCGCGCGTACGCTGATATCTGTATATGCAAACAGTGTTCCGGCGCCTCCATGCAGCTTCAGCTCGACGATCCCTTTTACTACCTGAGCAACTTCCACAAGGCCCTGAATTGGTTGCAGCAGCGTCATGCCGACCTGCTGCTGGCCGATGAGCTGGCCTTGTTGCACAGTTTCGGCGCTCTGGCGCAGCCCGCCCAGGCTCTGCTGGTACGCATGATCATGCGCAAGGGCGAGCATTTTCGCGCCAGCAAGCTGGACTATGCGGAAATCGGCTGCACCCGCACCGCCGCGCAAGCCTTGCTCGCCACGGGGCTGATCAGCGATGAACAGACGCTGACGCCGCAAGAGGTGTTCGGCCTGCTGCGCAAGGACGAATTGCTCGAACATTTCGACGCCCATGCCCTACGCCGCTTGAAAAAAGCCGAGTTGCTCGAACACCTGAGCACCCAGCACCCCGAACCCCGGCGCTTCGCCGACTGGTGCCCGAACCTCGACGAGCAGGTCTACAGCCTGAGCATCCATGCGCTCTGCGAGCGATTGCGCCTGATGTTTTTCGGCAACCTGCGCCAGGATTGGTCGGAGTTCGTGCTCGCCGATCTCGGCATCTTCCGCTACGAGCAGGTCGAGCTGAGCGCCGATTCGCGGGTATTCCGCCATCGCGGCGACGTCGATTGCTACCTGCACCTGCAAGACTGCCGCGACGCCTTCGAGGCCGGCGAACCGCTGCCCGAGGTGCTGCAACGGATAGACACGCAGCCCTGCGACACGCCCTTCCTCGCCGCCCGCCGCGACAAGCTGCTGTTTCGCCTGGGCCAACAGTTGGAGCGCGAAGCGCAACTGGAAAGCGCCCTGGCGTGCTATGCCGACTGCCACTATGCCGAAGCCCGCCTGCGCCGTATTCGCCTGCTGGAACGCCTGGCCCAGCCGCAACAGGCCTATGCGCTGGCCTGCGAAGCAGCAGCCGCGCCGCACAACGACGCGGAAAGCCAAGGCGTGCAGCGCGCCTTGCAGCGTCTGGGCCGGCAGCTCGGTTTGGATAAACCGGCGCCGGTGAAACTTCCTGCCCCCAGCCGTCTCGACCTGAGCCTACCCAGGCCCGAGGCGCAGAGCGTCGAGTATGCGGTCAAGCTGCACCTTAGCGAGCCTGAGGCGCCGGTGCACTATGTCGAAAACAGCCTGATCTGCAGCCTGTTCGGTCTGCTCTGCTGGCCGGCGATCTTCGCCCCGCTGCCGGGCGCGTTCTTTCATCCGTTCCATAGCGGCCCGGTGGATCTGCTCAGCGCCGATTTCCACCCGCGCCGCGCCGAGCTGTTCGCCGCCTGCCTGGCGCAGCTCGATTCGGATGCCTACAAAAGCACCATCCGCCAGACCTATACGGATAAATACGGCACCCTCTCGCCGTTCGTGTTCTGGGGCGCGCTCGACGCCGAACTGCTCGAACAGGCGCTCGACTGCCTGCCGGCCGCGCATCTGCGCGCCTGGTTCCAGCGCCTGCTGCAGGACATCAAGGCCAATCGCGCCGGCATGCCCGACCTGATCCAGTTCTGGCCCGCGCACAAGCGCTACCGGATGATCGAAGTGAAAGGCCCCGGCGACCGCCTGCAAGATAACCAACGGCGCTGGCTGGCGTTCTGCGCCGAGCACGGCATGCCGGTGGATGTCTGCTATGTGCAATGGGCCGAGGCATGAAGCAAGCGCTCGTGGGCTACCGGGTCGCGGTGCGCGCCTTGTGCGAATTCACCGCCAAGGTCGGCGATCTCGACCTGCGTTTCACCCCTTCGCCCACCGCCCAAGAAGGCATGGCCGGGCATGCCATGGTGGTGTCCCGCCGTGGCGCGGACTACCAGGCGGAATTGCCCTTGAGCGGCGAATACCAGGGCTTGCAGGTACGCGGCCGGGCCGACGGCTTCGACCCGTTTTACAACCGCCTGGAGGAAATCAAAACCCACCGCGGCGATATCAAGCGAATTCCCGAGAACCATCGGCTGCTGCATTGGGCACAGGTGAAAATCTACGGCTGGCTGCTGTGCCAGGAGCGCGGGCTGGCCGAAATCGACCTGGCGGTGGTGTATTTCAATGTCGTGACCCAGCACGAAACCACATTCCAGCAGAGTTTCGGCACCGACGAATTGCGCGAATTCTTCGAGCTGCAATGCAGCCGCTTTATCGCCTGGGCCGAGCATGAGCGCATTCATCGCGAGGCGCGCGACCAGGCATTGCAGCAGCTGCGCTTCCCCCACCCGCAATTTCGCAGCGGCCAGCGCCAATTGGCCGAAGCGGTGTACCGCGCCGCCCGCGACGGCCACTGCCTGATGGCCCAGGCCACCACCGGCATCGGCAAAACCCTCGGCACCCTGTTCCCGCAGCTCAAGGCGTTTCCCGAGCAGCGACTCGACCGGCTGTTCTTTCTCACCGCCAAGACCCCCGGTCGGCGTCTGGCGCTGGATGCCCTGGCGACGCTGCGCAGTCAGGAACCGGCGATGCCGCTACGGGTACTCGAACACGTCGCCCGCGACAAAGCCTGCGAACACCGCGATAAAGCCTGCCACGGCGATTCCTGCCCGCTGGCCAAGGGCTTCTACGACCGCCTGCCCGCCGCGCGCGAGGCCGCGTTGGCGCGCCTCTGGCTGGACCAGCAAAGCGTGCGCGAGGTCGCCCTGGCGCATCGCGTCTGCCCCTACTACCTGAGCCAGGAGCTGTGCCGTTGGGCCGATGTGGTGGTGTGCGATTACAACTACTACTTCGATATGGGCGGGTTGCTGCACAGCCTGACCCAGCTCAACGAATGGCGCGTGGCGCTGCTGGTGGACGAGGCGCACAACCTGATCGAACGCGGTCGTGGCATGTACAGCGCCGAATTGAGCCAGACCCGCTTCGATGCCCTGCGGCGCATCGCGCCTGCGGTGATGAAAGCGCCGCTGGAGCGTTTGAACCGGCATTGGCAACAATTGCAGCGTGACCAGCAAGTGGCCTACCAGGTCTATCCCACCACCCCGGACCTGTTTATCGCCGCCCTGCAAAAAGCCGTCGGCGCGCTGACCGACCACCTCACCGATCAACCGGCCGGCAACGCCGCCGAGCTGTTGCAGTTCTACCTGGACGCCATGCTGTTCTGCCGCCTCGCCGAGGTCTACGACAGCCATTCGCTGTTCGATATCAGCCGCGACGAGCAGCCCGACGGCCTTGCCGGCTCGACCCTGTGCATCCGCAATATAGTGCCGGCACCGTTTCTTGCCCCGCGTTTCGCCACGGCCCACAGTTGCACGCTGTTTTCCGCGACCCTGAGTCCACCCCACTATTACCGCGACCTGCTCGGCTTGCCGGCCGCGACGCCCTGGCTGGATGTCGAATCGCCGTTCAGCGCCGCGCAATTGCAGGTGCAGGCGGTCAGCAACCTGTCCACCCGCTACGCCCACCGCGATTACTCGTTGGCGCCGATAGCCGCGTTGATGGCCCGCCAGTTCGCCGCCCAGCCGGGCAATTACCTGGCCTTTTTCAGTAGCTACGCCTACCTGCGCCTGGCGCTCGACGAGTTCGCCGCGGCCCATCCGCATGTGCCGGTGTGGGAACAATCGCGGCAGATGGACGAAAGCCAGCGCCAGGGCTTTCTCGATCGTTTCAATGTCGGCAGCCAGGGCATCGGCTTCGCCGTACTCGGCGGCGCCTTCGGCGAAGGCATCGACCTGCCGGGCGAACGCCTGATCGGCGCCTTTATCGCCACCCTCGGCCTGCCGCAGATCAACCCGATCAACGAAGAAATAAAAACCCGCATGCAGGCCATGTTCGGCAACGATATCGGCTACGACTACAGCTACCTCTACCCCGGCCTGCAGAAAGTCGTACAAGCCGCCGGCCGGGTGATCCGCACGCAACAGGACAAAGGCGTGATCTACCTGATCGACGACCGTTTCAACCAACCGACCGTGCGCCGGCTATTGCCGACTTGGTGGAAAGTCGAACGCTGCCGTCTGCCCCTGCCAGCGCCGCAATCGCCGTTTTAAACCCCGGCGCACTCTTTCGTAGGGTGCGACATGGCGAAGCCTTGTCCACCGTTGGCCATCAGGATGGCGGACAAGCCTAGGCGCAATCCGGGGAGCGATGGTGCAGGCACAACCTCTCCCCGGGTTGCAACCCGGGCTACAAAAGCGCGCTGCCCCCCGTAGGAGCAGCCTTGGCCGCGATATACGTGCAAGCACCACCCCGTAGCCCGAATAAGCCCAGGCGCAATCCGGGAGCGATGGAGCGCAGACAACCGATCCCGGATTGCATCCGGGCTACAAAAGCGGGCCCACGCGCTCGATTATCGATGTCTATCCAACAAGCCCGTAGCCCGAATAAGCCTAGGCGCAATCCGGGAGCGATGGCGCATCCACAACCGCTCCCCGGGTTACAACCCGGGCTACGAAAGCGCCGCGATGCATCCGTCAATCCCGATCCAACAAGTGAAAGCGCGGCAGCGACACATGCCAACGGATCGCCGCCAGGCGGATCAGCAGCACGGTCAACATCGCCACCCCGGTATCCAGCCAATGCGGCGTGTCCAGCGCACGCAGGCCGATAAACGCCAGGGCGCCGGCGATGCAGGCGGTGGCGTAGATTTCCTTCTGGAAAATCAGCGGGATCTCGTTGCAGATCACATCGCGCATCACCCCGCCGGCGACGCCGGTCATCACGCCCATGATCACCGCGGTGCTATGGTGCACCTGGTGTTGCAGCGCAACTTCGGTGCCGATCACGGTGAACACCGCGAGGCCGAAGGCGTCGGCGAGTAACAGGCCTTTTTCGTGAATCGGCTGGGTCAGGCGCACCCAGATCACCGTGCCCACCGCCGCCAGGGAGGCGACCACGATATACAGGTCGTTGCCGATCCAGCTGACCGGGTGGTTATCCAGAATCAGATCACGCAAGGTGCCGCCGCCCAGCGCGGTGATCACTGCGATCACCAGTACGCCGAACAGGTCCATGGACTTGCGCCCGGCCATCAACGCGCCGGTGATGGCGAATACCGCGACGCCGAACAAGTCCGCCAGGTAGAACAGCTGCGCCATGCCCATTTCAGGTCGCCACGGGCGTGCGCATGGTGACGAACTCTTCGGCGGCGGTCGGGTGCACACCGATGGTCTCGTCGAACAGCTGCTTGGTCGCCCCGGCTTTCAGCGCCACGGCCAGGCCCTGAACGATCTCGCCGGCGTCCGGCCCGACCATATGGCAACCGAGCACGCGGTCGCTGTCGGCGTCCACCACCAGCTTCATCAGCGAGCGTTCCTGGCAGTCGGTCAGCGTCAGCTTCATCGGCCGGAAGCGGCTTTCGTAGATTTTCACCTCGTGTCCGGCCTCGCGCGCCTGCTCCTCGCTAAGGCCGACGGTGCCGATATTCGGCAGGCTGAACACCGCGGTCGGGATCATCTGGTAATCCACCTTGCGGTACTCCTCGGGCTTGAACAGCCGGCGCGCCACCGCCATGCCTTCGGCCAGCGCCACGGGCGTCAGTTGCACGCGGCCGATCACATCGCCGATCGCCAGAATCGAGGGTTCCTGGGTTTGGTACTGCTCGTCGACCTGGATATAGCCGCGTTCGTCCAGCTCGACCTGGGTATTCTCCAGGCCGAGATTGTCCAGCATCGGTTTGCGCCCGGTGGCGTAGAAAATACAGTCCGCCTCCAGCACCCGACCATCGATCAGCGTCGCCCGCAGGCTGCCGTCCGCTTGTTTGTCGATGCGCTGGATATCGCTGTTGAATTGCAGGTCCAGGCCGCGTTTGCCCAGCTCCTCCTGCAGATGCTTGCGCACCGCGCCGTCGAAGCCGCGCAGGAACAGCTCGCCGCGGTACAGCAGCGAGGTCTGTGCGCCCATGCCATGGAAGATCGAGGCGAACTCCACCGCGATATAACCGCCGCCGACCACCAGCACCCGCTTGGGCAGTTGTTCGAGGAAGAATGCCTCGTTCGAGCCGATGGCATGCTCGTGGCCGGGAATGTTCGGGATATGCGGCCAGCCGCCAGTGGCGATCAGGATGTTTTTCGCACTGTAGCGCTTGCCGCCCAGTTCGACGTTGTGCCCATCGAGCAGGCGCGCGTGGCCTTCGAGCAGGGTCACGCCACTGTTGACCAGCAGATTGCGATAGATGCCGTTAAGCCGTTCGATTTCGCGGTTCTTGTTGGCGATCAGCGTCGGCCAGTCGAACTTCGCCTCGCCCAGCGACCAGCCGAAACCGCGCGCCTGCTCGAAGTCTTCGGCGAAATGCGCGCCGTACACCAGCAGCTTCTTTGGCACGCAGCCGACGTTCACGCAAGTGCCGCCCAGGTAGCGGCTCTCGGCCACCGCCACGCGCGCCCCAAAGCCCGCGGCAAAACGCGCCGCGCGCACACCGCCGGAACCGGCGCCGATCACAAACAGGTCGAAGTCGTAAGTCATTTCAAGCCTCCAAAGCCGGCTGCAAGCATAACTCAGGCAATGCTCGAGTTTATGACCGGTAGATTGGTGCTGAGCGCAGCGAAGCCCAACAAAGCGCGGCACGCTCATGTGGGAGGCGCTTTAGCGGCGAGCTTTTGACGTTGGTAATCGCGGCTAAAGCCCCTCCCACAAACCGGCAGCTGCGACAACGGCCAAATAGGGTGAGGATGTGGACGCCCCCTGTAGGAGCCAGCTTGCTGGCGATCTTTATGGGGCAGGCATCGCTGGGACGCCGGATCGCCAGCAAGGACTAGGCGTCCCCCTGGCTCCTACACATTTACTGCATAGCCCGGATAAGCCTTGGCGCAATCCGGGAATGCGCCAGATCACGCACAAGCAGAATCCCTGCGGCTACCCAGCGCCTAAACTCGATAAACGACAATAAGGAGACCGAGATGCAGCCCACCCTCACCCATCTGGCCCTGCACGTTCCCGACCTGGACGCCTGCGTGGCCTTCTACAGCGAGTTCTGCGGCATGCGGGTGATCCACGAGCGCGCGGGCAAAGGCTCACGGATCGTCTGGATGGCCGAAGCGGGCAAGGAGCACCAGTTTATTTTCGTAATCATGCCCGGCGGCCAGGACCGCCAGCTCGCCGCCGACGATTACAGCCACTTCGGCTTCGCCCTGAACAGCCGCGATGAGGTCGACCGCATCGCCGACCAGGCCGAAAAAGCCGGCTGCCTGATCTGGGCCCCGCGCGACGAACCCTACCCGGTCGGCTACTACTGCGGCCTACGCGACCCGGCGGGTAATTACGTCGAATTCAGCTACGGCCAACCGCTCGGGCCTGGCTCGGAGGCGATGCCGATTCCCTGAGTAGGGCTCGCTTTTGTAGCCCGGATGCAATCCGGGAACGGTGCCCGACGCAAAACCGCTCCTGGATTTCATCCAGGCTACGGGAGCTGTGTAGGGCGGGTGCACCCGCATAACCCACAAAGCCACCTCGCGGTGGCTTTGTATTCAACAACATGCAGCTCATAGGTCGGGTTAGCGGCGACCGGGTTAGTTGCCAATAACGCCGTAAATGAACGCCGCGTAACCCGACAAGACGCCTGCGCGAAGTCCGCATAGAAACCTTGTTGGGTTACACGGCGGCCGGCTGCGGTGTCGTTGCTTGAAACACAACAATCGCCGTTAACCCAACCTACTACCCGGATTTCATCCAGGCTACGGGAGCTGTGTTGGGGGGGTGCAACCCGCCAGGGTAAAGGACAAAACGCGGCGGGTTGCACCCGCCCTACAGCTCTGCCCACCCGCATAACCCATAAAAATCACAAAGCCACCTCGCGGTGGCTTTGTATTCGCTTACAACTCAAGGCGTGCAGCTTGCCCCTCAGTACGCCTTACCCGGCTTATAGAGGTTCTCGAAGCAGAAGTTGGTCGCTTCGATATAACCCTCGGCGCCGCCGCAATCGAAACGCTGGCCTTTGAATTTGTAGGCCAGCACGCAGCCGTCCTGGGCCTGTTTCATCAGCGCGTCGGTGATCTGGATTTCGCCGCCCTTGCCCGGCGCGGTCTGTTCGATCAGGTCGAAGATGTCCGGGGTGAGGATGTAGCGGCCGATGATCGCCAGGTTCGACGGCGCGTCTTCCGGCTTGGGCTTCTCGACCATGCTGTTAACCCGGTAGATGTCGTCGCGGATCATTTCGCCGGAAATCACCCCGTACTTGTGGGTTTCCTCCGGCGGCACTTCCTGGATCGCCACGATCGAGCAGCGGAACTGATTGTACAGCTTGACCATCTGGCTCAGTACGCCGTCGCCTTCCAGGTTCAGACAGAGGTCGTCGGCCAGCACCACGGCGAAGGGTTCGTCGCCGATCAGCGGGCGGCCGCAGAGAATCGCGTGGCCCAGGCCCTTCATCTCGACCTGACGGGTGTAGGAGAAGCTGCACTCGTCGATCAGACGGCGAATACCGACCAGGTATTTCTCCTTATCGGTATCGCGGATCTGGTGTTCGAGTTCGTAGCTGATGTCGAAGTGGTCTTCCAAAGAACGCTTGCCGCGGCCGGTAACCATGGCGATCTGCTTCAAGCCGGCCTCCAGCGCCTCTTCGACGCCGTACTGGATCAGCGGCTTGTTCACGATCGGCAGCATTTCCTTGGGCATTGCCTTGGTCGCAGGCAAAAAGCGAGTGCCGTAGCCGGCTGCGGGGAACAAGCATTTTTTAATCATGGGAGACCTTAAAAATGGGACGAAATCGCCGGCGCAGTCTATCAGGCTGCATGCGCCTTACAATGCCCTACAGCCGGCCGACCTATACCGCGGTAGAGGAAACCCAATTCCGCGAGTTGTTTTGCGTCGTAGATGTTGCGACCGTCGAACAGCACGGGCATGCGCATCGCGCCACGAATCCGCACGAAGTCGGGCTGGCGAAACTGTTTCCACTCGGTGAGCAGCACCACCGCATCGGCGCCTTCCGCCACGCAGTAGAGCGATTCGCTCAAACGCAGTTGCCCGCTGTCGATGGCGCGCCCATAACGTGCCGCCACTGCACCAGTGGCAACCGGGTCACAGGCTTGCACCTGCGCCCCGGCCGCGAGCAAGGCATCCAGCAGCACCAGGCTCGGCGCCTCGCGCAGGTCGTCGGTGCCAGGCTTGAAAGCCAAGCCCCAGAGCGCCACGACGCGGCCCTGCAGGTGTCCGGAAAAATGCTCGCGCAACGCTTGGAACAGCAAGGTTTTCTGCAACGCATTACGTGCTTCGACTGCACGCAGAATGCCCGGTTCAATACCTTCTTGCTCCGCCGCGCGGATCAAGGCGCGCACATCCTTGGGGAAACATGAGCCGCCGTAGCCGCAGCCGGCATAGATGAAATGCGTGCCGATGCGTTTGTCGCTGCCGATGCCGCGGCGGACTTCTTCGATATCCACGTCCAGACGTGCGCACAGCCCCGCCATCTCGTTGATAAAGGAAATCTTGGTGGCGAGAAAGGCATTGGCCGCGTACTTACTGAACTCGGCGGCGCGCACGCTCATGCACAGCAGACGCTCGTGATTACGTAAGAATGGTGCGTACAAGCGCCGCAACAGCTCGGTGGCCGCCGGCTCGTCGCAGCCGATCAGCACCCGATCCGGGCGCATGAAATCGTCGATCGCCGAACCTTCCTTAAGAAACTCGGGATTGCTGGCCAAGACCACCTTGAAGCCCTTGCCGCGTTGCGCCAGGCCCGCGTTTATCCGCTGCGCCACACGCTCGGCCGTGCCCACCGGCACCGTGGATTTATCCACCACCAGGCACGCCTGCTGCAGGCGCTCGCCCAGCTCGTCCGCCACGGCCAGGACATGCGACAGATCGGCCGAGCCGTCCTCGCCGCTTGGTGTGCCCACCGCGATAAACACGACCTCGGCACGTTCGATGCCCTTCCCCAGGTTGTGGCAGAAGCTCAGTTGGCCGCTGGCCAGATGGGCCTTGAGCATCGGTTCCAATCCCGGCTCGTAGATCGGCACTTCGCCGCGTGCCAGTCGCGCCACCCGCGATGCGTCGCGCTCGACGCAGACCACCCGGTTACCCATTTCGGCAAAACAGGCCGCCGACACCAACCCCACATAACCCGCCCCGATTACGCAAATTCGCATCGCCGCATCCTCCATATGAGTTGCAGCGATTGCAGCTAAAGGCGGTGGCACGGGTATGACAGGGCCGCGACAATCCCATGACAGGGGCATCGACACCAAGATCGGTGGCCAGAGTCGATGGCATTCGAAAGTCCCACTCAGTCCCCCGGCAAGCTGATCGCGGTTCCCGCGACCAGACAATGCCCTCCAGTTGCCTTGCCTAAGTCGACATATCTGCTAAAACTCAAGACAGCGAGTGGCACTCAAGATCCTCCTCAACTGGCCGACTTATTGCTTAAGGCCAGCCACGCCGGCCACCGAATCACTTCAATTGCAGGCCGTAGAAATATGAAAGATGCCAGCCTCAAGGTCAGAATGGGCCTTTATGTCGTTGCCCTGATCACGCTCATCCTCACCGCCTTTTCATATTTCAATTACCAAAGCATCAAAAACAACCGGACCAAGCACATCGTCGAATCCACTCAGCGCGTCAGCGAACGCCTAAAACTGTCCCTGCCCGGGCCTCTGTGGAACTATGAAAAAAAGTTCGCCGAGGCCGCCATCAAGTCCGAATTGAGCGACCCGAGCATCTCCTCGATCCTGGTGACCAACGGTCCCAAGATCGTCGCCGGCTTCACCAAGGACAACGCCGGCGAGGTTGTGCCGATCAGCGAAACTCCAGCCGATACAAGCGGTTATCTGAACGAAGAAATCTTCTATGAAGACGGCAGCGACAAGAAGCTGGTTGGCCAGTTGCTCATTCAATCCAGCGATGCCGGCCTGAAGGAAGAGCTCGACGGCCTGCTGCTGCGCTCCGTCATGCAAACGCTGTTATTGGATGTGGCGATCATCGTCATTCTGATGTTGCTGCTGCACTCGAACGTTCTTCGTCCCCTGCACCACATGAATAGCGCCCTGGCCGACTTGTCCAAGGGCGAAGGCGACCTGACCCGGCGCCTGGCGATAAAAAGAATGGACGAAGTGGGCAGCCTGGCCGAGAACACCAACCAGTTCGTCGAGAAACTGCAAAACATCATCAGGGAAATAAAAGCGCTATCGGAACGTGTATTGCATTCCAGCAATACCTGCCAGGAACACGCCAACCAGAACTCCCGCAGTATCAATTCGCAGCAGCTGGAACTCGATCAAGTCGCCACCGCGATCACCGAAATGACCAGTGCGGTCGAAGAGGTCGCGCAGAACGCCCTCAGCACCTCCCAGGTGACCGACGAGGCCAGCCAGCACGTTAACAAGGCCGTGGAGCTGTCCGGGCATGCCAACCAGGCCATCGCCGGGCTGGTCGCGGAAGTGGAAAAAGTGGCCAACCTCACCCAATCCCTGGCCCAGGAAAGCGGCGCCATCGACAAGGTCATCGAGGTGATCAACGCCATCGCCGAGCAGACCAACCTGCTGGCCCTGAACGCCGCCATCGAGGCCGCCCGCGCCGGCGAACAGGGCCGCGGTTTCGCCGTGGTCGCCGACGAGGTGCGGGTGCTGGCCGGGCGGACCCGCAACTCCACAGAAGAGATACGCACCATCATTTCGCGCCTACAGGGCTCGACGCACAATGTGGTGGAGGCCATGGAGCTCAGCCGCAACATGGCCACCGAGGCCGGCCGCGAGTCGGAAGTGGTGCAGGAGTCGGTGCTGCGCTTTCACGAAACCATGCAGAAAATCCGCGAGATGAATACCTATATCGCCCAAGCCGCCGAAGAGCAGCACAGCGTGGCCGAAGGCATCAGCCAAAGCCTGGTGAGGATTTCCGGGCTGAATACCGAAAATACCGAGAACATCGAATTGACCAAATCCGAGAATGCCACCCTGCAAGAACTCTCCGCGCACTTGGATAGCCTGATCCACCGATTCAAGGCGTAGCTCCTCGTTCGGGAGCATGCCAACGGCGGCACGGGCAATCGATAAAGCCCCAGAGCGGTGTTTGCCCACCGCTTTTCACCGTTGTTGAGGAAACCACCATGAGAAAACTGCTCGCTCTCGCTCTTCTGCTCGGTTCCACCGCCCTCAGTGCGCAAACCATCACCGCCGCCGGCGATCCCTGGCCACCCTTCCTCGATCCGGACCATCCTCAGCAAGGGGTCGCCACGGAACTGGTCAAGGCCGCCTTCGCCTCCCAGGGGCACGAACTGAAGTTGAACTTCGTGCCTTGGCAGCGAGCCCTGGATGGTGTCAAGGAAGGCGAATACGACGTACTGATCGGCGCCTGGAAGACCCAGGAACGGGAAGGCTTTCTCAAGTTCAGCGAGCCCTACATGTCCAACGACGTCAAATTCATCAAGAAGAAAGGCAGCGACTTCGAGTACTCCGGCATGGATAGCTTGAACGGCAAAACCATCGGCACCGTGCGCGGCTATGGCTATGGCGATACCTTCGAGAAGGCCAGCAACTTCAAGAAAGAGGAAGCCGCCAACCTGATGCCCAGCATCCTCAAAGTGATCGGCGGTCGCATCGACCTCACCCTGGAAGACGAGGTGGTCGCCAAAAACCTGATCAGCAAGGAAAATCCGGAAGCCTTGGAACAGATCGAGTTCGTCGCCACGCCGATGTCCAGTAACGGCCTGTATGTCGCCGGTGGGTTGAAAAACCCGAAGCATGAAGAAATCATCGCCGCATTCAACAAGGGTCTGGCAGCCATCAAGGCCGATGGCACCTTCGACGCCATCCTGCAACGCAACGGCATCAAGTAAACGACCGCCTCCCAGGCCCGCGCGGCGTGCCTGGGATGACGGGCTCACCAGACACTGCGCGGCATCCAGAACCGCAGCTGTCGGCTCGGCGGGGCGCGCCTCACGTTCACGCCATCATGCCCGCCGACGATCATGCATCTGTTCGAATTTGCCCTGGGTGCTCCAGCGCCGGAACGTCCGATAGACGTTCTGCCTGCGCGGGAAGTACGCAGGCAACATCCGCCTGCCTCGCCTAGGTTTTTCAACGGCCTGCTAACAACAATCCTCTCACCAGCCTCGCAAAAGCCAGGCTTTTGATCCTTAATCAACTACCCGATGCTTTTGTCCGGCTCCGGGCCGTTGTGCAAGACGTGTTGCCGATAAGGAAATTGAGGAAGTTATGACCAACCGCGAACAACTCCATCGAGATGGCTATGTACTGCTGCGTGGCGCGATCCCGGCCGAGTGGCTGGGTGATCTTCGCGCGGTGTTCGAGGCGGGCGTAAAGCCGTCGGCCGATTGGCCGGTACCGCGTGGCATGGACTGGCGCCATTCGCTGCTCGACCTCGACTCGAAGGTTCAGGCCCTGTGCCGTCTGCCGCAGATGCTGGCGGCGGTCGGCGAGTTGATCGGCGAACGCTTCTTCCTCGCCCAGGTCGAGGGACGCGAGCCCCTGGCTGGCGGCGGTCATCAGCAGCTGCACCGCGACTTGTCGGCCCAGCGGCCGGGCGACATGGTCAACGCTCTGGCTTATTTCGACGACTACGGCGCCGAGAACGGCGCGACCCGTATCGTCCCCGCCAGCCATCGCCCCGAGCGGGCGGAGCCGCCATTCGACTTCAATGACGAGTCCCGCTCGGTGCAGCTTTCAGGCTGCGCGGGCGACATCCTGGTGTTCGATGTCGACCTGGTGCACGCGGGCAGCCTGAACGCCAGCGGCGCACGCCGGCGCACCCTCCTGATCAGCTACTTTGCCGAGTCACTATACGCTTCGCACCGTGAGACAGCGAACCTGCGAGGTATTCGAATGGACACTAGCGACAGGTTCGATCCCGCGGATTTTGCCTTGGGGGCCATCTAGCCTAACTAGGCTCATATGGACTGATAATGGTCAAAAGCAGTCATCCAGCGCCTACTAATTCGGGGGCGATTCATTTCTCCAGATCTACGACCGCCACCGTCGAGCTGGCGATGCCGTTGGGTAAAGGTTGGTGATGCAATGGCGCACCGTCTTGTAGGTGCGCGCCGCTGACTCGCCGCTGACTGACCGTGATGGCCAACAACCCGGCGCTGAAGGCAAAGAACAGGTACAGCCAGGCCGCTCCGAAGTACTCCATCAGTATGCCCGCCAGCAACGGCCCTATGCAGGCACCCACGCCGAAGGTAATTAACAGCATGCCGGCCAGCGACACGCGCAACTGCGGCTCGATATTGTCGTTGGCGAGGGCGACGCCCAAGGGGTAGAGGCAGAATTGCAGGAAACCCACCGCAGCACTGAGCAGCAACATGCCCGGCAGTGATATATCGGGCAGCCAAGCCATCGCCAGACAGATCACCGATAACAGCAGAGAAGCGCCGCGAATCAGGCTGGCCCGCGGTAGCCGATCAGACAGCAGGCCCAGTGGCAGCTGCGCCAGCAGCCCTGCGCCAATCGCCACGGCCATAAATAAGCCGACCTGCGAAGTGTTCAGGCCATGCTTACTGGCGAAGATTGAGGCCAGGCCGTAAAAGCCGCCATTGATCATCCCGGATACCAGGATAGTCATCAGCGATTGCGGCAGGCGCCGGATAAACAGACGCACAGCAATTGCAGACTGCTCCATGGCCGCCGGATGCATGCTGCGGGTCAGCGCAACTGGCACCATGCACAGGGAAAAGGCCATTGCCACACCGATCAGGCCCAGAACGCCGAGTTCACCGCTGACGGTCAATACCAGTTGGCCTAGCATCATGCCGACATAACTGGCGACCATATACAGCGCCAGCACCCGCCCGCGCTGCTGGCTCTGCGCGCAGTCGTTGAGCCAGCTTTCCAGCACCATCAGTTGGCACATCGTGGCCATGCCGACAATAGCGCGTAGCAGCAGCCAGAACCACAGCTCGCCGGTGAAGGCATGGCTTAGCACTGCTGCCGAGATCAGCCCCGCGCAAGCAACATAGGTACGGATATGGCCGACGCTGGCGATCAGGCGATAACCCAACTTGGCCCCCAGGATCATCCCTAGTGAGTTGGCGGCCATCAGCGCGCCGCCCTTGAGCCCGCCACCGCCGCTGGCCTCCATGCGCAGCGCCAGGTACGTCATCAATAGGGTCGAGCCCAGCTGCATCAGCAACGCCGCCAGGTACAGCGCGCCGAAAGTCCTTGTTAGTCCCAGCATCGTTGGCTCCTTGGCCAGCACGAAAAAAGCCGCCACCCGGCAAGCGGGTGGCGGCAGTTAATTGGTTAACAACTCAGGCCAGGCCGTGACGCTGTTTCCAGTCGCCCGGATGCACCACGTAGCCGAACAGCGCATGGCCGCCGTAAACCAGCTCGGTGCCTTCGGGAATCCACAGCAACTGCCCTGGCGATACCCGGTACAGCTCGCCATTGGCCTGCAGCTCGAAGCAGCCCTCGATGACGAAAATCACCTCGTCGTAGAGCAAGGTCCAGCTGACCTCGGCGCCTTCCCAGCGAGCGAAACCGATGCCGATATTGGGCGATATTTCGTTGCTGATCGCCCTCGCGACAAAGGCGCTGCCGGGCGGGCCACCACGGGGGGTGAAGTTCAGGTCACGATGGTCGACCCGCAACACCGGGCCCTTACCTGAGGTTGTCGGGCTCATAGCTCACTCCGACTGTTCCAGGCTGCTAGGCGAATACGCGAACGCACTCCGAGGCCGAGGAAGGGTTCTGGGGGATTCAGTGCTGGCATTCCAGTGACCGCCTGGATGTCGCGCAGCTGCGCCGAATTCGCGCCCACCGCCAGATCGGCCAGCAGGGTACCGGAGATGGTGCCCCACGCTGCGCCGACGCCGTTGTCGCAGGCTGAGGCATAAACGCCTTGCGCCAGCTCGCCGAAGAAGTTGGTGAAGTTGCGCGAGATGGCATATACACCGCCCCAGGTGTGGCTGAACGGCACGTTTGCCAATTGCGGGAAGCGTGCGA
Organism: uncultured Pseudomonas sp.; assembly: GCF_946885885.1. The sequence goes on from NZ_CAMPHN010000010.1 coordinate 39,618, forward strand.
GGAACGCCTTGCGGTGGTCCTCACGCACACTTGCGCGCATTGCGTCATTGCTGCTCTGGCCGTACTTGGGCACATGCTTGTAGGTGTTGCGGATGATCAGGCGGCGGTCCTGGGTCATGCGTACTGTGGTGCCGGCGTGGTCGGCCGGGGTCAGGCCCCAATCGAGCTGGCCACCGTAGGTTTGCATCTCGGCATCGTTGAGCGGGCGGGTCCAGCTGGCGAAGGTCATCACCGGCAGCAGACGGTTACGCAGGTAGCCGAACTCCTGGGTGAAGATGCTGGTGCCGAGCAGCAGCTGCGGGGTGCGAATACGGCCGTTGCCGCCATGCAGAATCCAGCCGCCCTGGCCGTCGCGCTCCAGCCGTTGGATCGGCGACTCTTCCAGCAACTCGACGTTGCCCGGCAGCGAGCGACCCAGGCCGGTGACCAGCGCTGCGGGCTGCATCAGGTAGCAACCGGGGGTGTAGATCGCGCCGCTGTAGTGATCGCTGCCCACTACGCGGCTTAACTCGTCGCGTTCGACCCGCTGGAACGGTTCGCCGAGATCGCTCATCAGCGTCTCGAAATGATCCAGATAAGCCAGGCCACGCGGGCCCACCGCCCCCTGATACTTGCCGGCATGTGACCACTGGCAGTCGATGTTGTGCCCCTGGATCAGTCCCTGCAACTGGGCGATGGCCGCGCGGTTGAGCGCCAGCAGGCGCTGCTTGTGTTCGGGATCCGGGTGTTCCAGGGCGAACTTATGCGGCAGGTCAATGACAAATCCGGAGTTCCGCCCGGACGCGCCGTAGGCCACACGCTGGGCATCGACCAACAGAATCCGTGCTTCGGGGTGGTGCTCGGCCAGGCGCCGCGCGGCGGCCAGTCCAGCAAAGCCGGCACCGATCACCGCGTAGTCGGCGCGTTGCTCGCCGTGCAGGCGCTTGCAGGCCGGTTGCTCGGGCAGTGCCGCGTACCAGCCGCAGCTGGCGTCGTCGTGGGGCAAGTTGATGGAGTTCTTCATGTGTCTGCCCTCAGGCCACGGCCTGTTGTGCGTTCTGACAGGACTGCAGCCAGGCGTTGCGCTGCAATTGTGCTTGGCGACCGAGCAGGACGAAGCCATGCAGTGCCCCCTCGGCATCGTAATAGCCGGCGCTGAGACCATCGTCGGTGGCGCTGCAGCGCCATTCTCCGGCTACCCCAACGGCGGGCGGCAGCAAGCACAGCGGTGCCGCCGGGGTCTTTACCGTCACCGGCATCAGCGGGTAGCTGACCGCCGTCGGCTGGCCGAGTAAGGTTTTGCTCAAGGCCTGAATGCCCTGATTAATAGGTGCCAGGTACGGCAGCAACTGGCCGTCGATCTCGATACAGTCGCCCAGGGCATAGATGCCTGTTTGCGAGGTCTGCAGCTGGGCATTCACCTGAATGCCGCGCCCCACCGCCACCCCGGCGGTTTGCGCCAGGCTCAAGTTGGGGCGCAGCCCGACGGCAGACAGCAGCAAGTCGGCCTCCAGGCTTTCGCCATTCGCGAGGCTCAGGCGATAACCCTGCTCAGTTGCGTCGATGCGCTGCAGGGTGTTCTGCAAGTGCCAGCTCACGCCCAACTTGCCCAGGGCGCTTTGCAGTTGCTGGCCGGCTTCGCTAGGCAGCAGACGCTCCATTGGCCACTGACCAAGGCCGATGACGCTGACCGCAAAGCCGCTGGCGGCCAGGTCGTTGGCGAACTCGCAGCCGATCAGGCCGTCACCGAGAATGGCCACCCGGCGCACCCCGGCCAGACGTTCGCGAAAGCTCTGGTAGTCGTGCAGGTTGTTGACGCTTAGCAGCCCGCTGCTGTCGCCCTCAATCGGTAAACGGATCGGTGCCGCACCGCTGGCCAGCACCAACTGACCGTAATCCATCTCACCGATATTGGTATGCAGGCGCCGTGCTGCACTGTCGATGCGCTCGACGCTGCAATGCGGGTAAATGCGAATATTCAGGCGCTGCTCGATGGCCAGCGGCGCCTCGCCGGACAGTGCCGCGGCACTCTTGCCCTGAGCCAGGCCGATAGACAGCGCCGGTTTGGAGTACAGATGCCCGGATTCCTGGGTCAGCACACGAATCTCAACCTTGGGGTCGGCCTTGCGTAACGCCTGGGCCAGGCCGTAACCGGCGTAGCCGCTGCCGATGATCACGATTGGCTGGCGCACTTGGGCGGCGGCCGGAGCCACTGGCGCCTTAAGCGGTTGTGGCGCGATTGGCAGCGCTGTGCCGACCGCCGCAGCTACAGCCGGGCTGATATCGAGCATCTCGAAATCGTCCTTGCCAACGCCGCACTCGGGGCATTTCCAGTCCTCGGGCACGTCTTCCCAGCGGGTGCCGGCGATGATGCCGTCATCCGGCCAGCCGAGCGCCTCGTCGTAGATCAGGCCGCAGACTACACAGAGCCAGGTCTTGAACATGTCGCTTACTCCCCTGCCACGCGGATGGCCACGTTCTTGGTGCGCACGTAGCTGTACAGGGCTTCCTGTCCCTTCTCACGGCCGAAACCGGAGAGACCGACGCCGCCGAACGGGGTCTCAATGCCGCCGGCATACCACTCGTTGACGAACACCTGACCAGCCTTGAGGCGGCGCGCGCAGCGCATGGCACGGCTAACGTCCTGGGTGAACACGCCAGCCACCAGGCCGAAGTCGGTGCCATTGGCGATGGCGATGGCTTCCTGCTCGGTATCGAAGGGGATGATCGCCAGCACCGGGCCGAACACCTCCTCCTGGGCGATGCACATCTCTGGGCTTACATCGCGGAACACGGTCGGACGCATAAAGTGCCCGGTACGGTCGCTGTAAGCCTCCGCACCGGTGGCCACTACCGCACCCTCATCGATTGCGCGCCGACACAAGGTTTCGATGCTGGCCAGTTGCGCGGCGCTGACCACCGGCGTGAGGTCGGGGTTGTCCTGACCGAGGCCGACGCTGAGGCCTTCGGCCAGCTCGACCACGGACTGGACGATTTCTTCGTAGATCTCGCGCTGCACCAACAGGCGCGACATGGCCGAGCAAACCTGGCCGGCATTGAAGAAGATGCCGCCCTTGACGCTGACCAGCAGCTGCTGGCGGTCGACGTCAGCGAAGGCGATCGCAGCCGATTTGCCGCCCAGCTCCATAACGCAGGGAATGGCGTGCTCGGCGGCGTTGCGCAGGATGCTCTGGCCGGTTGGCACCGAGCCGGTGAAAACGATCTGATCGACATCGGCATGGCTGACCAGATGGCTGCCGACCTCACGGCCACGGCCGCAGATCAGGTTGACGGCGCCGCGTGGCAAACCGGCCTTGGCAATGGCGCTAACCAGCACACACATGCCCAGCGGCGAAAGCTCCGGCGACTTGATCACCACCGCATTGCCGGCAGCCAGGGCTGGCGCCAGAGAACGCGCACAGATCGACACCGGGAAGTTCCACGGCACGATCTGCGCCGAAACGCCCATGGGGTCGTAGAGGGTGAAGTCCATATAGCCGTCGCCCAGCGGGATCGACGTACCCTCGATCTTGTCGGCCATGCCGGCGTAGTACTCGAAGTAGCGCGCCGCCTCGGTGAACTCATCGCGGGCGTCATTCAGGCTCTTGCCGTTTTCCTGGCAGAGCACCCAGGCGCCTTCTTCGGCCACTGCGCGAATTTCCTCGGCGATGCGCAGCAGCCAGGTGACCCGCTGTGCCGGCCGTACGCTACTCAGCGCGCCATTGTCGGCGCAACGCCGGGCGGCCTGCACGGCGCATTCGGCATCCGCCAAAGAAGCCTGGGCGATAGTCGCCAGCGGCGCGGCGGTGCCGGGGTTGTTCACCGTCAGGTGCTGGCCGCTGTCCAGCCACTCACCGTCGATATAGTTCAGCCAATGTTCGGCAATCGGATACATGACGGCCTCCTCAGGCGGATGGGGCGATGGCGAGCAGCCGACGCGCCGCCCACTGGTGGAAGTGGTGAGTCGGGATGTCCATCTCAGGGGAGAACACCCCGCCCTGGTAGCCCGGCGAGTGACGGCCCTTCTGCATGCCTTCGACCGAGCTGATGTCTTCGGCAAACACCACTTTCCACGACTCCAACACGGCGTTACGGCAGGCGGCATACTCGTCGCTCAGCGCCTCGTCGCCGACGTAGAACACTCGCAGGTGTTCCAGGGTGCGTCCCGGCGCGACCGGGTCCAGCTGCATGGCAAAGGCGTGGTCGGCCTGGATACCGAGCAGCACGTTGGGGAACAGGGCCAGGTACTCGGCATTGCGCAGACGGTCCTGCGGCCAGCTAGGGAATTTCGGCAGGTGGGTGCCGGCCACATCGGAGAGGTTGTAGGCATAGCTGCCCTGCCCGGCGGAGTTCTCTTCGAACAGGATGTTGTAGTGATCTTCCAGGCGCGAGTAGGTGTTCAGGCTCGGGTGCACCCACGGCAGGTGATAGGCCTCGCAGTAGTTCTCCACGGCCAGTTTCCAGTTGCAGGCGATATCCAGGGTGGTGGCATCAAAGCCCGGGCGACGACGCAACAGCCCCATGCCGTCTTCGCCGAGGAACTGGCTCCAGCGCGCGGTTAGCGGCGCGAGCATCTCTTCCAGGGTCTGCGCGTCGCCGGACAGGTTGATAAACACCATGTCCATCCAGATGGCGCTGCGAATGGCCTTCAAACCGTGCTTTTCGCAGGCGAAGCGCTCGTCCTTGTGTTTGTCGATGCCCCCCACATGCGGGGTGCCGCGCAGGCCGCCGTTGAGGTCATAAGTCCAGGAGTGATACGGGCAGCGGATCACGCCCTGCACGGTGCCTTCTTCTTGCACCAACTTCATGCCGCGGTGGCTGCAAACGTTATGGAACACCTGCAACAGGCCCTCGCGGTTACGCATCAGCAGCAGCGGCAGGCCCATGAAATCGACGGGTTTGACCGAGCCATTCTGGGTCAGGTCACTGGCAAAGCCGACACAGGCCCAAGTCTTGCCCATGAGCTGATCGCGCTCCAGCTCGAAGTAGCGCTGCTCGGTGTAGAAGGCATTGCTCAAGCCGGTCGCATGCTCAATCGGGTTGAGGATGGTTTCCAGCGCGTGGGTGGGAATCAGATGAGGGGCGGAGTGAGTCATTGTTGTTTTCTCCCTGGCTTGCACGGCAGGTGGTGACGATGGGCGCATAGCCCGCTAGTGAGATCGAGTTTCGACAAGCCAGGGGGCGTGGACAAACGATTTTTAGCCACAGAATTAATGATTTTTAATCATTAATACAGCTCAGCTAAAAACGACAATATCCACAAATAACGGCATTGACCGGATAGTCATAATTTTTAAATTAGTGCTAAAAACTCATAAGTCGATGAGGATAAATAAGTTGTCGCGCCTGCCCGCCAGGACCATTTTGTTTAGGCGTGTTGCTGCCAGGGCTGCGTTCGTTTGCCTGCGTGATCGGCCCCTGCGATGCCCCTCTTGAGGGGTACCGCCAGCAACGCTTAAGTCCTTCAACAAAAACAAACAGGGGACACACCATGCGTGCTCAGACTGGCCTGCTCAAAGGCCTCAACCCCACGGTTACCGTGGTTTCCAAAGTGCTGGTGATCGCTTTCGTGCTGTTCTGCGCGATTCAGGCCGAACAGGCCGGTGCGTTCTTCCAGAAAGCCTCCGACTTCATCCTGAACAATTTCAAGTGGTACTACTTGAGTTTGGTCTCCAGTGTGCTCGCGCTGCTGCTGTACCTGATGGTCAGCCGTTTCGGCCTGATCCGTCTGGGCAGCGATGACGAGCGCCCGGAGTTCTCATTTACCTCCTGGATCGCCATGCTGTTCAGCGGCGGGATGGGTATCGGCCTGATCTTTTGGTCGGTGGCCGAACCGATGTGGCACTACGCGAGCAACCCCCTTGCCGAGGGTCTGACCGACGAAGCCGCGACCACCGCCATGCGTATCACCCTGTTTCACTGGGGCCTGCACCCCTGGGCGATCTTCACCATGGTTGGCCTGGCGCTGGCCTATTTTGCCTACCGCAAAGGCCTGCCGCTGACCATGCGCTCAATCCTCTACCCACTTATCGGTGAGCGCATCTACGGGCCAATCGGTCATGTGGTGGACATCCTCGCGGTGGCGATCACCGCGTTCGGCGTCTCGCAGTCGCTGGGCCTGGGCGTCACCCAGATCAACACGGGGTTGAATCAGGTATTCGGCCTACCGGTTGGCCTCGGTACGCAATTGGTGCTGATCGCGCTGATCAGCTGTGCGGCAACGCTGTCGGTGATGTCCGGGGTGGCCCGCGGCATCCGGCTTCTGTCCGAATGGAACATGTTGCTGTCGGTGCTGCTGATTGCCGTGGTACTGCTGATCGGCCCAACGCGCTACTTGCTCAACACCATGCTGGAAAGCACCGGCGACTACCTGCAGAACATCGTCGGCCTGAGTTTCTGGAGCGATACACAAAAGGACAGTGGCTGGCAGAACTGGTGGACCGCCTTCTACTGGCCTTGGTGGATGACCTGGGCGCCCTTTGTCGGCCTGTTTATCGCGCGCATCTCGCGTGGTCGGACAATTCGCGAACTGATAGGCGGCGCCCTGTTGGTGCCGACCCTGGTAACCATCGTATGGATGTCCGTGCTCGGTGGTGCGGCATTGCACAGCGAACGCGCAGATCGCTTGCAACACCAGCAGCAGGTGGCCAGCGGTCAACTGGTAGACGAAGCGGCTGAGTTCAAGGGCGGCGAAGTGTTGCTGGCGACCAAGGCGGAAACCACCTCGGCAATGTTCGTACTGCTGCAGAAACTCGATGCGGGGATGATAGGCAAGGCACTCAGCATTCTGGTTTGCCTGATGCTGGCGTCCTACTTCATCACCTCGGCCGACTCCGGCACCCTGGTGCTCTGTACCCTCAATGCAGTAGGTCACCCCGAACCACCGCAGGGCATTCGCGTGATCTGGGGCGTGCTGATCGCCTGCATCGCCGCCGGTCTGTTGTATGCCGGTGGCCTGAAGACCATTCAGATGGCCTCGATTGCCGCCGGTTTGCCAATTTCCGTATTCATCCTGCTGATGAGCTTCGCCCTGTTGCGTATTTTGCGCCAGGAGAGCTTCACCGGGCTGCCTGCGCCATCCTCAGGCAGCCGGGCGACCGCGCAGGAAACCTCCCAGACGCCCAGTGACTTGCCCGAGCCGCTGATCGATCTGGGCGTGGCCTATAACACCTCGCTACACGCGAGAAAGACCGGCTGAACAATCGCCTGCGGGCGATGCCAACGACACAAAAGCCAGTGGCCACAAGCCACTGGCTTTTGTCGTTTAGGGCTTAAGGTCTTAAAAATCGGTGGGTGACTCGGTACCGGTAGCGGGCAGCTCGGTCATCAGCCAGTTGCGAAACTGTCGTACGCTCTGTCTATTGGTACTGCGCCCCAGTGGCTCCAGCAGGCAGAATTGCGCCTCAGTTGCCAGCACTTCCTTGACCGGGCGCACCAACGCGCCGGTCTCCAGATGGTCGTTGATCAGGTTATTCCAGGCCAGCGCCACGCCCTGACCATTGAGCGCCGACTGAATCAACATCGAATAACTGTTGATCTTGATCCGGTTGCGAGGCTCCAACACCGCCAAGCCGCTGCGACGGAACCACTCAGGCCAGCCGATCCAGTCGCGGTGCGGGTCTTCCAACCACAGCCAGGTGCAGCCGGCAAGCTGCTCAATGCCGCGTAGCTCGGGATGTTTGGCCAGGTAGGCCGGGCTGCAGACCGGGTAGACTTCTTCGGAAAACAACGGCGTAACCTGCATGTCCTTCGGCGCAGTACGGCAGTAATACAGCGCCAAATCGCAGTCCAGGCGGCTGTAATCCTTAACATGGTCGTGGGCGATGATGCGCAGGTCGATTTCTTCATGGTCGCGCTGAAACTCGGCGACCTTGGGCAACAACCAAAGCGACGCCATTGCGGTGCTGGTGGCCACCGTGACCTGCTGCTCGCCACGCCAGTTGCGGATCTCGCCGGTCGCACCGGCCAGCTGTAGCAGCACCTCATGCGCGGTATCGTAATAGCGACTGCCGGTTGGGGTCAGACTCATCGCACGCGTGGTGCGCTCGAACAGGCTCTTGCCGAGATAATCCTCTAGTAGGCGCACTTGGCGGCTGATGGCCCCCTGGGTGACATTTAGTTCACTTGCCGCCAACGTGAAGCTCAGATGACGGGCGGCAGCCTCAAAGGCCACCAAGCTATTCAGTGGGGGTAATGGTGTTATTTTCATGGGCACGGCACAGGCTTTTATCGTTATAGGTTGTCAGTCTAAACCCTTGTGCAGTAGCGCCCTAGCGTCTCACTGCATCGCCCCAGATTGATTGATACCAATACACCCTAATGGCTGCTATTGGTCGCTTTCTACCTATCGCCAACCGCTGCTCTGGATCGTTTTCAACCTCATCGGCGGCAGGCAATCCCTAATTTCTCGGTGCTTTATCCAGCTTCGGGCCGTTTTTCGACACCTGCTACCTAAGTCTCCCGGCTGAACACCGTGCGCACGGGAAATCTTCCGGCACAGCGCTGCTGAGGCTGGTGCGCACGGCGCACCCTACGAAGCCCGCATCGCGGCGCTCAATGACATCGAAGCGTCAATATGCCGCCCGCCGAATACCGGCAAATTGCCTTATGCGGGTTTACTCTCGAATGCAACGTTACGCGCCGGCATGGCACACTTCGCGAGCCTGCTAAACGCATAAGTTCAGTTACGGATGAATCAGATCGGTACCGGTTTTTCGATTCCGAAACCCTGCGCAAAATCTACGCCCATTCTTTCCAGCTCTTCAAGAATCTGGCGGTTTTCAGCATATTCGGCAATCGTCTTGATCCCCATGACATGTCCGATATGGTTGATGGCTTTCACCATTGCGTGATCGATCGGATCATCAAGCATGTCTTTGACAAAGCTGCCGTCGATCTTCAGGAAATCCACCGGCAAATGCTTCAGGTAGGCAAACGACGACATACCACTTCCAAAATCATCGAGCGCGAAGCGACACCCCAACCCCTTCAGCTTCCGGATCAAGGTTGCTGCCTGTCCCAGATTGGCGATGGCGGAGGTTTCGGTGACTTCAAAACAGACGGTGTGTGGCGGGACATTGAACAGCTTGAACTGTTCATGGATGAAATCGAACAGCTTCGGATCGCCAATCGAAGCACCGGACAAGTTAATGGCACGCGTATGAATAGGGCGGTCGCCGCGACGGCTGGCTTCGGAATATTGTGCAAAGGCTGTCTGGATGACCCAGCGGTCCAGCGCGGGCATTAGGTTGTAACGTTCGGCAGCCGGAATAAAGGCCATCGGGGGAACCAGATCTCCCTGCTCATCTCGCATGCGAATCAGTACTTCGTGGTGTTCACCTTGAACGGCAGGCGAACCAAGCTCAATGATCTTTTGCGTATAAAGGCAAAACCTGTTTTCATCCAGGGCCGTCTGAATCCGGCTGATCCAGCTCATTTCGCCATGACGTTTTGCCAGCTCAGTGTCGTCGGCATGGTACATATGAATGCGGTTGCGTCCCTTGTCCTTGGCGACATAGCAGGCAGCATCGGCAGCGCTGAGGATTTTTTCTAGCGACAGACTGCCGTCTCCAAAATTGGCCACGCCGATACTGACGCCGATCGGGAAGGTCTTGTCCTGCCAGACGAAATGGAAATCACATATGACTCGGCGTAGCGTCTCGGCGATTTCCAGGCTGACGCCAGGAGAGCAATTATTCAGCAGCACACCGAATTCATCACCACCGAGACGGGCCAGGGCATCGTTCTGCCGGATATGCTGGTTGAATACGCTGGCCAATTGTCGTAACAACTCATCACCGGCAATGTGGCCGCAGGTGTCGTTAACGACTTTGAACTGGTCAAGGTCAAGATATAGCAGCGAGTGCCGCACACTGTCGGACTCCGCACGCTGCAGGGCCAATTCCAACCGGCGCTCGAACTCACGCCGGTTCAGCAAACCGGTCAAACCGTCATGGGTTGCCTGATAGGAGATTTCCGCAGTCATTTTGCGGGTCGACGTGACATCATGAAATACCATCACGATGCCGATGATTTGATTGTCCTGGTCGAAAATAGGCGCAGCGGCATCTTCTATCGAACATTCGGTGTTGTCACGTCGGCGCAGCATGGTGTGATTGGCCAGGCCGCAGATTTTTCCGCTCTGTAGTACCAGTTCGACCGGGCTTTGTACGGCTTCTCCGGTTTCTTCGTTGAATATCTGGAATACCCGGGGTAACGGCAACCCTTTCGCGTCTTCACACAGCCAGCCGGTGAGCATTTCGGCAACCGGGTTCAGATAAGTAACATTGCCTTCAGTATCCGTCGTGATCACCGCATCGCCGATCGATGCGAGCGTGATGCGCAAACGCTCTTTCTCGCGGAATAGGTTGTGTTCCGAAGTAAGAACCTTTTTCATAATCGGCTTTATCTGGAAACGCAACAGCATTACACCGCCGACAATAAAGAACGCCAGCAAGGGAAGGAATTGTTGCAACTGATCGCGCAACGGGGCGTAAAACTCTTCGGTATCCTGTTTCACCACCATGCCGAAGCCCGTTTTGTTTAGTGGTGCATAGGCGGCTATGACGTTGTGCCCGCGATCGTCCTGAGTTTCAATCACGCCGGATTGACCATCGGCAGCATAGCTTGCAGGCAGCAATTTCCCTTGTGCGTTATAACGTGAGCTGGTTTCGACTCTTTGGTTGAAGCGCTGCGGAAAGCATTGCAACAGTTGCCCTTTCGCTGCACACAATCGCATTTCGCCGGTATTGCCGAAATTGCTGGTTCTGGAGAAGGCCTCTCCTATGACCGATGGCAGCGGTTGCTCGGCAATAAGGGTCGCCATCGGGTTTCCCTCGCTGTCGAACATGCGGGCGCTGGCACGAAGATAGAACGCGCCGTTCCATAACAGGGATGCCGAAATGGGTAAACCCAGATCAACCGAAATGTCCGACGTGGGCACGAAGTGCCCCAAGCGTAGTATTTCCCGCCCTGTATTGTCTTGAATAATGATGCCGGTAACGCCCAGTGTGAGAATGTTTACGCCGATTTCTCTCAGGCGATCGCGTGCCTCGGTATCGTGCAGGTTCGTTATAAGGCGCTGCGTATAGAGCGTAAACCCCGGGCGGTGCGCGGTATTTTTCACATTGATGGCCGCTTGTGTTGTCACCACCTGAAACGTTCTAACATTGTTGTCCAGCGATAATTGCAGACTTTCGCGCATCGCCTTGTCGAGACTCTTTTGGTAGGCGACAAATCCACTCAAGCCGGTAGTCAGCGTCACCACCACGAGAATGGCGCCGCCAACGAAACTGATATGTTCATCCTCCTTGAAAAAGCGATTTCGGGTTTGATTCCACTCGGCACCGTACCAGCTCACCCAGAAAGCGGTTCCAGCCAGCATCATGCCGACAGCACTATCTAGTCCCATTCGATCGATATGAAACCACGAATAAAATGACTCGATTTTCAGGAAATAGCCAACCAACCCCGTCAAGCCGACCGCAAGCAGCGCAAAGGTGGCAGCCTGGACAGCTAACCCGATTGCGTGCTTGCGTACCTGTTGCCCCAATATCAGGATAATGCCGGACAGAATGAAGCCGAGACAGGTGTTGGGCGCCATGCGCCCGGGCCAGTCGCGGTCTTCCAGCGAGCGATTAAACGGCGGGAAATCGATGACCAGATCGATGTCCAGGATGATGTCGACGAGGACCAGACTGCTGAAGGCAATCAGCGCTCCACCGATGAATTGCTGGAGTTGTGTGTGCCGTTTTACTGGTAAGGCGGGCGCAATGAGCGCAATGCCGACCAGCATGAAACACAGTGCTGCGCTGGCGGTCATGCCAACAAAATCAGGATAGATCTGCGCCATCCACGGCATGTGAAACATCCATTCTGCTATGACAGCGGCACCGAGAAGAAAGAGAAGAACGCCCAGTGTGTTTTGAATTGGACCTGACTTCATCGCCTTACCTCTTTGCTCGTCGCCGAAGCTGCCGATTACCTGCTGACACGATCCAGAAAAGAGCCCCTCCAATACCCGCACGTGGAACTACCTCTTGATTAATAGTCGTCTTGGGTTAGCAGGTACTAATAAGCGGTAACTAAAAGCGCTCCATAAGCCCTGTTATGGCGGACGGGGTTTATGGAGCGCTTACTTTCAGGTGGTATGGCAAGGATAGCAGCAGAGCCGGCAACCGTTAGTTCGTAACCCCTCCATAAACCCCGCCGAACCTGGAGCACGCAGAAGGCGCATCTGTACTGCTGAGCCGTGATTACTTGAATCGCCAACGCGCCCCCGGTATCGGGCAGCGGTATGTAGTCATCGTCGCCCGGCACCTCGGCAAAGCGACGTGTGCGCCAGTCCTCGGCCGCCTGGAGGATGCGATCCTGCCAGCTGGAGACGAAGTTCCAGTAGATGTGCCGTGGCCCGTCCAGCGGCTCGCCGCCGAGTAGCATCAGCCGATGCGCGGTGTTCGATGCGGGCGTCAAGCCCTCGGCCGATTGGCCGGTGCCGCGCGGCCGGGACTGGCGCCATTCGCTGCTCGATCTCGATCCGAAGGTTCAGGCCCTGTGTCGTCTGCCGCAGCTGTTGGCGGCCGTGGGCGAGTTGATCGGCGAACGCTTCTTCCTCGCGCAGATCGAGGGTCGCGAGCCCCTGGTGGGCGGCGGTCACCAGCAGCTGCACCGCGACCTGTCGGCCCAACGGCCAGGCGACGTGATAAACGCCCTGGCTTATTTCGACGACTACACCGCCGAGAACGGCGCAACCCGTATCGTCCCTGGCAGCCACCGCCCCTCCCAGGCAGAGCCGCCATTCGACTTCAACGACGAATCCCGCTCGGCGCAGCTTTCAGGCTTCGCTGGCGACATCTTGGTGTTCGATGCCGACCTGCTGCATGCGGGCAGTTTGAACGCCAGCGGCACACGCCGCCGCTCCATCCTGATCAGCTACTTTGCCGAGTCGCTACACGCCTCGCACCGCGAAACAGCGAGCCTGCGAGGTATTCGGATGGACACGAGCGATAGGTTTGACCCAGCGGATTTTGCCTTGGGGGGCATATAGCCTAACTAGGCTCATATGGGCTGATAACGGCCAACTTCTGCCAGTCACGACAGGCAGAAGTTGGCCGATTCTGTTGAAAAAGTAGCGGCCTCCCCATGCCGTTGGCAAAATTGCTCTGTCAGCGAGCGTGGGGGCGAACAGCA
>NZ_CAMPHN010000011.1 GCF_946885885.1 uncultured Pseudomonas sp.
GAAATGCCGTCGCCGTCGCGATCCGGGTCGGCGTTGTCGCCGATGCCATCGCCGTCCAGGTCTTTGCTTTCGCTGGCGTCGTCGGGGAAGGCGTCCTCATCGTTGGCCACATCGTCGCCGTCGCGGTCGTCGTCCAGGCTATCGGGAATGCCGTCGTTGTCCTGATCCGCCGGCACGCTGGCGGCATCGTCGGGATCGGTGCCGACCTGCTCTTCGTAGTCGTTGGCGATGCCGTCGCCATCGCGATCCGCATCCAGGTTGTCGCCGATGCCGTCGTCATCCAGATCGCAGAGTGCGGCGAAATCGGTGGCCGGCAGATCGGCGAGGTTCTGATGGGTTCGCGCCATGGTATCCAGGCGGATGCCCTTGGCCACGGCGCCGCCATAAAGCAGCGAGGCATACTCCTGGTTCAGCTTGCCGCGGGCATAGATATAGGCAGCCGTGGTGGTGCTTGAGCCCAGGGTCACATTACCCCGGGCAAAAATCAGCAGTTTCGACGGGTTACCGGGTTGCTCGTAGCCATCGGCATTGAGTAGCGCCTGCCATGGCAGTTGGAGATCGTTAAGCAGGTGCAGACGAACCGTGCCATTGCCGATCGGTTGCAACCGCGCCTCGCTACCCAAGTCGAGGCTTTCGATCCAGTAATCGCCAGGCGCCAGTTCCAGGACCGCGCGATGGGCCAGGCTGACCTTGCTCAGGCGGTACTCGCCCGGTTGGCTAAAGCGTACCCTGGCCCCGGCAGCTAGCGTCAGCTGGCGCCATTCGTGCCGGCTACCGTCGAACTCAAGGCTGCGCTTGGCAGGCACGGTCTGGGTGAAGGAGCTGGTGGTTTTCCGGTACGCCGGCAAGGTCGGCACTTCGACCGTGTCGAAGCTCGGCTGGCAGTGCTGGGCATCACAGCTACGCAGGGACGAACCGAAGTGGGAGTTGACGCGCATGGCCGGCAGGTAGAAGGAAGTTCCTCCACGTAACTGTGCGTTGTAGCCGAAATCGATTCGCCCTTCCTCGCCAAAAGTTTGCAGGCCACGGGCGAAAGCGGCGACGCAAAGGCTCGTGTACCCCGAGGGGGCAGGTGTGGCGGGGATGCTCTGGGCATCGCGCGGGTCGCTGCCGGCCAGCCGCTCATTTTCGTCATCGATGCCATCGCCATCGGTGTCGCTATCGAACAAATCGAGGATGCCGTCGCCATCCAGGTCGGCGCGCTCCTCGCACTGATTGTTCCAACTCAGGGCGCCGATGGCTGCCGGCACTGTCTCGACCTTGGCCAAAGTACCGATATCGATGCTGCGCGCACTCAGAGCGCCACGCCAGTGCGCGGCGAATTCGCTACGGTAATCGCCTTCGACAAAGGCAACGGCATTGACCAGACTGGCGGAGCCTTGGTTGATACCGCCATTGACGATCAGCTGTAGCTTGTCAGGGTTACCCGAGCCGCTCTCCGATGCGTTCAACCGTGCCTGGAACGGCAGTTCGAAACCGCTACCGACCATCACGCGGGCGCTGCCCCCGGACACTTGCAACTGCCCGCTACTGGCGATGTCCAGCCGACCGATCCAGTAACGCCCTGGCGCCAGGGTTACCCGCGCGCCATAGCCGATACTCAGGCGCTGAATATAGTAGGCCTGATGGCGCGTGCTGAAACTCAAATCGGCGCCGGCGTCCACGTCGATGTGGCGATAGTTGTTCAGTGCGTCGCCGCCCGCTTCGCCACTGGCCATGTAGGTCAGACGCAAATCATGCTCGGTGGTCAGCGAAGGAAGCACCAATGGTCCAAGGTTGGCGGCTACTTGACCGCTGGCTTTGCAGTTGCTGCTACCGCAGGTAGCCACACTCCAGGGGTTGGCCTGCACTCGCGCGGTATCGATAAAAGCGCTTGGATTGGCCAGCAGTTGCGCGCCCCACTGGAACGTGACGGAGCCAATCGATCCATGAGTCTGCAAGCCACCGGAAAAAACGGCGCGGCACGACTCGACCGCCCATGCGCCATTGCACAGGCTCAACAGCCAGATCAGCCCCAGCAGCAGCTTAAGCCTGCTACCTCCCCCCAGCATCCCCATAGCTTTTCCGTCCGCAAAAGCGGCAACTCATGCTGCCGTTTGTCCTGATGTGTGGCCCGCCGGCCGTTTGGCAGTTAGCAGGCAGTTGAAAAACTACCTGCGTTGCCATCGCGGCGTTAAAAACAGGCTCGGGCGCGAGTCCGATCAAAATGCTCATTTACAGCTCGTAAACTCGCGTGCGAGCCCAGTCCGTTTTTCGCCTGTTTTTGCCTTGCGCTGGCTGCCTCGCCTACGTTTTTCAACTGCCTGTTCGCTCGTCTAATGCGAGCTGTATTCCACTTTCACTTGCTTCAGCGCCTCGCTACTCAGGCTTTTTACCGCCTGTTTAAGCGCCTGAGGGGCCAGTTTTTCGCGAATGCCGCCGCTGACTTCGTTCAACGGTTTGGCCGGCAAGCGGTGCTCATCGGTAACGCGCACCAGGAGCAGTTGGCCGTCGATATACAACGGGGCGATCGAGCCTACCGCCGTCGGCTCCACCAGGCTGCGCAAGGGTTGCTCCAGCAGCTCGAGCTTGAGACGGCTCTGCCGGTACTCGAGCGGTTTACCCTCGTCGCGCCAAGCCGCCACCAACGCTTGCCAATCATTGCCCTGAACCTTTGGCCCGCTGAGCAGCGCGATCAGCTCCGTGCGTTGCGCCTCATCCAGCGTTTGGCTGTTGCCGATGATCTCAAAACTCTTCTCGACCCCGCCGCCGAACTCGTCGGGGTGCCGATTGTAGTAGTCCACCACCTGCTCGGTGGTTACCGGCTCAGGCGTGGCGTGGGCTTGCAGGTAATGCCGGACCAATAGCTCTTCGCGATAGGCCTGGGCCTTGAGGTCGAGCTGAGCACGTTCGGATGCATCCAGTTCGCGCTCGGCCAGCAATGCCATGGCCCGACTGCTGACCAGACTCTCGAGAATCTTGCGCTCCACTTCCTCGGTGGCGAACAAAGGCGCCGATTCGCCGAGCGTGCGCTCGATGGTCAGCTCCAGCTGGGCACGGGTAATGACGCTATCGTCCACCGTGACCAGCGTCGCGGAGGGTTCGACCGGAACATTTTCCAGGGCCTGACGACTTTCGTCTTCGCAGCCGGCAAGGAGCAGGCCTACGAATACGTAGGCGAGCCACCGCTTAACTGGCAGCACGATCGTCTTCACTCTGCGCAGCGGTCTCTTCGGTTTCGGCCGGGCGCGGGGTTTTCCGTTCGATCTTCGCCGCTTGCTTGAGGCGGTCGAGTTCGGCCTGTTTGGCTTCCTGGCGCAAGCGATAACGAATGTCGCCGCTGACCGCTTCGAAGGGTTGTTTGATTATCTGCGGCCCCTCGATGACCTTGACCACATGGAAACCGAACGGCGTAACCAGCGGCTCGGACAACTCGCCCGCCTTCATCGCGAACACCTTGTTACTGAAACTCGGATCGATAGCGCCTTCTTGCAGCCAGCCAAGGTCGCCCGCTTGCTTGGCGGAGAGTTGATCCTCGGAGTACTCCTCGGCCAGCGCGGCGAAGTCTTCTTGAGCGTTGGCCCGCGAATAAACCTCCTGCGCCTTGGTCAGCAGAGCCTGACGCTCGGCTTCGCTCATAGCCTGATTAGTGCGCAACAGAATATGCGCGACATGGATTTTCTTTGCCTGGAACTGATCAGGGTTAGTCGCATAGAAATTACGCACCGCTTCGTCGGTCACCCGCTCACGCAGGAACTCTTCGAAATAACGGCTGATCAGCATTTGCTTGCGGAACTCGGCCACCTCGGTCTCGATCTGCTCGACAGGCAGCAAGCCCTGTTCCTCGATCTGCCCGGCCAAACCCTCGCGCTCCAGGTACTCGTCGAGCTCGCGGCTGACCCATTGGTTGTTCTGCGTGGGTACGCGTTTGAACTTCAAATAGGCCTCGAAGCGTTCCTGAGTAACCGGCTTGCCGTTCACTTCGGCAATGGAGTCGCCGGTGGAGTCGCAACCAGCCAATAAAACGGCCAACAAGGAAGTCGCCAAAGCAAGGCGTTGGAACTGCATCATCAATCTCCACCTTCAATTAGATCTAATTCCTTTTATCGCGGCGTGCGATATACAGGATTGCCGCAAAATTTGCTGCAGCCAGTTTCACATTTCATTGCGCCACGGACCCCGCCGACGACCGCCACACTGGCTCATTCTGAAAATCTTGGAATTTCACTGTTATGCCCTGCGCATCCGCGGGCATCGCGCCCAACCGAACGACCTCCCCCGTAAGCATGTCGACAAAGCCGAGGTGACGGCGCGCGGTGCCATTTTCGGTGTCTTCGACAAGTACCGCCAGGCCCTTGGCCCAAGGCATATCATCCATGGCCAGAATGCGCGGTTGTTCGGCGAAGTCGTCCGAGAAGCTAAGGTCAACCAAATGCTGCTGCCATTCTCCCGAGATGCTGTAATCGAAGCGGGTCAACTTACAGTCATTCAACAGCAACGGCTCGCCATTCCATTTAGCCACCCCATAGCCACACCCCCCTACCGCTGGAACCCGTAACCCGGTCCAGCCGCCCCAACGACTGTTCACATAGAGCACCAGTTGCTGTTGAGCAGAAGCCTGATTCGATGGTATCTCGGACTCTCCTCCATTTTCTTCATCAACCCCGCCATCCTGTAGATGGAGGCTCATGGGCTCAGGCCAACCCAAGACATCGATCAATGTTCCATCGGTGGTGTAGAACGGATTTTCTCGCTGCTCAAAACTGGCGTTATCAAATTCATGTACCACCCCCCCATCGTCGAGCGAGCTTGAAGCGCCCATCCAGAAACGACCGTTACCGTCGAAGTCGATAGCGGCAAAACGGGTTTCCAGATCACGAACCACGACCTTCTCTCCATCGAAGCCGCGCTGTTTGATCAGTTGCCGGGTCTCATCGCCTTTCAAGAAATAAATATCGAACTCTGGCATGGAAGCAGGGTTTTTCGGGGCGCTGCTCAGACGAACTTCGAGCTCGTCCTCGAAACGGTCTCCATCGCTATCGGCCAGGTTCTTGTCGGTTTCCAAACGCTCTTCATCGCTATCGCACAGCTGGTCGAATTCGGTATCGGTACATAGCGTGAAGTTGACACTCCGCGAACGATCCGCCGGCGAGATGCCACGCAACACGTCCTCACCCAGCGTACTAAGCACTTCAAGGGTGCTGCTTGCATGCCCACTGTTTTCCAGAGCGATGAAGTTCATGACGACACGATGCTCGTTGGCGGGCACTTCGAAGCTATAACCAATGTTCCAGCGGTAATAAGAGTCGCTGTAGAGACTCTCGCTATTCAGGACCTCGCGCCCCGCTTCGTCAGCAAATACATGGACAAAGCTTATCGGGTCGGTGGCCTGCCCTTCATTAGGTACCTTCCGCTGGCGCAGCCAGCGGTCTTCTGCAGTCAATTGATCATCGCCACTAGACGTACTTTGCTGGTAACCGATCGGCCAATAGTCATTTCTGGAGGTCAGCAGAGGATTTGCTACCAGCGCCTCGTCGGTGATGTTGTAGAACTTGTCCAGCACCCGGACATAACCACGGCCATCGGCAGGCACATAGTATTCGCGACTCGCCATCAACCCAGGCTCAATCTCCCGCAGCGGCGTACGCCAGGTCCGACCATCGGCCGAGCCCACCATGCCACGCCGAAGCTTGGCGTTGTCGGCACCGCTCTCCCCGTCCTGGCTATAGCCTTCCAGACGCAGGCCGCCCTCCAATGGCAATGCACCGCCATCGCCTGTCTGGTTGTAAAAGCTGACCTCGCCATCGCGCGTTATTTCAACCTGTATACCCGACTCGGTAAGCATGTAAGCACCCCAGTCGTTCGGTAGCTGGGCGAGGTCATCACCAGCGCTCAGAGGATCGGTGCCATCGACGAACAGCTCGTCGCCGTCGCCGCGTCCCGCGTCATCGGAGTCGAACTTCATGGCCGAGGTCCCCAACACATTGACCTCAAAAGCATCTGGCAAAGAATCGCCATCAGTGTCGCGCTCACGAGGATGGGTACCCTGCTGGTATTCCTCGAGATTGCTCAGGCCATCGTTATCTTCGTCACCATCGGCCGCGGCCTCCAGCAACCCGTATTCAATCTCGAAGCCATCGGGTAGCAGGTCGCCGTCAGTGTCTTGCTTCAGCGGGCTGGTCGAGTACTCATTTACTTCCTCGCCATCCGTCAAACCGTCTGCATCGGTGTCGGCCTTGTTCGGGTCGGTGCCCAGCTCGATCTCCGCGCCATCGCTCAAGCCGTCGTAATCGGAATCCGCGCGGTTCGGATCGGTAGCCTGTACATCTACCTCGTCCCCATCCGATAAACCATCGCCATCGCTATCGCGCTCGTTCGGGTCTGTACCCTGCGTCTGCTCTTCCAGGTTACTCAGACCGTCCTCATCCGGATCGGCCTGGGCAATGCCGGGCTCGGCAAGCAGCGGATCGAAGTCGCTGTAGAACTCGAAGCCATCCCACAGCAGGTCGCCGTCGCTGTCTTTTTGCGCAGGATCGGTGCCCAGCAGCGTCTCATAAGCATCCGACAGGCCATCGCCATCAGTATCCTGGCGCCCTGGCAGTCGCGCCAAGTCAACCGAATAAACCCCGCCACCCTGCGGCAGGTAAGCGACCGACCAACCGAGCAGATCCGGCCGCGAATAGAACCACTCATAGACCTCCTGGTCGCGAGGAATCTGTCGCCCCTGGGACCCGATGAGATCGAGCTCCTGCACCTCGACTCCCTCACCGTTAAGGAAGCCGCTCTTGACGCCATTCCCCCAACCGGCGACCGGCAATGCGTAATAGCGGGTTTCGACTCGACCATCGCGATGCAATACGACCTGCATGTCGATTCTATTGGCCGCAGAGTAATCGTAATTCGGCGTCCAGCCCGTCCAGGTGAATGTCCAGCGATCCTCATCCTGGGCGACATAGAAACTGCGCCCGGAGTCGTAGGCGGTCAATCCGTTCTGCAGCGGAATGATCTGCAGGCTGCCTATGACTATCCGCTGTTGATTCGGATAA
Source organism: uncultured Pseudomonas sp. (assembly GCF_946885885.1). The sequence continues at coordinate 7,026 of NZ_CAMPHN010000011.1, forward strand.
ACGTTGACCCCTCGCGACTCGAAGACAAAGTCTTCAGGCAACTGGAAGGAGTGGTTGTAGTTGGACGCATAGGCGGTGCCCAGCGCATCGCTCAGCGGCTGGATATAGCTTTCATCGACCGCCAGGGTGATATCGCCGCTATCCAGCGCCCCGTCTTCAAGCAGCGATACTTCGCGCGTCGCCTCGATTTCGACATCCAGCACCTGGTGGCGCACCGCGACTGCCCATGTGGAATTCACGCGCCGGTCGATATCGCCGATCGTGAAGCGGCCTTGCGCATCCGTTTGCAGCTCAACGCTCTCAGACTCACTGGCCATCATTGGCGACTCGGCGCCCTCGACCGGGTGGAGAGAGACATAAGCGCCCGCCACGGGGTGCCCCAGTTCGTTGATCACGCGCCCGGAAATACTGCTAAGCGGGACTGCATCGATGGCTATGTCGAGGGCTTGCTGGGCGCCGTTATCGTTGCTATCCACCGCGCGAACCTCAACGCGCGTCGAGCTGGCATCCGGCACAGTCGCATAGAAGGTTTGCTGGCCGCCAGCATTGCGGGTTTCCAGCAGTACACCGTCTTGCCAGAGTTCGACTGCCGCAACGATGCCGTTGTCTTCCACGGTGACCGTCAATGGCAGCTCGTCACCGGCATAATGCGGCCCTGCCGACGGCGCGATGGTAATAACCGGAGCCGTTTGGTCAGGCGTCTTCGGCTCGCTGTCCTGGCCATCCGGGATACCGTCGCTGTCCCAGTCGGGATTCTGCGGGTCCAGGCCGAGCGGTACTTCGTCGGCATCAGTCATCCCGTCTCCGTCGGAATCCACCAAGCCGTTCCAGTTGACCAATTGCCGGTGTTCTTCCCGGGTCAGACCCACTTCTTCGAAGGTCTCCGAACTCAGCTCATCGAGAATGCGCTGGGTCTCGACGCCGTTGTGGTTTTGTATCGCATAGTGCATCAACACTTGCCGGCTATTAGGTTGCAAGGTGAGCGTGAAGGTCATGGAGTAGTTGTCGCCACTTCGCGACACGGCACTTGGCTTGAGCGTCGAACGCGAATCGCCGAACAAGTGCCCCATGGCCGGATCGCTGCCACTATTGCCAGTGCTGGAATCGTCAGTCAGCAAGTAGTAATCATCGACGCTGAACGACTTGTCGCCTGACGAGGTGTTGATGGTGTAGGTACCGCCATCAGAACCGAGGTTGCCGCTGATGACCACAGGCACAGTCACCACGCTATCGCTCGGGTTCTCGATCAGTTCCAGGAAACGCGCATAACTCTGGTTATCCGGCACATATATCTTGCGACTGACACGCAAGCCACCAGCCATGTTCTGCGCAGGCAAGGTCAGTTCCCGACCGTTCAGGCGAAGCTGGCCCAGACTGACATTTGGGAAACCCTGGCCGTTGACGGTCAGGTACTGGCCGCCATCGTAGGCATCGTTGGAACCATCATTGATGCTGCCGTTACTGGTGATATCCCACCGATAATTGTTGCCATACAGGTTGTAGTAGAACCCAGTGGTGCCCTCGTAGCTGAGCATGCTCTCGGGTATCAGGTCACGAGCACGACGGCCTTCGGCGTCGAGTTGCAGCGCCGGAACCGCTACCGCTTCGGTATCCACAGGAATATCGACCACGGCACTCGCGTGCATGCGCTGAGCACCGAACAAGGCACTCGCGCGCACTTCGAGTCGGGTTTCGATGCTGAGGAGCATCAGGCTGTAGCGCCCATCGGCGCCGGTGCTCGCCTGGACATCATTCACCTGTACCAGTGCACCTTCCACCGGCTGGCCAAGCTTGTCCACCACCTCACCGCTAAAGATCAGCTCTGGAACGGTGTTGATCGGCACGCTCAGATCGGCGGTGCTCACATTACCGTGGCTGTCGGTCGCACGCACTTGCAGCAAGGTATCAGCCGTGTTCGGCAGAATCACCGAGAAGGTCTGGCTACCGCCCTGGGTGCGGGTTTCACGCAATTCGCCGTCCTGCAGCAACTCGACCTTGGTGACGATACCGTTGTCGGTGATGTGCGCTGTAATCTCCAGCGGATCGCCACCGTAACGCCGTGCGGACGTTAGCGGTTGAATACTGACGTTCGGAACCTCTGCGTCCGGCACCAGCGGCTCGGCATCCTGACCATCCGGAATACCGTCGTTATCGCTGTCTGGATCGTTGACGTCGGTGCCCTGGAGAGTCTCATCGGCGTCGCTGAGGCCATCCTCATCCTGGTCATAGAAGGCGAAGAAGTTCACCACCTTGCCGGCCAGGTTGGCATCGAGGTTATCCAGCCCCAGGTTTTTCAGACTGCGCAGTTTATCCGCCGTAGCGACCGCCGCCTCCGTCGAGCCTTCCAGAGTGGCGAAGTGCATGACCACGCGACGTTCGCCCGCAGGGATACGTACCTGATAATCGGTTTGCCATAGGCGCCCGTTCTGGTTGACGAAGCTCGTACCCTGACGCCGCTGAGCGTTACCAGCGAATACGTGCAGCAGCACCGGACGGGTCGCCACAGAGGTATCACGCAGGGCGATATAGTCGTCGCCCGTTGTCAGCTGCGCATCGCCACTGCTGGTGACTGCTGCAACTTGATTGTCGTTGGCAGCCCCGTAGTAGGACTGCAACCGCACGGTCGCTACCTGTTCCTGGCCGGTCGGGTTGTCGAGGATTTCCAGATAGCGCACATAGGCGCCACCTACGCTTGGCACCAGCACCCGGCGGCTGACTACCAGGTTGTTCATCCGCCGCGCTTCGTAGTGGTACTCGCGGCCATTGGCTGAACTGGTGGCGTGGTCGTACCAGTGGCCGTAGTTGGTGCCGTTGATGTACAGCTGGAATGCATTGGTGGTCGCAGAACCGGTGGTTGCGCGCGCATAACCATTGTAATAGAACGACCAATTCCGATTGTTCTCATCGTTGAGCGAGCGGTAACCGGAGACATTCGGTCGATCATCTCCGGCTTGTTTTGGATCGGTGCCATCGACAAAGCGTTCGTTGATATCGCGCCGGCCACCCGCATCACCGTCTGCCTTTAACGGATCGCTTGGCGGCATACCCTTCACTTCCCAGCCGTCGAGCAATTCATCGCCATCGGTATCGGCATTACGCGGCAGGGTGCCGGCCTGGAACTCCTCCAGGTTGGTCAGGCCATCGTTATCGGTATCGTCCGCGGCGTTGAGGTTGAGCAGATTATGGTCGACCTCGAATTTGTCCGGCATGCCGTCGTCGTCGCTGTCTTGCTTCAGCGGATCGGTGCCATGGGTATGGATTTCGACATAGTCGTCCAGACCGTCATCATCGCTGTCGGCTTTGTTCGGATGGGTGCCACGACTGATCTCATCCTGATCGAGAATACGATCCAAATCCGTATCGCGAGTCAGCGGGCTGGACAGATGCACCAGCACTTCGTCGCCATCGTTTAGACCATCGCCATCGCTATCCGCCACGCGCGGATGGCTACCCGCTTCTTGCTCTTGCAGGTTATTCAGGCCATCGTCATCGCTATCCAGTTGTGCCTGACCATCGTCGGTTTTCGCATCGAAGCCATAGCGAATCTCGAAGCCATCGGACAGGCCATCGCCATCGCTATCGGCATTGCTTGGATCCAAGCCCAGCGGCACTTCATCGGCATCGGCGATGCCATCCAGATCGGTATCGACCTGGGTGGTCCAGTTGGCGATATCGCGGTGCTCTTCGACGGTCAGGTTCTGCTCTTCGAAGTTGGTCGCCGATAGCTCCTCGAGGATGCGCTCGACCTCGGCCCGGCTGCTGTTCTGCACGGCGTAATGCAGCAATGCCTTGCGACTGCGCGGCGGCACGGTCAGCGAATAGGTGACCGAATAATTGTTCGGGTTAGCCGTCGCCACACTCGGCTGAACCGGCGCGCTTAGCCCGCCGAATAGAATACCGGAGGCGGTACGGCCGCCATTGTCGGTCGCGTCGTCGGTAACCAGATAACGGTCGAGAGCGTTGAATACTTGGTCGCCCGAGGAGGTCGTCACTATGCGTCGACTATCGTTATAGAAGTTACCCAGGATACGCACAGGCACGGTCACGGCCTGATCGCTAGTGTTCTCGAACAGATCAAGATAGCGGGCATAGCTCTGGCCGGCCGGGACATGGATCTTGCGGCTCACCCGCACGGCCCCCATCTGTCTCTCGGGCAGGGTCAGCTCACGACCGGCCAGACGCAACAGGTAGGGATACGGTGAATCGTTGGTGTAGTAAGAGCCATTAACCTGCATGTACTGAGCATTGCTAAACCCGTAGTTGGTACCGGTCTGTACGTTGCCGTAATAGGTATAGAAATCCCAACGCTGCTGGTTATTTAGCGTTTTATTCAGGTTCTGCTCACGGGCTTCATAGGCCAGATGGCGGGCCTGGATTGGGTTGAATGCACGACGCCCCTCGGCCGCCAGCACCAGATCACCGACATCCACGGTGCCGCCGCGCACCGGCTCGAAAACTGGACTCAGTGCCGTTAGCGTCTGGGCCCCGAAGCGTGCAGTGGCTTTGACCTGCGGGTCGAGCAATACCGTGCTGGCGGCAACTGCGAAACGACCTTGGCTGTCGGTGGTCACTGCTTCAGCACTGCCGGAAGTTTGCCAGCTATGGGTGAAGTCGATCTCATCAACAAAGGTCCAATTGCCATTGGCCTTAAGTGTTACCCGCACATAACGGCTGTTCAAATTGAGGCCGCTGAGATCCAGCGTGCGACGTGAACTCATTGAGCTGTTGCTAGTGCTATTAGCACTGCTGACCGGAACAGAAAGGCTGCCCGCGGCCACCCACGCTTCACCGACTTTCTGGTACACCTCAACCGAAGGCAGTACAACATTGCTAGTGTTGTCTTGGCTTGCGCCGATTTGGATACCATCGATTAAAACGGTGCGGCCAAAATCGAAGTCGATGTTGATTGTTGGCTTGCTATTCCAGCCTAGCCATTCATACGCAGTACCCTGACCTAGATCCACGTTAAAGCCAGCCACGCCAAGCTGATTGTCGTTCAGCTGCATGCCTGAATTATCGTTGTAGTTAGAGCTGGAGTACGGAAGCTGGTCCATGACATAGCCAACCGGCACGACAGTGCTGCTGCCCAGATCATTGACTATGGCTATCGCAGCACCCACCACAGGATTGCCAGCGCTGTCTAGTACGCGACCAACTACCTGGGTTCCGGCATCATCGATAATGCTGAAACGCTGCACCGGGGTACGACGCTCGTTGCCATTGGTATCGACCGCGCTGACCTCAACCTGCAACTCGCTACCCTGCTCTGGCACAACTATTACGTGCTCATAGGGCTCCGCAGTATCGACGGCAACTTCGCTGCCATTGACATAGAAGGTCACCGCAACCACCCGGCCGTTATCGCTGGCACTGGCGCGCAAACGTACCTGCTGACCATACACCAGGCTGCTACCTGCGGCCGGAGAGGTCAGGCTGACCTGCGGCAACTCATGGTCTTTTTCCAACGGCTGGCTGTCTTCGCCATCCAGTAGGCCGTCCTTGTCGGTATCGGGGTCGAGCGGATCGAGACCGGCTTGGACTTCTGCACCGTCGTTCATGCCGTCGCCATCGCTATCCGCGACTTTGGGGTTGGTCAGGGTATCGAGCAGTTCCTGCTTATTGTTCAGACCGTCGTTGTCGTAGTCCTGATTGGCATCCGCGGCATTTTTCGGGTTGAGGATATCGGCGTAGGTGCCCTTGAGCTCGATAAAGTCGGACAGACCATCGCCATCGGTATCCGCCAAATCCGGCTTGGTCGCGTAGGTATAGATCTCTTCGTAGTCACTGATGCCGTCGTCGTCGCTGTCGGCTTTACGCGGATCGGATTTGTTAGTCGCTTCCGCATTATCCAGAACACGGTCCAGGTCAGTGTCTTCGCTTAGCGGGTCGCTATTGTGCAGGTCGACTTCAGCACCATCGAATAAGCCGTCCTCATCGCTGTCCGCCTGGCGCGGATGGGTGCCGAGCTCCTGCTCGCGCAGGTTGCTCAAACCATCGCCGTCGGTATCCAGATGCTGCTCACCCGCTACCAGCGGATTGAAGCCGTACTTGACTTCGAAGCCGTCAAGCAAACCGTCGCCATCGCGGTCGGCCTGGAAGGCACTGGTGCCATGGGCGTATTCGTGAATGTCCTTCAGACCGTCGTTATCGCTGTCCTTAAGCGTCAGCTCGCGCATCATCACCAACACGTTCGGCTGATAGATGGCCAGTAACTGCTCATTGTCGCCAGGACGCCAAACTTGATTTCGGGTGTAACCGTAATACACCTGCCCCTTGCCATAAGGGTAGCGAACCGACGTGACGCGCTTGTCGGCGCGCACGCCACTGAAGGTCAACGGGACCAGATTTTCGCCCAAGGTATCCAGGCGCAGATAGGAGAGGCCAGCGTACGCCGTGCGGTGTGGCCACCAGGAACCGGATTTGCCTTCGCTGACTTCGGACCAACGCTTGAACGGAACCAAATACTGCCAACTCCCCACCCACACCGACTCGCCAGCCGGTTGACCAGGAACATCCGTCAACGGTCCATTCGTACTGTTGTATTCCTCGTTGATGAGCAGCACCCCACCCTTGTCCACGAAGTCAAATACCTTCGCACGGTTATTGGCGTATGCGCTGTTGCCGTAATAGTTGCGCGAACTGTCGACAATTAGCATATCGATCAGCGACAGGTCGAAGGTGGCGAGGTTACTCACCAATATGGGTTCATAGCCGGCACGCTCAATAACCAACCGCTGATACGGCTGCCCCGAAGACGTACTGGAGTTGAAATACCCCACCCGCACCTTAGGCGATTGCAGGGTAATGGTGCCCACATCGGTGGTGCCGCCCCAGACCGGCTCGAACTCCGCAGAAATGCTGGTTACCGCTTCATTGCCCAGTAGACCATTGGCGACAACCGCGACCTTACCCGGAGCCACAGGCACGTCGGTGATCACGAAACTGCCGTCATCCTGGCTGATGGCGGTCAGGCTATGGGCATCGAGCTGGACACCGGCAATAGGCTGGCCACTGCTATCGAGCACACGACCTATCACCGTGGTCAACGGGTCCTCGATCAGGCTGAAGGTGTGCTCGCCGCTAGTGCCCTGGTTGTTATTGGTATCGGTGGCGACCAGCTCCAGGCGCAGGCTGTCGGCCTCGTTCGGCAGGTTCATCGCGTAGGTGAAGGGCGCGCTGCTCAGCAGGGCAATCTGTGTGCCGTTGAGACGCACCGCGACCTTGGTCACCCGGCCATCGTCCTGCAGGCTCGGGGTGATGGTCAGCCGCAGGCCCTTGATCAGCTGTTGGCCGGGCGCCGGGTTGAGCAGTTGCACAACCGGGGCCTGAGTATCCTTGACCAGCGGTTCGCCGTCTTCGTCGTCGCGCAGGCCGTCGCCGTCGGTATCGGCTTTCAGCGGATCGGTGCCGAGCTGATCGACCTCCATACCGTCCTTGAGCGTATCGCCATCGCTATCGGGATTATTGATGGTCGTGCCCAGCAGCACTTCGCGCGCGTTGCTCAGACCGTCGTTGTCCTTGTCGAGCAGGCCGTCCGCCGCTTCGCTCGGATTGAGGCCCATCTGCAATTCCAGCTGATCCGGTATGCCGTCGCCGTCGGTATCTTTCTTCAATGGCGAGGACGCTGGAATATTGCTGACTTCGGCGCCATCGGACAGGCCATCGCCGTCAGTGTCCGGATTCAGCGGATCGCTGCCGTGAGTGAGCGCTTCGCTGCCATCGGACAGGCCGTCGCCGTCGCTGTCGGCGACACGCAGCTTGGTGCCCAGTTGCGCTTCCTGGAGATTGCTCAGGCCATCGCCATCGAAATCCTCGGCACCATCCTCGATGCCATTGCCGTTGGTATCGCGCAGGGCCGGGTCAAGACCTTGGGTTTCCAATTCCAATTTGTTGTTCAGGCCATCGCCATCGAAATCGCCCAGCGGGTCGAACACTTGCAGTAGCAGGCCGTTGCCCATGACCACCGGCTTCGTCGGCGTGCCGGCAATGGTGCCGCTGAGGTTCAAAGGCAGCAGGTCGCCATCGGCGATCTGGTTGTCCGGCTGGCTGAAGAACGTCGGCACGACGAGCTGACGAGTCGGGCCGTAATACCAGTTGAAGCCCAGACTCTGACCACCCAGCTCCGCCCGGCCATTGCTGACGTTCGGCCAATACAGATCGCTATTGCTCGCAATCAGCATTGGGACGTTATACGTCTGGCCGGCCAGCAGCTTGACCGGGCCGGCGACATTGAACAGGGCATGGGGGGCGCAGATTTCGCTACCTTGCTCGCGCACTTCATCGTCGCGGGCAATGCCACGCAGGCCCGAGCCGGTGGTGTCGTAGCGGTAGCAGCGGCCCAGCACCAGCGCCTGTTGCGGTACGAAACTCAGGGTGCGGCCGTCGGCGCTCAGGCTGGCGGTACCGGCTCGCGCGGTATTGCCTTCGAAGAACTTCAGCGCCTCGCCGCTTTCCAGGCGAACCGGTTCGTCGAACTCGAAATGAGCTCGCAATTGAGTGCCTTCGCGGGCCTCGATCACGCTGCTGATGATTTCCGGCGGCTGCACGGTAAAGCTGATACGGAATTGGCTACTCAGATCCAGTTGCGGCATGCCTTCGATAGGGCCAGCCAAACTGAGGGTGACTTCTTCGAAAGTCTCGTTGCTAACGGCCAGCCAAGCCTGGCCCTGTATCAGATCGACGGTGGCCTCGCCCGCTTGCCCGTTGATCACAGTCGCGCCTGTCGCCCGTGCGGTTACAGCCAGATTCGCCGGTTTACCATCGATTTGGCTGATGCGGTTGCCAAAGCGGTCCTGCAGCATGACTTGCAGACGCACATCCTGCTTCACGCCGCGCGACAACACTGCACCCTCTTCCTGTACCCGGCCCTGGTCGTTGAGTAGGCGCAAGTGGCTGGCCGGCGCTGGAAGTACCGTCAGGGGCAGCGTGGTAACCGTATGGATATAACCGCGGCTGTCGTAGGTGTAGCGGATAATATTGCCTGCGCTACTCAACGGCAGGGTGAACTGGCCAACCTTCTCGCCAGCCTGCAGATTGAGCTGCGCCCGGCCGTCTTTGAGCGTGACTTGAACCTGCTCGACGGTCTGGCCATTCAGCGTGGTGCTGCCGATATTGATCCCCGCCCCCGGTTGTACATGGAAGTCGGCGGCGGGCAGGGTCAAGGCCAATACGCTGGTCTGATCGAGGCTGACGTTATTCAGCACCAGATCCTGTGCTTGCACCGTCAGGCTGACGGTATCGCCAGCAGCGACGGGCGGCAGATGACCGAGTAGCAAATGGCGAGTTGGTCCCGGCAACAGGCTCAGATTCTTCTCGGCACGTGCAATCTGGCTGAACTGCGGCAGATCGGCCCAGAGCTGGTAATCGCCCGCCACCCGGTCGGCATTGAAAGTCAGGCTGGCATAGCCATTGGCATCGCTGGTGCTATTGCCGAGCGAGGTTACATAGCCATCGCTAAGGCGACGAACACGCCATTGCACCGTTTGCTCGGGCACCGCCCGCGAAGCGGCATCCAGCACCTGCACGCGATAGACGGGACGTTCCTGAACACGGGTCTGTTCCGGATTGTCGCTGCCTTGCAGTTGCTGGAAGCGCACCAGGTTGGGCGGCTGGTTCAACGCGATGCCGAAGTCGCGGGTGACGACCTGGCCGATGCGGTCGGTCAATTCAACCTGTAGACGGAACAGGTCGCCAGGCAATGCGGTGTCCGGCATGCGCAGGTCACGGCTGAGGTTGTTCGAGTAGCCGTTATTGCCGCAATAGAAGTTACCGTTGCTGGCCCGCAGGCAATTGAATAGTTCCTGAGGCTGATCGCCGACCAGCTGCAACACCCGTAGCGCCAGGCCACCGGTATCGTCCACAGCGTTCAGGTTATTGAGTTGTAGAGTTGCCAGCCCGCCATACACCGCCCGCGCAGGCAAATTCACCTGCATCGACTGAGCGTCGGGTGCCTTATCGCGTGTCACTTTGATTGAAACCGGCTGCGCTTCGCTAACCTGATCGCGGCTATCGATCACCTTGACCAGGAGCGGCTGAGTCAGGCTAGTAGCGACGCGCTCGGTACGACGATCCTTGACCGTGAATGAATGCGCATTCAGGTGCTTCTGGTTGAACGGATAGTTATCCGTGAAGCCGTTCCACTGCACCTCAACGGCTTTGATAGCGACGTCGTCTTCGGCCGTGAGGTTGATATTGAAGCTACCCTGCTCGATGACCTCAGAGGGAGCCGTAAGCGTGCCGATACCCGGGAAGGCATCATCGATCACCACTACACGCAATTCCGCGGAGGTGAGGTTGCCAGCACGGTCGCTCGCTTCGAGGGTAAAGACCTGCTCGCCCAGGGTGTTTGCAACATCCTGGTAGGCCAGTTGGTTCTTGCCGAACGCCACGGCAACCACCTTGCCATTGCGCAGCAAAGTCGCTTTATCCAGCGCGCCTTCGGCATCCGCCATCTGTGCCTTCACGGTAAATGGATAGCCACGCACCGCCTTGTTGACATCGGTAAACACCGCTTGCCCTTCATACGCCAGGCTGGCTGTCGGCGCTTTATTGTCCTGATGCCGGTAGAACCGCTTGGTTTGCGACTCCGCGCTGTTGCCGAAGACATCCACGGCGCGAACTTTGAGATATTGCCCGCTGAAGCTGGTGTCCAACGACAAGTTAGCCTGGAAGGGTTCGGCCCTGCGCAAGGCGATGCGTTGCCAAGGCCCGTTGCTGTTGGCAGAGAGCAGGAACTCGACCTGCGCCAGCGGCTGCTGGCTATCGCTGACCTGGGCGCTAACTGCAAGCGGTAATGGCAACCAGGAATGTTCTGCGAGAGTCAGAGCCACATTGAAGGGGTTGGCTACACCCTCGCCAGGTGCCAGGTAAAAATCACGCGCAGTCGCTTCGCGAACCACACCAAAGGCGTCTTCAACACGCATGCCCAAAGCGAAGGTCTGGCCCATCGGCAAACCTGCCGGCAAACGCAAGCGCGCTTGATTCAATGCATGCTTAAGCTCGGCCACTGGCTGGCCATTGATGGTAAAGGCGACTCCACGAAGATTTTCCTCGGGTAAGCCAAGCGCCAGTGAATCGGACGGATACAAGGTGCTGCCAGCCAGAGGGGCTAATGGGGCGACGGATGCACTGCCGATACCATAAGAGAGTTCATAGATCTGAACGCCTTGGCTGCCAAGACCCAGTGCCAAACGATTGCGCTCGATAGCCAAAGCCGTAGTGCGCTGGGACAGCGGCAACACACTGCCATCGATCACCTGGCCACTAAGCGGCTCCAACGCGGACAGGCTATAGCCCTGCGCTTGTGGCTGCTCGACCCAGAGCAACCCTGCCGCCCAGTAAAGGCTGGTGACCTTGCTGTCGCCGAGCAACTGAGTGTTCTGCTGTGTACGCAGATCGTAGCGCCAAGCGCGCTCGGCCGAGATGTAGAACAGCTGCTCGCCGTTAAAGGCCAATTGACGAGGCTCGCCGCTCAGTTGTGCGCTGAGTTCTCGTACCGGCTGCTGGATGTCGTCACGCAGGTCGACCATAAAGACTCGACCGCTTTCACTCAGCACCGCAGCTTGCATTCCATAAACGGCCAGCTGACGCAGGTTCTCCTGTGGGCTCACCACGATTTCACGCGTGCTACTGAGCTGTTTCAATGCCGCCAGACGCAACGAGCCACCGCTGGTTGCCACCAGGTGTTCGCTGCTGACGGCCAGATCCGTAGCCGCCACCTGGCTGAATACCGTTTGCGCCGCGAGGTTGCTACGCGCAAGCGCCATTACTCGCTGTTGCTGCGCCTGCAGAACGAACCAGTAATCGCCACCCGCAGCCACTTGAGCCGCAGCTTCGCTGAACGCCTGGCCGGGATAGAGGGAGGACTGCCAATCGCCAGCGCTATCCTGACGCAACAACTGGGCGCCGAAGTTATCCGCCGCCACTATCAGTTGCCCATCGAATAACGTCAGCCCTTCGACCGAGCCACGGGTTGCCACGGTTGCGCTGCGGCTATCGTACAAAGGCTGATAACCCGCGCTACCCACTAGCGGCTGTAGAACACGGCCTTCACTGCCGCCCAACCAGAGCTTGCCAGAGGCCCACTGGGCCTGGTCTGGATTGGTGGCGGCAATTGGCCAGGAAGCGATGCGCTCACGCGTTGCCAGATCGACCAGTTGAACGCGATCTTTGGACAGTGCGAGCAACTGGCCCGGCAATACGAACAGACGCTCGGCGCCGCCAGTCAAGCCGCGAGAATCGCCCAGCAGATTGCCGTTCAGTTTCCATAGCCGTGCATTGGCGTCCGTCAGGTAGATTTGCTCGCCGACATTGGTCAAACCACGCAGGCCGGTCTGGTTAAAGGTCGCCAGGGTTTGTCCGGTTGCAGAAAGCTTCAACAGCTGGTTGCCGGTCAGTACCAGGAAACCATCGCGATAAGCCAGCACCTGGCGGATATCAGCACTCAGGCTTTGCTTGCCGGCAGACTTGAGTTGACTGCCGAGGGCATCGAACCAATAAAGATCGCTACCACTGGCGGCGAGAATGCGCTCGCCCTGTACGGCCAAATGATTCAAGGGTGCGGCGACGCCAATCTGGCCGGCAACGTTCATTTCATCCTGCGGGTCGAGCAGGCTCAGACCGAAGCCTTTGACGCTAACCAGCAGATAGCTATGTAGGTGATCCATGGCCGCGATTGCGCCCGGCAAGCGTTTGCGCAAGCCCTGCGCATCGTGCAGTTCGACACCGCGCGACAGCCAGTAACTGCCCACACGCGGCAGGAACACATCGAACGCTACGCGCTGCGCAGCACTCTGCAAAGACCAGGCATCAACCACGCGAGCCTGCCAACGTTGCTCATGCCGATTGCCTAATTCATCGCTGAGCAAAGCTCGCACGTGCAGCTGCGCGAGCCCAGGAGGCAAGCGCAGACTGAGCTGATCGGCGCCGCTGGCGAGCAGTTGATCGTTCTCATCCATCGCTTCCAGTGTCAGACGATAGCCTGCGGGGTCGACGCCGCTCAGACGCAGCTCGACAAGGCTTTCGGCATACAGTTGGCTTGGCAGGCCGCTTAAGGTGAACTGCGGCAGTTGCTGCACCGGCACCACACGCAGGTTGAGCTGCTGTTCGCTGTAGCGGAAATCGCCGGGGAAGTAGGCACGCGCACGCAGTACCAGGCTTTCCTGTACCAACACCTGTGGCAGGCGCAGGCTGAACTGGCCCTGCTGGCCGCTGGTGAGTACACGCGCCAATACCTTGCCGTTGAAGCTACGAAGCTCGACTTCCACCCATGCCGGCGCCTCGTCGACCTGATAGCCCAGAGACAAAGCGCTGCCCTCGGCGAATATCTGATTATTACCCGCACCACTCAGAGTCAGGGCAGCCAACTGCTGATTCGGCTTGCTGTGCAAGGTAATCTCGCGCGCACCCGCCGCATCCTGCCACTGGTAACGGCTATCACCGGTTTCCGGCAGGTCGAGCCAATAGAAATTCTTCTGCAAGCCAGCTATGCCGGCAAGCGCGACATCATTGCGCTGCAACTGTGCGCCTTCGCCGATGCTGCCGACAGGGAAAGCGGCCGCCAATGGCAAACGCGCACCGGCACTGAGCACTGCGGCGTTATCCAGGCTGAGTTGGGCTGCCTGAGCTGTAGCAGCAGGCACGCTGAGCTCCAAGGTCTGCTCGCCAGCATGGTCCTGTACCCGTAGATGCAGGTTTTCCGGGGCATTGGCCAGCAGCCAGGCCCGGCCATGCGGGAAGCTCTCGCCCAGGTAGGCATCCAGTTCGCCCTGATACCACATTGCCTGGGCGGGCAACGCATGCCCTTCGGCGTTGCGCCAGCTCACATCGGCCAAACCCAGAGCCGTCTCGGCAGATGCGGGCAGACCGCCGACCAGAACACCGAATGGCAGTCGCTTGATCGTGGCGCTCAATTCAGCGCGCTGTGGCTCCGCCACCTGCAACGGCTCGACCACCAATTGCTGCGTGTCATCCTTGAGTTGCAGGGAGAACAGCTTGCCAGCACCGAAGGCAAGGCCCTGATAAGTGCCGGGTAAGGCACCAAGACGTTCAGTACCACGCCAAACCTGCCAGCTATCGCCATACAGCTCCTCGCTGACACGCAGCCAGGTCAACTCGCCGTCGAAGCGGGCATCGCCGACCCTGCCGAGCACCGGCAGAGTTGCACCGTCAGCCAGGCTCCAGCCATCGGCAATGCGTTGCAGACTGTGCTGCTCGACGCCCGTCGCGGTCCAGCTGAGCAGTCGATCGCCCTGCAGGATAAAGCCGAGTCGGCTTGGCAGCGCCAGCTTGGTAACACGACGCAGGGCCGGTAGCTCCTGGTCATCGAGCTGCAACAACTCCAGACCCGTAGTGGTCAGCACAGCCAGGCGTTGACCATCTGCCTGAACTTGAAGAACTTCGTCATCCAGGCTGAGACCTACCAGTTCAGCGAAACCCTGGGCCCCAACGGCGAACCCGGATATCTGCCGACCGTGACGGACGAACAGCAGATCGCCGCTGGCGCCGACCAGAGTACCGGCCGTAGTGCGCTCCACTGCGGCCTGCCAAGCCCCATTCTGCCAGCGCCAGAAGCGCAGGAAGTCGTCACCATCGCGGCGAATTTGCGCGACCAAACCTGTACCGCTAAAGAACAGTTGGCGCACGCGGCCACTGTCACGGCTTTCCAGCGGGCCATCCAGAGTGTTCAGGCGGTAGCCGTCGCTGCTGCGGTTCTCGACCCAGGCCAGCGCCTGGGGGTGACCTGGCAAAACCGTAAGCCGTGCAGCGCTATAGCCTTTCTCGATACTGTCGCGACGGGTTTCCGCTTGTAAATAAGCCAACTTATTCAAGCTATGGGTAGCCGTCTTCTCATGGCCCGAACGATCGCGCAAGGCCGCATCCAAACGCAATGCAGCACCATCGAAGCGGCTATTCCATACTTGCCGTACCGGGCTGAAGGCCAATCGTTCTGGAGTGGCAGTATCGTTGGGATCGAACAGGTCGATGTTCGAGCTATCGCTGAAGTCCTGCATCGTCGCCGGAGGTGGCGCATCCACCCACAGCTGAGTACCAGACAGCAAGGTCTGCGCCGGCTGCAGGCTCAGGGTTGCGTCTTCGTCGATGCCTTGGTCGCTGCGCAGGTTGAGAATTTTCTGGGCCCGCAAGGTCTGGCTTTCCCACTCAGCCTGAAGACGTACTACCAGCACCCCATCGCTGCTTACCTGCGGTACCGCAACATCCAGTTCAATATATTCGTCGTCATTGGCCGCACGACTGAGCGCACGCGGAGCCGGGTTAGCTGGGTTCTGCGGGTCGCCGCCAATGTCCAGATGCAAGGTGGCCTGCTGCAATTGACGCAGTAGCACACGAACCGCAATGGACTCGCCGCCCTGCACGGTCTGGCCATCGTTCGGGCTGAGAATGCTCAGCTCAGGCGCGCCTTTCTTCCCGTCATAAGGCAGCAGCGTGATACTCGCCGGCTGGCTGCGCAGCCCGTTGAGATCCACGGCGCGGGCGCTGATGTGCAGCGGCTCGCTGGCGTCGGCAGCGACAGGTACACGCAAACGGCTCGGATCGGCCAGCCGCTGGCAGGCTTGGATATCGGCGAATGGGTCTGCTGCCTGGCTATCGATACAAGCCTCGACATAGTCGATGCCATAACGATCGGAGCTGCGCAGGACGACGTCGGTGGTTTCACCACGTGGCACGAATTCGCCGTCCAATGGCGCGATAATCGCCAGCTGCGGTGGCGTCTGATCGGCCACCAGGTCGTAATGCCCCTGGAAGTACTGGTACCCGGAGCCGTTCAGGCCAACGCCAGCTCGCAGTTCGGTCGTTAATGGGTAATGCGCTTGCGGACTGCCAGGCAAGTCGCGCAGACGTGGATGCGCTTGTTCGACGCTGACCAGACCACTTTGCCGGTCGAGCATGGCGGTCACATAGCGGCCATCCTGCAAGCGGATTTCAGTGCTACGAATCTGATCCAGGTCCCCTTCCAGCTGAAAGCGCAGCTGAGCGGAGGTACTTTCCTCAACCGGCGTCGGCTGGGTAGCAAATTGCTGCAGGCGCAAGCTCGGCGCACTGACTTGCGCATCGAAACGGCGCTCGCTGATATTCGTGCCGTCGCTCGCACGCAGCAACAGACTGAAGCCTTGGTATTCGCCGCGTAGCTCAAGGGTAAAGGTACGGCTTGAAGGAATGGCAACCCAGTCGGTCTGGTAGGTCTTGCCGCCATCGGCGGAGAGGCGATAGAAGAATTTCAGCTTGTCCACGGCCTGCATATTGTCTTCAGCGGCCACACCGAAGTCATAGCGGTTGCCTACCTTCAACTGGGTCGCTATCGACAGCGGTTGCCCAGACGGTTTTAACACCACGCTCAGCGAGTCGGCACGTGGCGGCAAGCGATCATCGGCGGTGTAACCACCCACATAGTTACCGCCCTGGATGGACTCACCGATAGCACTATTGCCTGCGGCGTCACGAATGCCATTCAAGGTCACTTTATAGACAGCGTTCGGCTCAAGGACTGCATCGCTGCGCAAACGCAGTTCTATGCGATTGCCCAGACTGACCGGTGCAATGAAGCGGGCACTGATGTCTTCCTCGGGTTGCGCATGGGTTTCATAGTCCCTGAATACCTTGAGCACGCTGAACGTCTCGACGCTAAGCGGCGAGCTGGACTCCAGAATCAGCGGATTAACGGCATCCAGCGGCCTGATCACGCGCACCCTGGGTGGCGTGTCATCGATCACGGTCAACCATTGCGCGGGCTGACTGTCGATGCGCTCACCGCTGGATTCGCGTACCAGGCTGATTTGGTACTGCCAGCCGGCCTGACTCGGTGGCGTCACGAAGTTCAGGCCAGTATCGGTCAAGGTAAAATCGACGCGATTGCCGGCATTGGGTTGGATGCCCTGCTGTGCCGGATACCAGTGCAGACTAAGGCCTTCCGATAACCCCTGAGCGGTAATCTGTACCGCAGTACCGCCACTGTCGCTGACCTGACCATTGTTCGCCTTGTTGGACAGAACGCTCTCGATAACCAGCGGCGCAGAAACCGCCAATGCCGTCGGCAAGATTGCGCGCAGTTGACCGTAACGGGCCTGCACCCTATACAACTGCGGTTGATCGAGTTGCAGGGAGAAGCTCAGTTGATCGCCCACGGCGTTGACCTGGAATTGCTCAGGGCTCAACACCCGCTCGCCAACCTGTAGCTCATCGATAAGCTGCAACTGGCGACCGCGCAATACATAGGTGCGCATCTCTCCGGCAAGACTGCGGTTGGGTTGCAAGGCATCGAGACGCACTAATGCGGCCCCGAAGAAATCGGCCCCGTCTACTAACCAAGGCAAATCGAAATTCACCTCCGCGCCCTGTAGCCAGTTAAGGGGAGGCTGAGCAATGGCCAGGCGATACAGGCCTGCTGGTTCGAATACCGGGTGCTGGGGAACCACACGCAACTCGGCGCCCAACGCTTGGGAGTGACTGGCGATCCCGGTGCCGGAAAGCTCGCTCAAATCGGCGCTGGCCGACTGCCAGGCATAAGCGGGACCGGTCAGGCTTAATGCCAGTGTTTCATCGGCGGCCGCCAAAGCCCCGGGCATCACGGCCCAGGTATTGTTCATCGGCAGTACGGCGTTGGAATAGCCAGCGCCAACGCGCCACTCCAACAGATTGCCGTTCAACTCCAGTTGGTCGACTTTGCTTCCGGCAGGGATGCTGGCTATCAGCCGGCGAGTCAGCGTCTGCGGCTCGCTCATCTCGAGATCGAAGACCTGAATCTCGCTGCCCGAGTGCCGAGCCAGCAACTCACCCTGCACCGCTATTTTGCCAGCGGTCGAGAACGGCAGGCTGAGATCGCCGAGCAGTGGTTCGCCACGGCCACGCAACAAAGCGGCGCGCTGGAGTATCTGCAATGTATCGCCGCCTTGCAGGTAAACGCGGCTGCCATCCAACCAAACCCGCTGAACCGCAGATAGCCCATGATTGTGGCGGCTCATCACCTGCTCGGGAGCACGCGCACTCCGCACTTCCAGATAATCTTCGTACAGCAGATAGATTGCGCGACTATCCAGCGTCACCCCGATCAGATCGGCCGGTGTTTCCAGGGTCAGTTCCTGCAATTCCGGACCTTGGACCTGGCCAAAGAACACCCGCCCTTCAGCCTTGGTCAGCAACAAGTCACCCGCCAGGCTTAGGCTCTGATAATCGATCTTGCGGCTATTGGGTAGCGGCGCGAGCGCACGCGGGGCATAGAGGTTGCTCAGGTCATAAACCTGCAATTGAGCGTTATTGTCGAGCAGCGCAGCATAGCCTTCGCCCAAAGCGATATCGCGGATGTCGAATGCGCTTGTCCACTTGGCCAGAAATTGCGGCTTGCTGCTGTCACGCAGACTGAATAGCTGCACATCACGGGCACTTGCGACCATCAATAGATCGGCGTACCGACGGAAATGGTTGGCCCCAGTGAGCTGTTGCTGCCCCGGCAAATCGATACGCATACTGCTGTCGCGTGCGGTATCGCTGGCGAACCCTTGGTTGCTGACCTCTATGCGTAGCGTGCCTAGCGTGTCATCCGGCACAACGAAGCTAAGGAGATCGGCACGCTCCAAACGCACATCGGCAAGCAATCGATCATTTATCCGTACCTGAGTCGCTTCGCCGAAGCCACGGCCTTGCAGACCGATGAACTGGCCTGCGTTGAAGGTAAAGCGTTTAGTGCTGGACGACAGCACACCACTAAGGCGGTTGTACTCGCCCGACTTGTCGATTTGCGGATCGGCCACATAGGTCATTGCAGCGGCCTGGAAGCTCTCCTGACCGCCTTGACGCAGACGCAGACCGACCAGCAAGTTAGCGCTTGGCGAAGCCGCCAGACCAGGGATACGGAAACGTAACTCGTACTCGTCGCGATAAAGGATATCGCTGGCCGGGACGCGCAGGCCTCCCACCTCGATGATCAGATTCTCCCCGAAACCACGGCCACGCAGCGTAGCCTCGCTGCCGCCGCGCCAACTGGACTGCCGCGGGCTCAAACTGTCGAGTTCGAGCTGGGCTTCGCTATCGGCGATAAAACGGAAGCGATAGTCATGGCCCAGGGAGCGCTTCTGTTGGTCGCGCAAGTCACCCGCCAGCACCACTTCATATTGTTTACCGGGGGTCAGCGCATTCGGCCGGATCACCAGACGGCCGACACCTACCTGTGCGACCTGACTTGGTACCGCCACCCCGTCGAGGCGCAGCTGGATCAGTTCGCTACCATGGTCGCGCAGCTGTTGATTATCCAGCAGGCGGTTGAACTGCACTTCAATCGCCCCATCGCGCGGCAAGCGACCCGAAGGACGAGGGCTCTGCGAAAGAACCGCCAAGTTCTGATAGGCCAAGGTGTTCAAGCTACCGCCCAGCTGGTTGCCTGCGCTGAGGCTCTCCAGCGGATTCTCGGCCGGCTCGCCGTTGACGAAAACGAAGGAGCTACCGGCATACAGCGCCTGGCTACCCAGCGACAGGCTGGTGACATTACCCAATACACTGAAGTAGTCGCGCAGCGCGATGTTCTCGCGCACCTGGCCGTTGAGCCAAGGCGAAATGTCGAACAGCTGCACGTCACCCTGGCCGCCGGCTACGTACAGCGTTTGTCCGGCAAGTTGCAGTTGGCCCGCAAACAGATCGCCGCTGCTGACCAGGTAGGCCAGTTTCAGATCGGCCACCGGGCTGGCACTGGTGTCGCTGTCGATGCCGAACAATTGCACGGTGGCGCTGCTACCGCTGGAGACCAGCAGTTGTTCCGGCAGCACCAGTATGTCTTCAGGCACGAAGGAATTACCGGCCACGTCACGGGTATTCACCCGGCGCTGCACCCGGTATTCACCGCTGGAAAGCTCGATTTCGACCAGTTGCCGTTGCTGCGGCAGCGTCATCCACAAGCTCGAGCCGGCGAGGCGCAGACGACTCGGTACGCCGCCCAGGCGCGCCGTATCGAGCAAGCCAAGGTCGATCAACTTCAATTCCGAGGTCAAACGATAGAGGCGGATACCTTGCTGGTAAGCCACATAGATAAGCCCGTCCCCGCTGGCCAAGGCATTGATCTCGGCGGGCATTTCCAACTCGGTGATGCGCTCAGGCTCTGCCGGCAGGGTCAGATCGAACTGCAGCAACTTACGTCCACCGGCAACGAATAACTGTTGCTCGGCAATGGTCATATCGACGAAGCCACGGGGCGACAAGCCGTTCTGTGCTTCGTAGTGGTAGTACTTCTCGGTGTCGAGGAACTTCTTGGTGACGATGACCGGGTGCACCGGATCGCTGATATCGGCAACTATCAGGCGAGCTTCCTTGCTGGTGATACGCGACATGCCCCCCTGCAAGCTGACCTTGTCGAAACTGCCGCCGGTAATCACATAGAGCAACTGGGATTCGGCATTGTCCAAGCGGGTAATTGCGGCAATGGGGCCAGCCACTTCGGATGGCAGGTTGACCGAGCCGGTAGGGACGCCGGTGTAGAAATACTCCACGGGTGCTTCGCTCTGCTCGCCCGGGAACAACTGGCTGGAGACGGTTACCTTGGCCTTGCCGAAACTGCCCGCTGGCGCACGCACCTCGATACGGTTGCTGCTCAGCACTTTAAGATCGCCCGCCAAAGCGCCGGCGAAACGCACTTGCATATAGTGGTTGAAACCACGGCCATACAGTGTGATCAGGTTGCCGCCCTGTGGCGGACCGGTTTTTGGCTGTAGATCGTCGATCTCGATCTGCGGCAGGATCGTCATAGCGCCCTGGCGGATATAAGCCAGGTTCTGATCTAAGCGCTCGACCTTGACCGGCAGAATCGCACTAATGCCATTCAACTGCAGATCGGGCACCTGCACTCGCAGTTCGGTATCGCTGACGCTCACGAGCTGCTCGGGCTGCAGGCGGGTTTCGCCAAGCCATACGGCCAATTGCTCAGGCGCGATGCCAAAGCCGGAACCGCGGATCAGCGCTTGCTCACCACCCGCAGCATGGAAATAGTGCAGACCGGCTACGCCCTCGACTTCGCGCTGAACCTGGCTGATCTGCGGCCGCACACCGGTACGGCGCTCCAGTTGCAGCAAGAATGCTTTGCGCAAGGTGTGCCCTTGCAAATCCATCAACGCCTGGCCAACTTCAATATGCAGCTCGCCTTGATAGTCGCCCTTGAAACGTAACTCGATCGAACCGCCACGCAGGGTATTGCTACCCACTATCTCGTAGGCGGAACCATCCAGCGGCTGGCCCTGGCCATCGAGCACACGGACCGCTTGGGCCAAGTGCGCGGCGTCGCTGTTGATCAGGTTATTGAAGGCAATCTTTACAACCTCATTGAGGCCAATAACCGCCCCGGCGCCTGGCGTGGACGACGTCACCGCGAGATGCGGTTGGATATTGATCTCTACACCCGTGCCATTGCTCTGCATGATCTGGCCACCCATCCCCAGCAACTCGCCGCTGCTGGTCTGGTTCTGCCAGTAGATGGTTTCGTACTCACCTTGCGCATCGACTTCCAGCAGCAGGTAACGATTGCCAGTGGCGACGCTGATCAGCCCTTGCTGAACCTGCAAGGTCGGCAGGCTGAGAGCCGCGCTCACGGAATCGCTAGCGACGGTGCCGCGCTCGATTGCCTGGACGCGGTAGTCGAGCTGCTCGCCAAATTCCTTGAAAGTAGCCAGATACAGCTGCTTGTTACGCAGGAACAGCACATACAACTCGCCGTTCAGCCACTGCAGATCCACCGGGGCACCCAACAGATCGGCGCGCAGACTGCCGTCGAAGGCGATACTCGGTAGAGGCGCCTGGGCGCCCAACTCGTTGCGCCCCAGCGGCAGGAACCGCACGTAGCCGGTGCCCAGATCATTCGCTGCGGCCACCGCCAGGGTACGGCGCTCCTGCTCCACCGCCACATCGAGGGCGCGATGGTTCGGCAGGGACAGCGTAGATACAAGTAACGGGCGATTAAGGTCGTTGATATCGACCACACTGATACCGCTGCGGTCGTTGGCCAGATAGACCGCCTTATCCAACACTTCCAAGCCCAGCACCGGCGCGTCCAGGCGCAGTTGCGACAGGCGGATCGGCCGTTCCCACAAACCGATATCGTAGATTTCCAGGCCAGCGGTCATCAGGAAGCGATTGCCCAAGTGCGCGGCAGCACCCGCTTTCACACCGATGAACAACAGATCTTCGATAGCCTGGGCAGCACCGATTTGCATCGGTGGATAATTGGGCAGCACTACCCCTAGACCTTTGGGCAGGGTGTAGGAAAGCGCACCGACCTTGATCTCGCGGGTGGTTGCGCCACTTGGGATGCGCAAGAAGATGTCGTAGATATCCGGATCGATCACACCCGGCAGGGTGAAGCTGAAGACTTTCTGAGTCTGCACATCGTCTTGCAAATCGATGGTGGTAACACCCGGCGCTTCAACCACAGGGCTGCGGCCCGTATAGATCTCGGTCGCACTGTGGCGCGCACGCAAAAGTACGCGGCTGCCCGGCAGCAAGGCTTCATGACTGGCGCCGATGGTGACTTTCTGGCCACCCTGCTTGCCCGCCGAGTCCGGCGAGATAGTGAACTTGACCTGCTCCAACGACTGCTCGGAGCCGACCACCAGGGCACCGAGATAATCGTCGCGCAACCCGCCATCGTCCAGACGCAAATGCCATTGACCGGGAGTCAGCGGCAACAGATCGAGCGCGTGAGCGGCGATTTCCAGGCGTTCGGCATTAACCCACTGCAGCTGAATCGGATACTGATTGATGTAGCCTTGCACCGATTGCGAGAAGCCACTGCCGTGGATCACCACAGTGTCTTGTGCACCACGATGGAAGCTGGCGTTCTCCAGGTAGTCGATACGCGGTTGACTGGCTCCCGCCGGCGCAACGCGGAAATCGACCTGGAACGGTGCCCACAGGCCACTGCCCCGCAGGTTGCGTGCGCTATCCAGACGCAGGCGCAATTGAGCGCCCGGCGTCGGCGTGAAGCGCAGCGCGACACGACTGGCCGACTGGCCATCGCCGTTCAAGGCTTCGATGCTGGGCACAGACAGAGGCTGTTCGGCATTGCCCAGATCAAGCAGTTGCACAGCCCCCTCGGCACGCAGCGATTCCAAGGTCACAGGCTCGTTAAAGGTCAGCTCCAGCGCCTGTTCGCCGGCTGGCAGAATACCGCCCTGCTTGGCCGAGGAATCCAGCACCAGTGCGCCAGGCAACTCCAGAAGGGTCAGACCTTGAGTACCGGATCCGGCCACCAGGCGGTTCTTGAAAAGGTCCAGCGCTTCAATGCGCTCCTGGTTACCCGCAGAGATAATCCGTGGTTGCAAGGGCTCACGGATATCCACCACCACCACGCCACTCTCGGCGGCAACGAACAGCAGGCTACCGGCCAAACGCAGCCGTACACCGCGACCAGGAGACGACTGCAACTGACCGCCGAGATCGACACGTACGCGCTCTAAAGGCTGATCACGATTGATGATCTCCAAACCACGACTGCCCACCGCGACCAGCATATAGCGGCCGTAGACCAGCGCATCCTGCGGATTGGCTTCGAAGTCGAAGTTGCGCTGCTGGCTCGGGTCGAACAGGTTGAGGGTCTGGATGCTACCAGTCGGGGCATCCGTCGCCTTGACCAAGGACTCGTTCCAGCCTGGGCACTTGACCCAGGCGGCGCTGCGGATATTACCGCCACTCAGCAGCCAGCCATCTTCCAGGCGCAACAGCGCACCACCGTTGAGCCCCGTCGGAGCTGGGAGACGGAGTGGATCTTCGCCATCCTGATAATTCAGCGCCATCAGACCGGTACCGCTGGAAGGCCCGATCTTGAAGGCACAAGTGTCACTGTTTGGCGGCTCGGCGTCGATCGAGGCACCCGCGGCGAACAAACCATCGCCCTGCTTGATCAGACGGCTGACCGGGCTGCCCAGCCTCTCTTCCTGAATCACTTGCAGGCCGTTCTGTTCATCCAGATTCAACCGCGCAACGCCGCCAACGCCACTGGCCACATAGAGACGTTTGCGCCAGGTGTTTTCTTCCCATTCCAGGGTCGGGGCAATTTGCAGCGAATCGATACCGATCGGGAAATTTTGCGCGGCCTGACGGGCGAGAATTTCCTGTTCTTGTGGGGTTGGCTCCAGCGAACCGCTGGACATATAGGCTCTGGCAAGGCGCTCGTTGATACTCATGGCCTGAATCTTCAGATTCAGGCGCTGCGGATCGCTCGGTAGAGCCGGAGAGCCGCCAACCAACTGCGGCTGGCTAGGATTCTGTACGGAGAAGGCGGCAGCCCGGTAGTTCTCAGGCAACCAGCCACCAATGGGCAGGGCCTGCCGTCCATAGCCCTCTACCATATAGCCGCCGTTGGTCAGCGCCACACCGGTCTGCTGGTCGATCCACAGGTCGCTCGGGAATATCAAAGAAGGATGCAGCTCGGACAGTTTGCGCAAGCCGTAACCGAAGCTCTTATCGCCGTTCAGACGCGTTTGGTTGCCATAACGATCCTCACCCAGCACCTCGACTTTACCCGGTGCGCCACGCGGCGAAGTCACCCGCATACGGGTGCTGGACAGTACATCGATACGCCCGACCGGCAGGCCACCGAAGCGCACCTTGAGGCCATCCATAACACTGTTGCCCGGCTCGAAACCGTCGCCCGTGATGGTCACGAGAGTGTCGCCGGCAACAGGTCCCCACAGCGGGGTAAGCTGGTCGAAGCGAATGGGTGCATCCACCAGCAGGGCACCCTCCAGCACCGCCTGCTGCATCACGCCGTCGCGCACTGCCGCCAGGGTCAGGTTGTACTGACCTGCGCGCGGCAGGGCCGGCACGCTAACCTCAAGAATGGCCGGAGCAGTGTCGTTGTCGCGAGAGACACCTACTATTTGCGCGGCCTGATCGCCGATATATACATGTACCTGGGCGAGGTTGGCGGGCAAACCGCGCGCGCTCACGGTAATCAGGCTGGCTTGGTCACGGGCTACGCGGCGCGGCACCACGGCCTCGAGCGAAAGCACCTCATCACGCGCCCCGCGGTACGTCAGGCTGACCCGCTGATCCTGCGCCAGGGTATGCAGCACCAGCGGGCTCTTCCCAGGAAGTGGCTTGACCGAGGCCAGACCCGCCTTGACCAGCAGGGTCAGGCGATCGCCGACCCGCAACTGCTCGGCACTGGCGTTCGCCAAGGTCAGCTTGGCGTCGTTGCTGGTGATCAGCACATTGGACGTCAGCGTCTCGCCCTGCGGGCCGAGCAGCAGGAACTGTTGCTCGTTAGCTGAATATTGGTCGATTGCCTTGCTGAAACGTGCAATGACTTGCAGGCTGCCGTCCGGCTGACGGTCGAGAATGCCGTTACGTGGATCGACCATGTGCAAACGCAGGAGGACGTCCGGCACCACTTGCAGAATGCTGCCGTTGGCCTCCACGCCACCGGCGAGTGCCGAGTAAGCATCCGCAACCACGCTTTCCACGCTGCTGCCGGCAGGAGCCTCCATGCTGCGGCCCGGTAGCGGACGTAGCGGGTCGGTGACATCGATGGTCAGCACACCCTTATTGCCACGGGCGACATAGAGCGTGTTGCCGTTGAAGTCGAGGTCGTAGACATAGCCGATATCGTTGACCCGCGCCACCACTTGCGGCTTGGCCGGATTCAGCAGATCGACTACGGCAATGCCGCTGCTACCTGCGGCCACATAAGCGTAGCGCCCTTGCAGGGAAACACGCGTGCCTGGCAGATCCAACTGCGCCAAACGCTGTAGGCCCTGGGCTTTGTCCTGTTTGAATACATAGAAGCCACCACTGCCATTGGCTTCCTGAGTAAGCAAGATATTGGTTTTAAAATTGAACGCACCGCCCACGCCCACCAGCAGGTCGGCATCACCCAGCGTTGCGTTCTGGGTTGCGATGTCGAGTAGAGGCAGTTTGGACTCGGTCGCCAAACTCTCGACCAGATAGGTTTTGTTTGGCAGGAAGGCATCGACGATACCTACACCCTCTTCACCCATGGCCAGCAGCACTCGGGCATTGCGTACACGCAGACCGCGCACGGCCTTGCTCGGCAGCTCCAACGCGCTCAATAGGGTGGTACGTGCTGGATCCAGTTGATCGAATGCGACGGTGAACAGGCGAGATTCGATAGCATTGCCGCTGCCATCCAGGCGAACGCCGGTGATATAGGCACGATCGCTAGCGCGCTCGAAATAGGGTTCTACACCTACAGCAATGAATCCGCCGGGCAGGGATATTTTCGACACAACACGGTCGTCACGGCCGTCGCGATTACGGTCGAGCAACCGCAACATATCGTCTGGGTTGACCACGTTGTCGCCAGCATTGACGGCATACACCACAACCCCTGCTTCGCCCTGGGCAGCGAACAGATAGCTGCCGGACGGATCCAGCGCCAGGTCATAAATTCGACCCTTGTCACGAATCAGTGCCTGGGGCGGCTGTTGATAGGTAAAGGCCTTGAGCAAGGTGCCTTGCTGCCCAGTGCCTGTAAGTTTGACCACTACATCAACGCTACCGAGAGAAGCGGCGGGGCTGATGACTTCCAGGGTTTCAGCATCGAGTACTTTATATTGAGTCGCTTCGAAATCACCGAACAGGACGTTCATGGCGCCGGGATCGCTGCGGAAACCCTGACCTTTGATCAGTACCCGGGTGCCGCCATTGAACGAACCTTGCGCAGGAGTCAGGGAGCGCACCAGCAAGGGCTCGACAAACTGCACAGCACCTACTTTGGACGCCTTGCTACCGTTACCACTGATCACCTGTAAGCTCGCAGGCCCAGGCAGGCTGTTTGGCGCCTGGACGCTATAGCGAGTGCGGCCATCGAGCAGGGTCTCACGCAGCTCCCCGGTGGCAATCTGACCGGATAGGTTGAACTGCGGTTGACCGGTACTGCCGGAGAGAACGACTTCCAGCTCGCCACCGCCGATATCCAGGGTGCCAGGAGTGACGCTCTCGATAGCGATCTGCGGCCCCGCAGCCAAGCCGGTGCGGAAGCGAATGCCATGCTCCATTAGCCCGCGGGTACGGCGACTGGCCAGATCGCCCTTGAGACTGATGCGATAACCGCTGGAGGCGGCAAGCGGCTGTTCGGGCTGCAAGCGCAATACGCGCTGATCGGCACTTCGCTCGATAGCGAAGGCGACGTTTTCCGGCTGCTGGCCGGCTTGCGCGTCGCGCTGCAGACTCAGGAAATTACGCAATTGAGCATCGTCGAACTTACTCAACGAGCGGGTAAAACGCAGCTCCAGCGAACTATCCAGCGGCACGCCGTCGCTCTGGTCGCGCGGCGAGCTGCTGACCAGTTCAAGGGTCAGCAGATCCACCAGCCCGAGATGGGATATGTGGGGTTGCGGATACGTTCTCTTCGCCGCGAAGACGACGATGCCCTGGTCGGTAACGACCAACGGATAGCCGCGACGGGATTTCGTCAGCAGGCCGTCCGGTACGCCCAGGCAGCGATACGGCAACGCCAAGGCATCGAGCAGGCTGATGTTGTCGGGACGACTGAAGTCGTAAAAACCTAAATAATCTTGCGGCGCTTCATAGCATTCCGCACCGCCCTCTGCAGCACCATGAGTCAAATTGATGCCGGTGGTGGCCAGGGCATGAATGCCTCTGCTTCGTCCCGGTACGCTGAAACCGCCCGATTGATAACGGCCCACTTCGCGGATATAGGCAGGACGGCTGGCATCATAGAGCTCCAGACCATCGCCCATGGCAAAACGGCTACCATCGGCACTCAGCGCGGTCAGTCCCGCCGTGTCGCTATCGCCGATCTGGGGCAGGGAAGGCTTGCTGAGGTCGAAGATCACTCGACGCGCGCCGTTGACCACATGCAATGTATCGCCGATCACCGCGATATCTTGCACATCACTAAGGGTTTGAGAGCGCCCGCCGAGGGTCGCATAGGTAATCCGCCGCACCACGCTTGGTCGCATGGGGTCGGCGATACTGACTACCGCAACCCCTTCCTTGCGGCTGGCAATCAGTGCAAGACCCTGATGCACCAGAACCTTCTCCACCACGTCGTTGAACGGCAGCGGCAGGCTATAGCGGATACCGCGATCCTTGCCCGGCGGTTGTTCGGTCAGATCGTCGGGGTCGCGAATTTCGCGGTCATAGACCAACAGCAGGCTGCGGCCTTCATACTCGGTATCGATAAACGGGAAGTTATAGCCCCGCGCGGCCACATAGAGCTGCTTGTCGGCCAGTGCCATCGCGCTCGGCTGCACATCCTGCGGCAGGTTGTAGTAACCCAAGCCGTGGCGTGGCGCAGCCTGATCGACCTGTGCGGGATCGTATTTGACCAGACTGATCCAGCCAGGCGCGTAGTAATGCTGCAACTCTTCCAGGGTTGCCAGTTTATCCGGCCGTACTACGCCCTGTCCGAGCTCCCCGCGTCCAAGCACGTAAACCATGCGCAAATCGCTATCCACCGCCAGATCGACGATATGGCCTGGCGGCAATTTCAGCGGATCGGGTACGTAATCCGTGAGTTGTCCTCTTTCCAATTTGCTCAGCCGCGCATCGATCTCCCCGCGCGTCATAGCGGGTTCGCTTTCCAGGCCGCGATCCAATTGCAGGCGTCCATAGAACAGCGCGTTGCGCTGCACGTAGCGACGGCCGAGCTCATCGCTCAACTCGATATCGATAAAGCCGCGGTAACCGCCGCCCTCGTCGTCGCGCAGGTCTGGCACCAGCCAGCTCATGCGTTCGGCGCTGTACAAGCGCAGATCGGCCGAACCGACCTTGACGCTCTGTGCCGTATCCGGCTCGCCGCTCTTGTAGGCGGTCAGCGTCATGCCGGCGTGGAAACCCTTGCCGACCAACGCCACACGGTCGTT
The DNA here is from genome assembly GCF_946885885.1 of uncultured Pseudomonas sp. The sequence goes on from NZ_CAMPHN010000011.1 coordinate 35,864, forward strand.
CTGGCCGCTCTGGGATGTCCGCACCACAGCCGGGGTCAGGTGAGAAATCGACAGCTCGTCAACAAAGACGAAACCGCCCAGAACGGTATCGGAAAGACCGCTTTCGTTATGGACGCTGACCGTCGCCGGGCCGGGGTAATTGGGTACCGTCTTGGCGTAGAGACTAACGATAGCGGTCTCGGCATCTACTGTACGGCTTTCGATAACCAGTGGCTCGCCCCCCACCATCAGGCGCAACTGATCACTGAAATTCCGACCTCGGACAACGATTTCGGTGCCCCCACGCACGTCCCCGACATTGACGCATGAGTTGCGTTCGCGGCTTTCGCGGGTGCAGATACTCTCGATATCCGGGTACAACGCATCCGCCGGCGCGGTGCTGAAGTTGAATAGGTAGTCGGCAGCCATCGGCTGACCGGTAACCGCGGTCAAGCCTTGCTTGATCCGCACGTAGTAGCGCTGCCGCGCTTGCAGGCTCTGACCTTCCTTGCGCGTCAGCTGGATACGTCGCTTGGTAGTGTCGCTCCCTCGACTGGCGAAGGCCAAGTCGAATAATCCGGTCACGTCACTACCGATCTGCGCATCGCCCTCCAATACTTGGACATAGTCGCCCAGCACCGTGGATTCCGGCAGCACTGCGGAGAGCTCGATAAGGATTGCCGGCAACTGGGTGCTGACATCGCTCTCGCCAACCTGGGGCGTGTGTTGCAGCACGGTCAAGGCTGGAAGGTCTATGCGGCCAATACCGCCTTTGCCGGCAGCGACCTGAATGCCTCCACGCGCCAAGGTCACGCCACGAACCCCGAAGTTGTCCGCCTTGGCGTTGCGCTGAATCATGACCGGAACGCTGGCATCCAACCCGCTCTCACCGACCCGCGCCAGATCGATGATCTGCACCAAACTCTGGGATGGTTTGTCCCCCTGGTCGGATAACAATTGGGTGACATAGGCCAGGTTGCCGGACAGGTGGACGTCGTATAGACCGTCGGAAGCCAGATCCGGGCGGTGCGGCTCGATTTCCACCACCTGCACCAGGCGCGGCTGGTCAGGCTCGCCGATATCGATGCGCGACAAGCGCGCGCTATCGCCGGCGCCTGCCATATCGGTCACAAAGAGTTGATCGCCAACCAAGTGCAAGCGGTTGGCGATGCCCAGGGTATCGACGCGCGCGACTATAGGCATGGCCGGCGTGCTCAGGTCGGCAACCACCACTCCCTCTTCCGACGCGGCGATATAGGCATAGTGGCCACGCACCTTGACGTCGCGGGTGAAGCCGTTCGGTTTGATGTAGCCAACATGGTAGGGCGCGGTCATGTTGGTGATATCGATCACCTGTACGCCACCGTTGCCATTCGCCACCAGCGCCAGATTGCCGCTGCGAGTCAGGCCGTAGACATCGGGGTAGGGCATATCGACCCTGCCCATCATCAAATAAGGCAGACCGAATTGGCCGTCGCCATTCTTTTGGCCGAACAACAGCAGTTCACCGGCGTCGTTGTCCAGATAAAGCGCGCCAGTCCCTTCGCTCGGGCGATCGCCACCAAGCCAATCCTTTTTAATTTCGCCGGTGAAACTGGCGATAAACTGACAAGCTCCACCCGCGGCTGCCCCCTGACAGTCGCCACCGGTAACACCGGATTTACCCGCCAGGACGATATTCTCATCGGATACCAGTTCGCCGATGCTACCGCTGAACATCTCGGCAGCGCCGTTAAGCAGCGGCGAATAGGCGAAGAAGTCACCGCTCTGATTGCTCTGGGTTTCATCCACCGCATCCATGATGAAGATGCCAGTGCGCGCCGGGGCATTGGTTTTGAGCATCTCGTCCTTGCCAAGCAAGCCGAGACCTTGCTCGATGCGCAATGGATCGACGCTGGACCAGGCCGCCAGCATTGCGCCACTGCGATCCAACGCGCGGTACTGGTCGACCGCGGTGTAATGCACTTGCTTCGCGACCTGCTGGGCATTCGGAGCCGGCATGATGAAACGACGCTCGCTGAGCGGCCAGCCAATCTCGTGGTAGGTATCGCGCGTCACGGTGTGGTTCGGTGTGACCACGGTGGTCAGGACATGCAGGCGCTCGTTACGCAAACCCGTGCGGCGTAGAACGTCCCCTTGGCTGAAGTCGGCCCAATAGATGAAATAGTGCTTGTCCGGCTGGCTGACCGGCGTTTTATCGCCAGACGCTCGCGTGTCGTCGCGGAATAGTCTCAGCGGATATTCGTCGGCGACTTTCCACTCACCGCTTTCTGTCTGGTACTGACGCTGCCAGAGCATGCTGACATCCTGAATAGCGCCACCCATGTCTTCAATGGAAACCACTGCGCGCAGACTCTCGCTCATGGTCAGCACGTCTTTATCAATCGGCGAGATCACACTCAAACGCGGAACGATTGTGTCCTCCAGACGACCGATACGTACGATCTGCGATTCGCCGGCCTGGCCGAGCTGATCGTAGGCGATGGCTTGCACGGTGAAGCCTTGCACGCCAGCAGGCGCTGCAATCAGGGCCCGGTAGACGTGGTCCTGCGCATGACTGCCCGTCTGCTGGCCGTAACTCTGTTGGCTGCTGTAGACCGGAACGCCATTGACGTAGAAGGTGACACGATCGATGCCTTCCGGGCCAAGGTCGTCGAATGCTTCGACGAAGACCTCTACGTCCTCGCCATCTATCACCACGCTATTGTCGTTATCCGGCTTGACGATCCGCGCTTGTGGCGGCTGGTCGGCCTTGATCGTCAGAGCACGGGGCAAATCGACCATGGCGGATTCATAACCGTCCAGATCGCGGGCCTTGGCGCGGAAACGCAGAACCTGATCAACGCGACCGTTCGGCACCTTGAAGTGGAACTGGTAGGGCGCAGCGGAATCTTCGCCGAGCGGCTGATAGGCCGGCGTCGCATCTACCGGGCCGATGGAATAGAAAAGCGAAGCACTGTCTACGCCGACTTCCGGATCGCTGGCCTGCACCTGGATGACCACCCCACGACCTTCGGTAAGCTCGCTCACCTCGCCCATGGCAAACCCGCGAGCGTCGAGCAGCTTGATCGCGTTGATTTCGGGAACTTGGTTACGACGCAGGGTAACCACGATGCGCTCGCGGGTTTCGTTGCCGCTGGCATCGCGAGCAGTGATCTGTAACTGCATTGGCAGCGCGTCGGGCAGGTTGTCCGTGCGCCCCAAATATTCGGCGATAGTGTTCAAGGGCAGGCTGCCGATGAAGGGTGCACTGAGCATCAGGCGGTCGACCACTCGCTCGTTGTCGGCATATGTGCCGTCGCCGTCGCGATCCGCATAAAGGCCGAGGCCGACCGAACCCACCCGCACGTTGTCACTCACTTCCAACTGGTACGGCAGATCGCGCTTTTCGGCCACGCTGGCACCGGTGGCGACTGGCAACTTGACCACCATCTCAGGCGCCTTGTCGTCCTTGAATACCCGCACCCGCACAGGTCGTACCGTGGCTACGCTACGCGCTTGACCGTTGGCACGACGCTCCAGAGTGCTCGCAGTCAAATGCAGATCCGTACCAGCCTGTCCGTAGGGAATCTCGACGAGGAACTCATATGGGAAAACCATATCTGTGAAGCTGCGATCACCGCCCTTCAAGCCAGCGACATTGAGCACAACGCGATCGATACCGACGTCATCGACAGCGTTGATCTGCACCAGCATCAACTGGCCTTCGTCTATCTCGCTGTTGTCCTTGGGTATGCCAATGGCAACGCTGGGGGCCTGATCCTGCACGATCTCAACATCGAATTGCTCTTCGGCACGGTGAGCATCCAGGTCGCCATGGGCGACGCCGTAGGTGTCCACGGCTTCGACATTGACATGCACACGGTTCGCTTGCGGGTTTGCGGGATCAAATTCCGGCACCGGTATGGAGAAGTTATAAGGTGCCGAGCGCAAACGCATTTCATAGGGCGCCTGACCATTGTCATAGGTGGCCCGTAGGTGCAGGTATTCGATGCCGACGTCGTCGAATGCTTTGACGTTCACATACAGCGGGTTGCCTTCCACTACTTTGGCGCCCGGAACCGGCTCGATCACATCCAATACCGGACGCTCGTCGACGCGTACCGGATAGCTCACTTCACGCGCCTGGCTATTGGCCGCGTCGAACGCTTCGACCCGCACCCAGACATCGACCCTGCTTACCTCATCATGGGTTAGCCCGAAGCCTGCAAGAATCTGGTGCAGCCGATCGACATGCATTACCTGGGTATATTCCGGCGTGTCGATATTGAGTGTAGTGACCGGCTCGTAGTCGTCCGAGGGGATACCTTGAATGTCGCGCAGCAGGGAGAAATCCTGCTTCACGTACTGACCGTCGCGCTTGAGCACGCCATAGCCGCGCGACAGCATGATGCGATTGACCTTGACGTTATCGTAGCCCTGCACAGTCAGGCTGAAGTCACTGTCCTCGATAGCGCCAAAACCGATTGCCGGGCGCTTGATGATGGCTTCCGGCTTGATAGTGTCGGCAGCGACATTGATCTCTCGATCGAACAATCCAACCGCGCCATCCGAATCCGTTATCTGCGCCGTCAATTTGAGTTTTTCGTTATGGCGGATCAGACCCGCGGGGACTTCCAGCACAAAAGTGCTTTGCAAAGCATAGGGACTGCTCTTGCGGCCAAAATCGTCTGCCATCGTGGCGTCGTAATTGGCCTGCATGCTGTCGTGAATGCTGGCAAAAGCCGCATCGACCACCTGAGCACCGCCCGCGGCCTCATTGGCACTGCTGGAGAGCACTGGCAAAGGCACGCCATTGGCAAACACCTTGAGACGGGATGGCGTCAGCAGGCGGTCATCCGCGGCTACCAGACCGACTCGGATGCGGAAAGTCCCAGCCGCTATGTCCTGATCTTCGGCCGGCGCAGTGATACGCACTTCCGGCACCATGTTGACCAGGGGGTGGATCAACAGGGTGCGCTGGCTAACATGGCCATAAGTGTCGGTCAGCTCGACCCGGTATTCGGTCGGTTCGGTTTGATCGAATAGAATCTCGGCCTTATCCGATGCCTGCAACGGCGGGGCATTCGGACAATTGACCGCGAACGAGCGGCTATAGACCACCGCCGCAACACTGCCATCACGCTTCAAACGTACGATGCGGTAGGCGGCCAAGCCGGCGTCGTCGCGCAACTCGGTATCCAGACGGAAGCGCTCTTGGGTGCGAACCCAGAACTCGCCATAATTCAGACGAGCCGGCTCCCGCAGGGCTTTTTTGTAAGTGCCATTAACCCAATAGGTGTTGAAGCCGGTCATTTCCAACGAGGGTTTTTCATTGGCCTGCAATGGGTACAGCATGCTGTGTTCGCTGCTGCGGCCACTCCAGTCTTCGGCAATCAGGGTTAATTCCAGATCGCCGCTATCCAACGCTTTCGGTACCCGATAGGGCAACTGCCAGGTGCGCTTACCGAAGCTGACGCCCAAGTCATGTACCGTACGACTGCGGTTTTCCAGCAGGCGTAAGCTCTTCAAGGCGCGACTGTCGTCATCGAACTCGACCTTCAGGTCAAGCTGCTGCATCGGTATAGCCACGGTGCCAAGCATCGGGGAAAGAATCTTCGAAGTTGGCGCTTGCTCGTCAACGGTCAGCGCTTGTTGCAATAGAGGTTGCAGTGCCTGCGCGCCGCGCGTTGCAGACATGCGGTCAACCGCGTGTCCAATCAAAGTGACACTGCCGCTTTGCACTTCAGCCGGAATCGGCATGAAAACGTTATGGCGCTGATTGGTGCTGGCAGCACTTCCGCTACTGGCAACCTGCAGAAACGCTGTCTGCGCGGAGGCGCCTATACCGTCCTGCAACAGCAGACTAAGTGCATTGCGGCCGGGCATGCGCGCGCCACTGGCGCTCGACAGGTCGGCCGCTCGGCCTTCCTGGAGACTGAACTGTAGCTCGCGAACGAAACCAGGGGCGCCGCTAAGAGGGCGCAGTATCAGGCGAGTGACATCGTCATTGATCAGCGCTTTGAGATCCAGCGTACCACCGACAGCCTGCACTTCACGTATCTCAGGGCGAGCCTGGCAAAGGCTACGCGAGTAGCTTTCCACCGACCAGGCGCTGGCCTGATCACCTACCTTCAGGCTGATCGGTGCCTTGGATTCTTCCCCGCCCTCGAACTGTAGCCGGTTGTCCTGCACCCTTATGAAGGGCTTACCGTTGAGTAATAGTTCGCCCTGCCAGCCTTGAGCCTCTGGATAAGCGAAGTCGACTATCGGGTAGTTACGCTTCACCTGGCTGTCGTACCGGTTCTTGCCAAACAACTCGCGAGCGCCACCCAAATCACGCAGAGAGCTAACCAGCAGCAGGTGCCCGATAGCATCTCCAGGCGTGTTGGTGCTGTAATCGTCCTGCACATTCAAACTGCCGCGCAAAGGCTGGCCACGCTTCTGGCTCTCAGCTGGCAGGCTGTCGCGCCATGCGAGCGTTGGCGCTTGATCGCGCTGAATCAGAAGACGCCGGGTCTCCTGACTTTCGTTACCGAGAAGATCCTTGGCCTTGACCACCAGCGTCAGCGCCACTGGATCGTTTCCAGGTTGGTAACGCTGGATATCCAGCAAAACCGTACCGACCTGGGGAATGGACACCTGTGCCGCTTTAAGATCCATTGCGCTGGCCAAGACGTCGTCGCGCCCCTGATCGTCCAGCAGACGCACTTCATAAGACGCAACCTCAGTCTCATCCTGCAGACTTGCCTTCAGCTCGACCGTCTGGAACTCGAACAGACGCTCGCCTGGAGACTGAATGGTGATGCGCGGCCCTTGCTCATCCGCCAACACCTTCACATTGATGGGCGTCGAACGGACTTCATTGATCCCTCGATCGCGTGCGCGAACGACCAGTTGCAGTGTCCGGCCCGCGTAGCGACGACTTAACTCTGCCGGCAAGCGCAAACGAGCATCGAAGTCGGCATAGAATCTCTGCCCGGCGACAATGGCGCCCAAGGTTCCGGGATTGGGGATTTTTATGGTTTCGACGCGATCCTTACGGCTGAATACCTCCCAGTTCAGTGAGTGCTCTTCGTCGGTTTCCGGGTCGATCATCAGTGCATTGATGCTGTCGATGAACTGATTGTCGCCCACACTGCCCTGCACATCGAAACTTTTGCCCGGCTCCAGACTGAAATCCGCGATCGGCTTGTTCATCTGCAAGAGCGGCGGTTCGGTGTCATCGATAATCTCGATATCGAACATCGCCTCACTGCTCTGCCCCGCACTGTCGACGGCACGCACGCCCATCGCAGTGGAATCGTTCAGCTTGTTCGGCACACGCAACGAAGCGCTGACATACCCACCCAACGCACTAACCAGTGCGCTGCCCGTGACAGTCTTGAGCACTTGGGTCTGGCCGTTTTGCCGCAGGAAGAATTCGACCCTGGTCAGTTGGCGATCATCTTGAGCAAGAACCTGCGCGTTGAACGCCTCGCCTTCGTAGAGCCGCGCGCCTGGTGCCGGAGTGCGCACGCTCAGTACTGGCGGAAGATCCCGCTCTATAGGGAAACGCCAGAGCGTGGGCTCCGCGTCGTTTCCATACTGATCCTGGCCGCGTAACTCGATCACCAACTCATCGCCTTGCTCAGGGATAGTGACCTGGAAGGAACCTTCGAAACTGGCCATATCGATGTTGGCGTTGTTATACAGCGTCTGCGCTCCGCTCAAGGCTCGCAGGGAAACCAGCTTGGTATCGTCCACGCCACGCACACGAAACTGCACTTGGTTGCCCGCATACAACGGCACACCCTGGATCGGCGAAATCACTGCCAGGCGAGGACCAAGGGTGTCGGCCATTACCTGCAAGGCCAACTCTTTGATATCGCCACGCTGACCACCGTCGTCCACGGCCGCCACTCGCAAAACCAAGTTACGGTTCTGGTTACCCAGCGCGAGCGGCTTGAGATCGATAGTCAACCGATTAACCGTTTCCGGCCCAGGCGTAAGGCCCGCGGATTGATCTATGCGCGCCTCCCACAGCGGAGTGCTGCCGTTTTCCAGCCACAGGCTGGCTTCAAGAGCATGTACCGCGAGGTCATCGCGGGCGACTACATCGACCAGCAAGCTGTCCTGGCTGTAAACACGACTTTGCGCGGGACTCAGTGCGCGTATTTCCGGCTTACTGTCGTCGCGAATACCAATCGACACCTGTAGCTCGGAATCGTTGCCGGTGCCATCGGTCGCCACCGCACGGATAGGGTAACGGTCGTAACGCACGCCATCGAGGTGCTTGAAAGTCGGAGCGGCCACGACCTTGAGCGTGGAGAAGGCTTTGAGCGCACCGGGAATCGACTGCACCAGCAAGTCGCCATCGATGCTGCTCAGGCGATCCTCTAGATCGCCGGTGAGGACGTAACCGATGCCATCGCGCTTCGCCACCCCATAGAGCTCCAGACGCTCAACACCGACATTGTCATAGCCGGTGAGCTTGAGAACGAATGTGCTGTTTTCCACCACTGGAGCCAGGTCTACACCGGCATCGCTGACATTGATGCTCGGCGAAGCCAGATTGATGACCGGATCTTCCTCGTCTTTACCGAGGGTCACGTTGACCACAGGGCTACGCGTCAACTGGCCGGCGCTGTCGATGGCCTCGGCATGAATGGTTAGCGGCGCTTCTTTTTCGACCCCACTCGGCGTCTTGTACACCACCGTAAAAGGCGCACTCTGATCGGTGCCGACCAGCTTACCGTTTACATAAAAATCGACCTGGCGCATGCCCAGGTCGTCGGTGGCATTAGCCCGCAACTCGACAGGCTGCCCCGAGACAAGGTGGCTACCCTCGACCGGATGACTGAGAGCCACGGTAGGAGATTGATCCCCTTTCACCGGCAATAAGAGACGCTCGGATTCGTTTACCTGCTGGTGCTGATCCACCACCCGACCACGCAGCTCCAGAGTGCGCCCCAACCATTCGCTTTTGATCGGCAATTGGAAAGTGTGGCGGGTGCTCCGAATTCCCAAAGCATTGCCGTCGTAGTTTTTCACGTGATGGCGGAAGGACTGCGCTTCCTCGCCATTCACCAACAAGAAGATGTCGGTACCGCCATCCAAGGTGTCGTCGCTCGCCTCGATGGTGACCGCGACCGTCTGACCCACAGTTGCCAAACTGCCGACTGCAGGCTGGGTAATTCGCGCGATGGGCTTCTGGTTCTCCAGCACCCGCAGCAGACGCGCAGGCGCGTCGACGACTCCGCCGTTACGGGCATGCACGCGCGCCGAAAGAGCGATGCTAGTTTCACGCACGGCAATATCAGGCACCGTCAGGTCGACCTGCCAGAGCTCCATCAATTGCTTTTTGTCCGGATCGCTCGGGAGTGGTCGCTGTTCCAAAATAGGAAATAGCGTTTCGCCAACCTTGCGGCCGTCGAGAAAGTACTCGACCTGACTGATACCGCTTTGGTACTCGACATCGGGCAGCACACCCAGGTTGGCACTGACCACAGCCTTGACCCGGCTGTTCTCGACCACACGCTGGGCATCTACAGGCGTTTCAAGATCGAAGTCCGGAACCTTTGGATTGCTTTTGGCCACGACCCTCACAGGCCGCTCGGCTGTACTCTGACTCTTGCCGGTTTCGTCGAAAGCGACTGCCCGCAACCGCAAAGTACGACCTTCCAGCTCCTGCTCGATTGGTAGCGTCAAGGCATAGGGTGGCGCGAGGCGACGCCCAACCAGCGTATCGTCCAACCAGAACTCGACACTTTTAACCGCAACGTCATCGGTAGCCGAAGCCGTCAATTCCAATACCGAACCGACGGCGACGGTCGGTTCGGCTTGCAATTCAACCGATGGGGGTGCGTCTTGCGCGGCAACCAGTAGCTCTACGCCAATTTCCGGATAGCGCTGTAGGCGCACGCTAACTTTCAATGGACTCTGCTCGGGCACTTGGGCACGAGCTAACAGGGCGCGCTGGTCATTGCGCTCAAGTATGCCTTCACTGCCAAGCGGTAGCTGCATCTCGACTATCAAGCTGTCCGCTAGCGGTGCTTCGCTACCATCGTCAAACACTGCCAGCAACTGCGGCAATTGCTGAAAACTGTTGAGCCTCGGCAGAGTCAAGGGTTGCCCCACAACCTGCCCTTCGAAGCGCAAAGCCGTCAAGTGACGGCTGAAATCGACCTTCACAGGCAGGCTGATTTCATCCAGCCCGGGATAGCTCAGATAAACCAATACCGCCTCGCCGGCGGTTTCTTGCAACGGGTACACGATGCCGTCGGTGCTGACCCAGACTTTTTCCGGGTCAGAAGAGCGGTAACTGACCCCATGTCCAGCACCTGCAAGCGGCGTCGCACCGCGGAACTCGAAATCGACCTCCGGGACCAACCGTGCTGATTGCAATGCATCGCTGAATAACAGTTTGCCTGGGCTAACACTGAGCGAACGCGCCGCCTCATCGATACTGTCGCCAGTGAAGCGGATATCCGAGTAGCTACGCTGGTTGCCAGACGCATCCACGGCGGTCGCCTGCACCATGACCAAAGCGTTGCGCGCGACCTCATCCGCGGACAATGCCGGCTCAATCTGCTGACGCACACTAAATCTGGTCTGATCATCGCTGCGCGGAAATACGCGAACCGCTTCGGGCATCCGCAAAAACGCTTTGCTTTCAGCTTCGCTGACTACTCCGCCAGCGGCCCGCAGATCCGAGGCACGCAAGCCCGTGAAGGACAGGCTTAGGTAACTGAGATCGATATCGTCTTGCGCATCGAAACTGCCGACGAGGTACTGCTTACCGTCGTTGATCTCTATTGCCAACTGGGCCAACTGCAACTGGGGTAGCTGCCGCTCACGCTGAAAAGACTCGCTGTAATTCGCCTTACTACCGTCGGCAAAAGCAATGTCTACAGCCGGCTGCAGAGACTCGCTCCCGTCGAGACGAAAGTTGAAAGCACAACCTGCGGGCGAGTCTTGGTCGCGAACCGAATCAATTGGCAGGAAACGCTGTCCGGAAGCGGCGACCGTTACGTCCACCAGCTCTCTACAGTCATCAATCGCCAGCGTGTAATCAACGGCGCTACCGGCACTACCGAGAGGAGATGCGGTGCGAATATCGAACTGAGAGGAAGCAAATGCAGCCTGCATCGCCAACGCGAGAAGCGTGGCCAGTGCACAGCGAAACCTAGGATGGCGGCTTCCTTGCTGCATTTGAGTAAAAGTTCCATTAATTTTGTGCGTATTGGCCGAGCTCACTGATAGACTCAGCCTTCCAAGTGGCACAATGCTATACATGAGCAATAAGCATTTCAAGTGGACATTAGCTTTCGAAAATGAATAAGCCGAGAAAAACCGTGACGGAGTTCAAAAAACACGGAGGCAGGAACCTTCGCAGGCTATCGACTCTTTTCAGCTCAGTCTCGAACCGACAATAATATTACTGAGCCATCACAAGGACGATTCCATGGCCAACGCACTCCAAAAAACGACCATCGACCTCACGACAATGCGTTCCGTCCAGCACCTCCTATTAGCCCTCTTCGTTATGTCGATGACGGCAGTTTTAGGCTGGCAAGGATTCAAATTTTTCAATGAGTTACAGCTAAACAAGCCCAGTAGCGCGGCTGGCTTACCCACAACCGTTCCCGAAAAGCAGGAACTAAGCACAGCACTTATTGAGCTATTTGGGTCTAGCGAGACCAGCTCGATTCAGATCAGCAAAGCGCTAGAGCAACTGCCCGAAAGCAATCTCAACTTGCAAGTTTCCGCCATATTTTTCATGGCGCCCCCTGGTCAGAGCTCGATTATTCTGGAGGATGGGGATCGGACTCTGATACTCAAACCCGGAGATGAAGCTCGCCCCGGCGTCACAGTCCAAGACATCGAAAGCAATCGCGTGACCCTCAAGCGCAATGGAAAACTCGAACAAATCAGTTTTCGGGGCTTCGGTGAAATAGCCAGTAGCGACTCGGCACTCAGCGCTCTGCCACCTCTTGCACAAAGTTCAAATAGCGAAGCCTTCACAACTGCGCTCCCGCCAGAGACGCCAGCAGCGCAGGAACAGAATACGCCGACGGCTTATCAGCAGTTTATTCAGCGCAAACTTGCGCAAACCAAGTAGTAGAGTACGCAAATTGTCTATCCGAATCCCATTAATAATACTGTGTTCCCTGCTGCTTCTCTCGCCACAACCATCCTATGCCGAGGATGCACCTCAGCAAGGGTCAAGCGAGATAAAAATCAACATGCAAGACACCAACATTCGATCATTTATTGAATGGATAGCTAAAGAGACCGGGAAGAACTTCATTATTGACCCCCGCGTTACTGGCAAGGTGACCGTCATTTCCAACGAAACCATGACGCCGGAAGAGGCCTATAGAGTATTTCTTTCCGTACTGCAGGTTCACGGTTTTTCTGCGATTGAATCAGAAAGCGCCGTCAAAGTTATCCCCGATGCGAATGCAAAGCAAAGCGGTGTACCACTTGTCGATGACGACCAGCTCAATGGCGATCAACAAGTGGTACGTGTAATACGCACCGAACATGTTCCAGCCACCCAATTGGTCAATATCCTCCGCCCAATGGTGCCTCAAGTTGGGCACCTAGTCGCCTACCCGGACAGCAACGCACTCATTATTTCCGACCGGGCATCCAACATCAACCAGCTGCTAAAACTTGTTATCGAAATTGATCGCGCCGGGCAGTTTGAAATCGATGTGATACCTCTTAAATTTTCCAACGCCAAAGAAATCTCTAGCATCCTTAGCTCGCTAGCCACCCAAGCCGGCGGCCAAGAAGGCGCTAGCAAAATGAACGTAGCAGTGGATGAACGCACTAATAGCGTCCTCATATCGGGAGACCCCAGTAAGCGCCAGCAGCTACGCGATGTCCTTGCCAACCTTGACAGACCAGGCAATTTAATACGCGATACTCGCGTTACCTATCTGCATTACCTTAAGGCATCAGAAGTAGCTCCAATCCTTCAGAATGTTGCCTCCAGTATTCAGAAACAGGATAAAGACATAGGCATTACCGGTGCTGAAATCTCTATTCAAGCCAGCGATACCACTAACGCTCTTATTATCAGTGCGCCGCCAACGATTATGGCAACCATCGACAGCGTCATTAAACGCCTGGATATCCGACGTGCGCAAGTACTAGTTGAAGCCGTCATTGTCGAAGTTTCCAATAACAAATTTAACGAACTCGGAATCCAGTGGAAAACCTCAGAATCCGCAATAGGCGGCAATGGCGTTTTTGGCGGAATCACATCATCCATAAAATCAAATAATATCGATAATTTCCCCGGCTCACCGGTGAAACTAGATGCCGGCCTCAGTCTAGGTTTTTATAATAATGGATCCCTCAGATCCCTGGTGCGTGCACTGGCGACGGATGATTCTATGAATATCTTGTCTACTCCAAACCTGGTGACACTTGATAACGAAGAAGGAAAGATTGTGGTTGGGCAAAACGTGCCTTTTGTAACCGGCAGTTCGACCAGCGCATCCAATCCCTCGACCAACCCGTTTCAAACCATTGAGCGTCAAGATGTCGGTATAACCCTAAAAATAAAACCCCAGATCAATGAAGGCGACTCTATAACCCTTAATGTTTATCAGGAAATCTCGAGTGTCAGCAACGATACTAGCGCTGCGGATATCGTTACCAATAAGCGCTCCATCGAGACAAAAGTTCTTATCAAAGACAACATGACACTTGTGCTCGGTGGATTGATTTCTGATGAAATGCGCGATTCTGGCGACAAGGTTCCTTTTCTGGGAAAAGTACCGATTATCGGAAGACTATTCCGAAGCGACAGAAAAGAAGTCATCAAGAAAAATCTAATGATATTTATTAAACCGACCATCATCAATGATTTCGAACACGCTGACCAACTCACCGAAGGAAAGTATAACTTTATCCGCGATAAACAACTTCAGTACTCAGGACAAGAGCTCATCCAAAGCACTCCCCCTATTCTTCCGATACAGCTCAATGACACCATTAAGCAATAGCTCACAACCCATATGTTTCGCCGCATTATTGAGATTGGCGGATTGGAAATCCGCCTGGATCCTAGACAGCCAATCACCTCGAAAAAGCCCACCGAAATCAGCCCGCTTGCACTTTACTAAGCGCTCGCTCATCCGCTGGGCCTCACTCACTCCGGTGGTCTCGCTTATTATGCACAGCTGGTTTGGGGCAAAAGTAACTCGCCCCTGGCGATACAAAACTAGCTATACATTTTTATTGCTCGCTTGGAGTCAGAACCGTGGAAGAAGTCATCGAACAACTGCGTGAATTGAACGAGCCGGTCCCAGTGCCGCTGGAGTTGCCAGACGAAGAGCTGCTGGTCGAGATCGAGGAACAAATCCTGATCAATCTGCCGTTCGAACTGCGCGAGTTTCTGCTCAAGGTCAGCGATGTGGTCTACGGCCGCCTGGAGCCGGTGACCGCCAGCGACCCGCAATCGCACACCTACCTGCCGGAAGTCGCCTCGGTGGCCTGGTCGCTCGGCGTGCCGCGCGAGCTGGTGCCGATCTGCGAGAGTCGCGGCGACTACTACTGCGTCGAGCAGGACGGCACCGTGGTGCTCTGGGAAGGCGACATCGGCGAAGTCAGCGAGGAAGAAACCTGGGATTCGGTGTGGCACTGGGTACGCGACGTCTGGCTGGAAAGCTGAATACTTCGCCGTCCACGCTCGGCGGGCCAGCACCGTTTGCCCGCGCACAAACGCTGGCGTGACCCGGCGCACGACTACGTCGTTCTGATGGATACGGCAACAATTCGCCCTTACCTAGCAGAAGAGTCCTATGGAACCCGGAAACGCCCAACTGTCGATGACCGTATTGATGACCCCGGATATGGCCAACTTCTCCGGCAAGGTCCATGGCGGCACGCTGCTTAAGTACCTCGATGAAGTCGCCTACGCCTGCGCCAGCCGCTATGCCGGTTGCTATGTGGTGACACTGTCGGTGGATCAGGTGACGTTTCGCGAGCCGATCCATGTCGGCGAACTGGTGACCTTCCTCGCCTCGGTCAATTACTGCGGGCGCACGTCCATGGAAATCGGCATCAAGGTGATCACCGAAAACATTCGCGAACGCTCGGTGCGCCACACCAATAGTTGTTTCTTCACCATGGTCGCGGTCGACGACCAGGGCCGCTCGACGGCCGTGCCCGCCCTCGCGCCGAGCACGCCGGACGGGTTGCGCCGACAACGCCAGGGCTTGCAGCGCCGGGAGATCCGCCAGGAGCTGCAGCAACGCTATCAGGCGCTGAGTGCCGCGACCGAATAGTGATCCCCTTCAGGGTAAACAGCGTATGAAATGTTCGTCCGGTAGTGGACCGTCGAAGCACAAGCGCTGGGCGTCCGCGTTCCAGACCGGCTCGCGCTCTGGGTAGTAAGGGTTGCCACCCGCCTGTTTCTCCTTGCCCAGTCGGTTCAACAAAATGAACTTCGCGTCCAGATCATGCAGGCGCGCGAGGTAGCGATTGAAGTCGGGCACGGCAACCGCGACCAGAATGTTACCGATCGGATTGCGCACGCGCCGAAAATTGGAGATGGGATCGGGGCCGGGCTCGGTCAACCGCCGAACGAAGGACGGGGCGTCTAGACGTGAGTTCTCCGCGACTCGCATATACGTAAGCGCTCCATAAACCCCACCTGCCCATAGCCCGCTGATCATTGGATGCTG
>NZ_CAMPHN010000012.1 GCF_946885885.1 uncultured Pseudomonas sp.
AATTGGCCACGGCGAAGAAGAAAGACTCGACCGGCATCTGCTTTATCGGCGAACGGCGTTTCAGCGACTTCCTCAAACAGTATCTGCCAGCCCAGCCTGGCGATATCGAAACGACCGAAGGCGAGGTGATCGGCCGCCATCATGGCCTGATGTATCACACTATCGGCCAACGCCAGGGCTTAGGGATCGGCGGCTTGAAAGACGCCAGCGACGAGCCCTGGTACGTGCTGCAGAAAGATCTGCAGCGCAACGTCCTGGTGGTCGGACAGGGCAACGATCATCCCTGGTTGTTCTCCAGCGCGCTGCTTGCCTCGGATATCTACTGGGTCAATCCGATCGATCTGAGCAGCCCACGCCAATTGACCGCCAAGGTGCGCTATCGCCAAAGCGACCAGCAGTGCACCCTGGAAAAAACCGCCACTGGCTATCGCGCCAGCTTCGCCATGCCGCAACGCGCCGTCACACCGGGACAATCGGTGGTGTTTTACGACGGCGACATCTGCCTCGGCGGCGGCGTGATCGAAACCGCCGAAGCCTGGCGAATCAAGGACAAGCAGCCATGACCCCGATGCAGGAACAATTGGTCGCACTGGGTGCGGTGTTCGAGTCCGCGGTGCTGGTCGACAAGGTCGCCAGAACCGGGCAAGTCAGCGAACCCGCGGTGGGCTGCATGCTCGGCAGCCTGCTGGTACGCGCCCCTAAAGACACCCTCGAAGTCTATGGCGGCGACGATCTCAATCTGCGCGACGGCTATCGCGCCTTGGTCAGTTCGCTGGAGCGCGATCCAGCCAGCCTGCAACGCGAGCCCTTGCGCTATGCCCTGGCGCTGCTCGCCCTGGAACGGCAACTGGCCAAACGCGGCGACCTGCTGCAAATAATGGGCAGCCGTCTCGATCAGATCCAATCCCAGGTCGAACACTTCGGCCCGACCCACGAGAACGTCATCGCGGCTTGCGGCAGCCTCTACGAAGACACCATCAGCACCTTCCGCCAGCGCATTCAGGTGCATGGCGACATGCGCCACCTACAGCAACCGAGCAATGCCTCGAAGATTCGCGCACTGCTGCTCGCCGGCATCCGCTCGGCTCGCCTGTGGCGCCAGCTCGGCGGCCATCGCTGGCAACTGGTGTTCAGCCGCAAAAAACTGCTCAAGGAACTCTACCCCCTGATGCGTGGCTGAGCCGCGACCATGCGCTCGGTCAAGCCCTTGCAGGGCGCCGCGCTGCTGGCGCTCTCCGCCTTGTTGTTTTCGTTGATGGGCGTCGGCATCCGCGAGGTGTCGAGCAGCGTGAATAACGAGTCGGTGGTGTTCTTTCGCAATCTGGTGGGCGTGCTGTTCTTTCTGCCGCTGATTCTGCTCCAGGGGATCCGGCCGCTGAAAACGGCGCGGATCGGATCGCATCTGTGGCGCACCGCCTTCGGCCTGGCGGCAATGTATTGCTTCTTTTACGCCATCGCCCACCTGCCGCTGGCCGATGCCATGCTGTTCACCTACTCGGCGCCGGTATTCACGCCATTGATCGCCTGGTGGTGGCTGAAAGAGCCGGTGAGCAAGCGCATGCTGATTACCACGGGCGTCGGCCTGATCGGCGTATTGCTGGTGGCGAAACCGTCCGCCGCGCTGCTCGACAGCCAGGCGCTGGTGGGGATGGCCGCGAGTATTCTGGCGGCCTTCGCCTTCGTCTCGATTCGCGAGATGAGCGACACCGAGCCGGCCTTTCGCATGGTCTTCTACTTTTCCCTGTTCAGCGCGCTGATCTCGGCCATCCCACTGACCTGGGCCTGGCAACCGATGACCCGGCACGACCTCCAGCTGCTGCTGGTAATCGGCCTACTGGCCACGGCCAGCCAGATCATCATGTCCAAAGCCTATAGCCTGGCGCCGCCGGGGCTGATCGGCCCTATCGCTTACCTCGCCATCGTCTTCGCCGGCGCGATCGCCTGGTTTCGCTGGGGCGAAACGCCGAACCTGAGTTCGCTGATAGGCGCGGCGCTGATTTTCGGCGCCAGCTTGCTGGCGATCGCGCGGCCCGTCCGCTGAGCGGCGATCGTGATCGCGGTTATGCCGCGATTTCGTGTATGATACGCGCCCCTTTTCAACAGCCGATTGTCCGAGAACGCCCTCTTATGCAGCTTTCCTCGCTCACCGCGGTTTCACCCGTCGACGGCCGCTACGCCGGCAAAACCAGCGCCCTGCGCCCGATCTTCAGCGAATACGGCCTGATCCGTTTCCGCGTGCTGGTAGAGGTACGCTGGCTGCAGCGCCTGGCCGCCCACGAGGGCGTCAGCGAAGTAGCGCCCTTCTCCGCCGAAGCCCAGGCCATCCTTAACGAGCTGGCGGATAATTTCGCGGTCGAGCACGCCGAGCGCGTCAAGCACATCGAGCGCACCACCAACCACGACGTCAAAGCCGTGGAATACCTGCTCAAGGAACAGGCGGCCAAACTGCCGGAACTGGACAAGGTCAGCGAGTTCATCCACTTCGCCTGCACCAGCGAGGACATCAACAACCTGTCCCATGCGTTGATGCTGCGCGAAGGCCGCGACACCGTGCTGTTGCCGCTGATGCGCCAGACCGCCGAAGCCATCCGCGAGCTGGCGATCAAATTCGCCGATGTACCGATGCTCTCGCGCACCCACGGTCAGCCGGCGTCGCCGACCACCCTGGGCAAGGAGCTGGCCAACGTGGTTTACCGCCTCGAGCGACAGGTCGCTCAGGTGGCCGCCGTGCCGCTGCTGGGCAAGATCAACGGCGCGGTGGGCAACTACAACGCGCACCTGTCGGCCTACCCGCAAATCGACTGGGAAGCCAATGCCCGTCAGTTCATCGAGAACGATCTGGGCTTGCAGTGGAACCCCTACACCACACAGATCGAGCCGCACGATTACATCGCCGAACTGTTCGATGCCATCGCCCGCTTCAACACCATCCTGATCGATTTCGATCGCGATATCTGGGGCTATATCTCCCTCGGCTACTTCAAGCAGCGCACCATCGCCGGCGAAATCGGCTCCTCGACCATGCCGCACAAGGTCAACCCGATCGATTTCGAAAACTCCGAAGGTAACCTGGGCATCGCCAACGCGCTGTTCCAGCACCTGGCCAGCAAACTGCCGGTTTCGCGCTGGCAGCGCGACCTGACCGACTCCACCGTGCTGCGTAACCTCGGCGTCGGCTTCGCCCACAGCGTTATCGCCTACGAAGCCAGCCTCAAAGGCATCGGCAAGCTGGAGCTCAACGAAGCGCGCATCGCCGAAGACCTGGACGCCTGTTGGGAAGTCCTGGCCGAGCCGATCCAGACCGTGATGCGCCGTTATGCCATCGAAAATCCCTACGAGAAGCTCAAAGAGCTGACCCGCGGCAAAGGCATCAGCCCGCAAGCGCTGCAAAGCTTCATCGACGGCCTGGACATGCCAGCCGCAGCCAAAGCCGAGCTGAAGCTGCTGACTCCGGCCAGCTACATCGGCAACGCGGCCGCCCAGGCCAAGCGCATCTAAGCGGCGTCGACCTCCCAGACGCCCGGCTGCGCCGGGCGTTTTTATTTATGGGTATTTAATTACTACAAGGGCTTAGCGATGAATCCTGATATTCCGCTACAACTGCTGGGCGGCATCAGCGCACGTGAGTTCATGCGCGACTACTGGCAGAAGAAGCCGCTTCTGGTACGCCAGGCCGTGCCGGGCTTCGAAAGCCCGATCTCGCCCGATGAGCTGGCCGGCCTGGCCCTGGAAGAAGAAGTGGAGTCGCGCCTGGTCATCGAGCATGGCGAGCGCCCCTGGGAGCTGCGACGCGGGCCCTTCGCCGAAGACACTTTCGCCACGCTGCCCGAGCGCGACTGGACCCTGCTGGTGCAGGCCGTCGATCAATTCGTACCGGAAGTGGCCGAGCTGCTCGAGCAGTTCAAGTTCCTGCCCAAATGGCGCATCGACGACGTGATGATCAGCTTCGCCGCACCGGGAGGCGGCGTAGGCCCGCATTTCGACAACTACGACGTATTTTTACTGCAAGGCTTCGGCAAGCGCCGCTGGCAGATCGGCCAGATGTGCACGTCCGACAGCCCGCTGCTGGCTCACGCGGATCTGAAGATCCTCGCCGAATTCGCTAAAACTGAAGAATGGGTTCTGGAACCCGGCGACATGCTCTATTTGCCGCCGCTTCTGGCCCACTGTGGTACCGCTGAGGACGATTGCATGACTTATTCCGTAGGCTTCCGTGCGCCGAGCGCCGCCGAAGTACTCACCCATTTCACTGACTTTCTCGGCCAGTTCCTGCCCGACGAAGAGCGCTACAGCGATGCCGACGCACAACCGACCGATGACCCCACGCAAATCCAGCGCGATGCACTGGATCGCCTCAAAGCCTTGCTCAATGAGCACATGAGCGACGAGCGCCTGTTGATGACCTGGTTCGGCCAGTTCATGACCGAGCCGCGCTACCCTGAACTAATCGCCGGCATCGAGATCGATGAAGAGGTATTTCTCGGCAGCCTGGAAGACGGCGCCGTACTGATTCGCAACCCCAGTGCCCGCATGGCCTGGTCGGAAGTGGGCGACGACCTGGTGTTGTTCGCCAGCGGCCAGAGCCGCCTGCTCTCTGCCACCCTGCGCGAGCTGCTGAAGCTGATCTGTTCGGCCGACGCCCTACATATCGCCAACCTCGGCCAATGGCTGGTCGACGACGAAGGGCGTAACCTGTTGGTCGAACTGGTCAAACAAGGCAGCCTGGAGTTTGCCGATGAATGAGATTCACATCCGCCTGGCCGATTGGCAGAAGGACAATGCCGAGCTGCGGCGTATTCGCGAAACCGTGTTCATCGCCGAGCAAGCCGTGCCCCCGGAGCTCGAATGGGATGCCGAAGACGCCGAGGCCGTGCATTTTCTCGCTTACGAAGGCGATTACCCCATAGGTACGGCGCGCCTGCTGCCCGACGGCCATATCGGCCGGGTTTCGGTGCTCAAGGATTGGCGCGGCCTGCACGTCGGGGTGGCGCTGATCAACGCGGTGATCGCCGAAGCGGAAAAACGCGGACTGACCCAGCAAATGCTCAGCGCCCAAGTGCAAGCCACCGCCTTCTATGAAAAACTCGGCTTTGCCATCGTCAGCGGCGAATACCTCGATGCCGGTATTCCCCATGTAGATATGGTCCGTCGTAGTTAGGCAGCTATCGGGCTCGATATTGCAATGCCGTGGCGAAACCAGGCTTCTCGCCCACACGCAACGCTCGAACCCGGCAGACTGCAAGAGGCCGAAATGAACGACAACGCCCCGCCCGACTTGACCGAAGAGCCCGAGCCCATCGAGCTTCCCGCTATCGAGTTTCAGTCGCCGGGGCGTTTCGCGGTGAACAATCCCGATACTCTGTCCAGCGATGCTCCCCTCGCGGAAGCCGCGCCCTTCATCCTGGGCGCACACTCGACGCTGGAGCGCTTCGGTCATCCCGACGAAGCTCGCGCCCACGCCCTGGCCCTGTTGCAACAAGCGCAGCGCAGCCTGTGCATCTACAGCCACGACCTGGAGCCCTGGCTCTATCACCGCAGCAGCGTGCAGGAGGCCTGCACCCGCTTCCTCCTGGCCAGCCCGCGCAATCAGCTACGCATCCTGGTGCGCGACGCCAGCCGTGCGGTGAAAGAGGGCCACCGCCTGCTCAGCCTTTCGCGCCGACTGTCGAGCAACTTGCACCTGCGCAAGCTGAACCCCGACTACCCTGGTGAAGAGCTGGCTTTCCTGCTCGCCGACGACAGCGGCTTGCTGCTGTTGCCGCAACCGGGCCAGGTCGCCGGCTATGCGCTCTATCGGGATGCGGCCCGCGTGCGCATGCGCCAGACGCAATTCGACCAAGCCTGGGATACCAGCATTACCGACGCCGACTTACGGAGTTTCCTGCTATGAAGTTTCGAGCCCTGGTCGCGACCGCCCTGCTCGGCTACAGCCTGTCGCTCAGCGCGGCGACCGAAATACTGCCGCTCAACTACCGTACCGCCGATGACGTACTGGCGCTGGTGCAGTCGGTATTGGGCAATGAAGGCCGGGTCAATGCCTATGGCAACCAACTGATCGTCAATGCCTCGCCGGCGAAAATCGAAGAAGTGCGCGCCCTGCTGGCGCAATTGGATACCCAGCCGCGACGCCTGCTGATCAGCGTCGAAAGCGGTGAGTCCAGCCAGCGCAACGATAACGGCTACCGCGTCGACGGCAGTATCAGCGGCGGCGATGCCGAAGTGCAGATCGGTCGCGGTGAAGTCCAGGGCCGCGATCAGGTACGCATCATCAGGCGCAGCACCGACAGCCGCAGCGGAGGCACTCAGCAGGTCCAAGCCACCGAAGGCTATCCGGCGCTGATCCAGGTCGGCCAGAGCGTGCCCCTCACCAGCTACGGCCACGACGCCTATGGCCAGCCTTACAGCAACACCCAATACCGCAACGTGACCCGCGGTTTCTATGTCACCGCCAGCCTCAGCGGCGAGCGCGTGCATATCAGCATCAGCAGCAATCGCGACCGTTTGAGCCAGACCCACCCCGGCAGTATCGACATCCAGAGCACCGACACCCGGGTCAGCGGCCGGCTGGGCGAGTGGATCGAGCTTGGCGGCGTCAGCGAACAAAGCCAGTCCGATAACGGCGGTTTCATGCAGCACCGCTCGACCCAGGGTCGTGAAGATACGAGCCTGCGGGTCAAGGTCGAAGTGGTCGACTGAAGCGGTCCGGAGCTGACTCTCCGGTCGCTAAAAAATTCATGTAGTAGTCACCCAAAAAGCACTACAAAATAATTGACGAACACTTTTAGCGGAGGCATCATGGCCCCGCTCCCGCTAATCAGAGGTTCCGTTAAGGGCCTCCGAATCGCGCTCCAACTTACCGTCCGAGCCGATTTGCGTTGTAAAGCCCACAAGGCCGTTCGATGAGATTGCGACTGGAACGAAGTTGTCCTGAGGGACGGGGAAGCGTTTAGCATCAGCCAGCAGAAGTTACAGCCACCTGAGTCGTCCGACGGCATCTTGGATCCGGTAAAGGCCAAACGACCCGCTCGTTTGCAGCCGCTGTAACCCGCTAACTGTTTGTCGCATCACCCTCCTCCCGGATCAATTCCGTCTTAGTCGATTTCTCGACGTTCTGCAGTGAGCCACAACAACCTCCGGCAACATGGGCTGTCAGTGGGGAAGCCGGTGCTCAACCAAACACATACTTTGAAGGATTGACCATGTCAGCTTATCAAAACGACATCAAGGCAGTCGCCGCTCTGAAAGAGACTTACGGCAGCAGCTGGAGCGCTATCAACCCGGAATCCGTGGCTCGTATGCGCGCTCAGAACCGCTTCAAGACCGGTCTGGAAATCGCTCAGTACACCGCCGATATCATGCGTAAAGACATGGCCGAGTACGATGCCGACTCCTCCGTCTACACCCAGTCCCTGGGCTGCTGGCATGGTTTCATCGGGCAGCAGAAGCTGATCTCGATCAAGAAGCACCTGAAGACCACCAACAAGCGCTACCTCTACCTGTCCGGCTGGATGGTCGCTGCTCTGCGTTCCGACTTCGGCCCGCTGCCGGACCAGTCGATGCACGAGAAGACCGCGGTCTCCGACCTGATCGAAGAGCTGTACACCTTCCTGCGCCAGGCCGATAGCCGTGAACTGGACCTGCTGTTCACCGCGCTGGACGCCGCCCGCGCCGCCGGCGACAGCGCCAAAGCCGCTGAGATCCAGAATCAGATCGACAATTACGAAACCCACATCGTACCGATCATCGCCGACATCGACGCCGGTTTCGGCAACCCGGAAGCCACCTACCTGCTGGCCAAGCGCATGATCGAAGCAGGCGCTTGCTGCATCCAGATCGAGAACCAGGTGTCCGACGAGAAGCAGTGCGGCCACCAGGACGGTAAAGTGACCGTTCCGCATGCCGACTTCCTCGCCAAGATCGCTGCCGTTCGTTACGCCTTCCTCGAGCTGGGTATCGACAACGGTGTGATCGTTGCCCGTACCGACTCCCTGGGCGCCGGCCTGACCAAGCAAATCGCCGTGACCAACGAGCCGGGCGACCTGGGCGACCTGTACAACTCCTTCCTCGACTGCGAAGAAGTGTCCGCCGCCGAGCTGAACAACGGCGACGTGGTACTGAACCGCGAAGGCAAGCTGCTGCGTCCCAAGCGTCTGCCGTCCAACCTGTTCCAGTTCCGCAAGGGCACCGGCGAAGCGCGCTGCGTCCTGGACTGCATCACCTCGCTGCGCAATGGCGCCGACCTGTTGTGGATCGAAACCGAGAAGCCCCACGTCGGTCAGATCGCGGCCATGGTTGACGAAATCCGCAAGGAAATTCCGAACGCCAAGCTGGTGTACAACAACAGCCCGTCGTTCAACTGGACCCTGAACTTCCGCCAGCAGGTGTTCGACGCCATGGTTGCCGAAGGCAAGGACGTTTCCGCCTACGACCGCGCCAAGCTGATGAGCGTCGAATACGACGAGACCGAATTGGCCCAGGTTGCCGACGAGAAGATCCGTACCTTCCAGCGCGACGGTTCGGCCCACGCCGGTATCTTCCACCACCTGATCACCCTGCCGACCTACCACACCGCCGCGCTGTCGACCGACAACCTGGCCAAAGGGTACTTCGCTGATCAGGGCATGCTGGCTTACGTGAAAGGCGTTCAGCGCCAGGAACTGCGCCAGGGTATCGCCTGCGTCAAGCACCAGAACATGGCTGGCTCCGACATCGGCGACAACCATAAAGAGTACTTCGCTGGCGAAGCGGCTCTGAAAGCAAGCGGTAAAGACAACACCATGAACCAGTTCGGCTAAGAACAGGTTCGCTCGACCGAGGCCACGACCCCTGGTCGAGTGTGTTGGCAAAAGAACCCCGGCAGAAATGCTGGGGTTTTTTTTGCCTGAAAATCGCCTGCGGCTTTTGTGCGCTGTGCACGGAGCCTGTCACGGTTCTGTCGTGTTGCTTGATTAGCGTCGGTACTCCGTCGATTGAGTCCCACCTGAAGGAGCCCGACATGAGCCGCAATAACGACAACGACACCGCACTGTTCGGTAATGGCGATGAGTTGCCCAGCAACCACTCCGGCAACCCGCATATCGATCAGTTGATCAACCCGATCCTGGCACGTCGCCAGGTCGTTGCTGGCGGCGCTGCACTCGGCGCCTTGGCATTCTTCGGCATCGGCCTGCCAGGCATCGCCACGGCGGACGAGCGCCACCGCGACCCGGCGCGCCGTTTTTTCAGGCGCAACCGCCTGCCCTTCACACCCGTTGCGGTAACCCGCGCCGATACCGTCAGCGTACCGCCGGGATTCACCGCCAAGCCCTTCATCCCCTGGGGCACGCCGCTCACCGGTAGCTACCCGGCATTTGCCGATGATGCCAGCAATAGCGCCCAGGATCAGGCCGAACAACTCGGCATGCATCACGACGGCATGCACTTTTTCCCCATCGATGCGCAGTCGGGCAGCGGCAAGCGTTCCGATCACGGCCTGCTGGTGCTCAACCACGAGTACATCGACGTGCAACTGCTGCACCCCAACGGCCCGACCGCGGTCGACGGCAAGCGCACCGTCGCCGACGAGGTGCGCAAGGAAATCAATGCCCACGGCGTATCGGTGGTCGAAGTCCGCCGTAACGCCACCGGCGACTGGCAAGTCGTGCGCAGCCCCCGCAACCGGCGGATCACCGCCGCCACCCCGATGATCATCGCCGGCCCGGCCCGCGGCCACGCGCTGATGAAAACCCGCCATAGTAAGAGCGGCACCTGGGCGCGCGGCACCCAGAACAACTGCGCCAATGGCCACACCCCATGGGGCACCTACCTCACCTGCGAGGAAAACTGGGCCGGCTATTTCGCCACCCAGGATGCCGAACAACCGCGCGAGCACAGCCGCTACGGCATCCGCAAAACCAGCCGCTACGGTTGGGAAACCCTGGCAAGCGACGAATTTCAGCGTTTCGATGCCAGCCGCCGCGGCGCCGATGCCAGCGAAGACTATCGCAACGAACCGAATCAATTCGGCTGGATCGTCGAAATCGACCCTTTCGACCCGCAATCGGTGCCGGTCAAGCACACCGCCCTGGGCCGTTTCGCCCATGAGGGCCTGGTATTCGCCCCGGTGAAACCCGGCAAGCGCCTGGTCTGCTACTCCGGCGACGACTCGCAGAACGAGTACATCTATAAGTACGTCAGCCGCGACGCCTACACAGGTAACAAAAGCCGTGGCAAAAACTATTTGCTGGATATCGGCACGCTCTACGTCGCGCGTTTCGATGCAGACGGCAGCGGCACCTGGCTGGCGCTGGATCATGCCGACCCAGCCTTCCAGGCCGCCTGTGCGGCTGCCGGCGTGAGCTTCGCCGATCAGGGCGATGTGCTGGTCAACACCCGCCTGGCCGCCGACGTGGTGGGCGCGACCAAGATGGATCGCCCGGAATGGGGCGCGGTCAACCCCAATACCGGCGACGTCTATTTCACCCTGACCAACAACAGCACTCGCACCACCGGCGACGCCGCCAACCCGCGCAGCCCCAACCCCTACGGCCACATCATCCGCTGGCGCGAAGCCAGCCGCGACTTCGCCGGCACCCGTTTCGCCTGGGATATATTCCTGCTCGGCGGGCCCGCTGACGACAGCCGCGCCCCCAACGGCCAGCCGTTGAACGAACAGAACATTCTCGCCAGCCCGGATGGGCTGTGGTTCGACGACGAAGGGCGGCTGTGGATTCAAACCGACATGAGCGGCAGCCAGCTCAGCAACGGCCCGTTCGGCAACAACCAGATGCTCGTGGCGGACCCGCAGAGCGGCGAGGTCAAGCGCTTCCTGGTCGGCCCGGTTGGCGCCGAGGTCACCGGCATCACCCAAACGCCGGACTTCCGCACGCTGTTCGTCAATATCCAGCACCCGGACGATGGCAGCACCTGGCCCGATGGCCCGGGCAAACGTCCCCGCTCATCGACCGTAGTCATCACCCGCGAGGACCGTAAGCGACTTCTGTAGTTAGAGGCATATCGAACCGGCCTAATCAGGCCGGTTTTTTCTTGGCTCTGCACCAGTTATGTGTTGCATGGGGCGTTCGGGAAAGAGTGGTCCTGCTTGCAAGGGCCGCAATAGGTAGGGTGCGCCGTGCGCACCAAGAGTCTGCAGCCAGCGCTGGTGCGCACGGCCTAGGCGGCCCCGCGTCACCCTACGAGATCGGATCCTTCACACTTAAGCGCCCAAGCCTGAACACAACACACGACTAGTCTGGCCTCATCGACATCCGAAGCGCTCGCCAGAATCATCAGCCGATAGCGTCATATAGTTACAGGGAGACGACACTACGGCCAGCTATCGGTAGTTTTTTGCCAGAGTGTCGCCGACTTAGCGTCGAAACATTTATCGATCAAAAATTAATCTCTTAATTATCAATCAGTTATAAATAGCTCTTGAACCCCCAGCCTTTTTCAAAGAACGGTCTCGATGTTAAATATTTAAGGCTGAAAAATTTACTTACATCCCAATACCTGCATAATATCGTGCACCAGATTGGCGCGATCGATACGACGGCCAACCCATCTCATTCAAATTCAAGCGAACGCCGTTCCTTGCGCCGAGGAGTTCAGGCATGTCGGAAGCAACCACCGTTCTGTCCCACAACTGGGCGCTGGCCATGTTCCTGCTGGGGGTCGTGGGCCTCTGTGCATTCATGCTGGGCGTCTCCAGCCTGCTGGGCAGCAAGGCCTGGGGGCGGAGCAAGAACGAGCCTTTCGAATCCGGCATGCTTCCCACCGGCAGCGCGCGCCTGCGCCTCTCGGCAAAATTCTATCTGGTCGCGATGCTTTTCGTGATCTTCGACGTCGAAGCCCTCTTTCTCTTTGCTTGGGCCGTATCCGTCCGCGAAAGCGGTTGGGCCGGGTTCATCGAAGCCACCGTTTTTATAGCAATTCTGTTGGCAGGTCTTGTCTACCTTTGGCGTATCGGGGCGCTCGATTGGGCTCCCGAAGCTCGCCGCAAGCGGCAGGCGAAGCTAAAACTATGAGGCTTTGGCGATGCAATACAAACTTACTCGGGTCGACCCGGATGCTCCGAACGAGGAGTATCCGATTGGCCAGCGGGGGACTGTTTCCGACCCGCTGCTAGACGATCAAGTCCACAAGAATATCTATATGGGCAAGCTGGAAGACGTGCTCAATGGCGCGGTCAACTGGGGCCGTAAGAATTCGCTGTGGCCGTATAACTTCGGTCTTTCCTGCTGCTACGTGGAAATGACCACCGCCTTCACCGCCCCCCATGACATCGCCCGTTTCGGCGCGGAAGTCATTCGGGCGTCACCTCGCCAGGCAGACTTCATGGTCATCGCCGGCACCTGCTTCATCAAAATGGCGCCGGTCATTCAGCGCCTCTACGAGCAGATGCTGGAACCCAAATGGGTTATCTCCATGGGCGCCTGTGCCAATTCCGGCGGCATGTACGATATTTACTCGGTCGTTCAGGGCGTGGACAAGTTCCTGCCCGTGGACGTTTACATACCGGGCTGCCCGCCCCGTCCCGAAGCGTTTCTGCAAGGTTTGATGTTGCTGCAGGAATCCATCGGCAAGGAGCGTCGCCCGCTGTCCTGGGTCGTTGGCGACCAAGGCGTCTACCGCGCCGACATGCCTTCGCAAAAGGAACAGCGGCGTGAACAGCGTATTGCTGTCACCAACCTGCGCAGCCCTGACGAAGTCTGAGTCATCCCCCTTCCACAAGAAGGCCCGATTCATTCTCTACGTTGACCGATAGCGACCGAGACCATGACTGCAGACACCGCTCTGTTTATTCCGCCGTACAAGGCTGACGACCAAGATGTCGTCGCCGAGCTCAATTCCCGCTTTGGCGCCGAAAGCTTCACCGTGCAAGCCACCCTCACAGGCATGCCGGTGATCTGGGTCGCCCGGGAAAAGCTGATAGAAGTACTGACCTTCCTGCGCAATCTGCCGCGTCCCTTCGTCATGCTGTACGACCTGCACGGCGTCGACGAGCGCCTGCGCACGCAACGCCGCGGCCTGCCGGACGCCGATTTCACGGTGTTCTATCACCTGATGTCGCTGGAGCGTAATAGTGACGTAATGATTAAAGTCGCCTTATCCGAGCGCGACCTCAACCTGCCCACCGCCACCGGCATCTGGCCCAACGCCAACTGGTACGAGCGTGAAGTCTGGGATCTTTACGGCATCACCTTCCAGGGCCATCCGCACCTGACCCGGATCATGATGCCGCCGACCTGGGAAGGTCACCCGCTGCGCAAGGATTACCCGGCGCGCGCCACCGAATTCGACCCGTTCAGCCTGACCCTGGCCAAGCAGCAGCAGGAAGAAGAAGCGGCGCGCTTCAAGCCGGAAGACTGGGGCATGAAACGTGGCGGCGAGCACGAGGACTATATGTTTCTCAACCTCGGCCCGAACCATCCGTCCGCCCACGGCGCGTTTCGCATCGTTCTGCAACTGGACGGCGAAGAGATCGTCGATTGCGTGCCGGAAGTCGGCTACCACCACCGCGGCGCCGAGAAAATGGCCGAACGCCAGTCCTGGCACAGCTTCATCCCCTATACCGACCGTATCGACTACCTCGGCGGGGTGATGAACAACCTGCCCTACGTACTGGCAGTCGAGAAGCTCGCCGGTATCACGGTGCCGCAGCGGGTCGACGTCATCCGCATCATGATGGCCGAGTTCTTCCGCATCACCAGCCACCTGTTGTTCCTCGGCACCTATATCCAGGACGTCGGCGCCATGACCCCGGTGTTCTTCACCTTCACCGACCGCCAACGCGCGTACAAGGTGATCGAGGCCATCACCGGTTTCCGCCTGCACCCGGCCTGGTACCGCATCGGCGGGGTCGCCCACGACCTGCCGCGCGGCTGGGAAGGCCTGGTCAAGGAGTTCGTCGACTGGCTGCCCAAGCGTCTCGACGAATATCAGAAAGCCGCGCTGAAAAACAGCATCCTCAAAGGCCGGACCATCGGCGTCGCGCAGTACAACACCAAGGAGGCACTCGAGTGGGGCGTGACCGGTGCGGGCCTGCGCTCCACCGGCCTCGATTTCGACCTGCGCAAGGCGCGCCCCTACTCCGGCTACGAGAACTTCGAGTTCGAAGTGCCGCTGGCCCACAACGGCGACGCCTATGACCGCTGCATCGTCCGCGTCGAAGAAATGCGTCAAAGCGTCAAGATCATCGACCAGTGCCTGCGCAATATGCCGGTGGGTCCGTACAAGGCGGACCACCCGCTGACCACGCCGCCGCCGAAAGAGCGCACGCTGCAACACATCGAAACCCTGATCACCCACTTCCTGCAGGTTTCCTGGGGGCCGGTGATGCCGGCCAACGAGAGCTTGCAGATGATCGAAGCGACCAAGGGCATCAACAGCTACTACCTGACGAGCGACGGCAGCACCATGAGCTACCGTACCCGTATCCGTACGCCGAGCTTCCCGCACCTGCAGCAGATTCCCTCGGTGATCCGCGGCAGCATGGTCGCCGACCTGATCGCGTACCTGGGCAGTATCGACTTCGTTATGGCCGACGTGGACCGCTGATATGAACACACTTATTCAGACCGACCGTTTCGTCCTGAGCGACGCCGAGCGCTCGGCCATCGAACATGAAATGCACCACTACGAAGACCCGCGTGCGGCGAGCATCGAAGCCTTGAAGATCGTGCAGAAGGCGCGCGGCTGGGTGCCGGATGGCGCCGCCGATGCGATCGGCGCGGTTATCGGCATCCCCGCCAGCGATGTCGAAGGGGTCGCCACCTTCTATAGTCAGATCTTCCGCCAGCCGGTGGGCCGCCACATCATTCGCGTCTGCGACAGCATGACCTGCTTTATCGGTGGCCATGAGTCCGTGGTGGCTTCGATCCAGCGGCAACTGGACATCGGCCTCGGCCAGACCAGCACGGACGGCCGCTTCACCCTGCTGCCGGTCTGCTGCCTGGGTAATTGCGACAAAGCGCCGGCGGTGATGATCGACGACGACACCTTCGGCGATGTGCGACCTGAAGACGTCGCCCAATTGTTGGAGGCCTATCCATGAGAAGTTCGACTGTCGCTCTGACCTCCATAGGCCCGGCCAACCGCATCGCCCGCAGCGAGGAAACCCATCCGCTGACCTGGCGTTTGCGTGACGACGCGCAGCCGGTATGGCTCGACGAATACCAGCAAAAGAATGGCTACGCCGCCGCGCGTAAGGCCCTGGGCGAAATGGCCCAGGCCGACATCGTGCAAACCGTCAAGGACTCCGGCCTCAAAGGCCGGGGCGGCGCCGGCTTCCCCACCGGGGTCAAGTGGGGCCTGATGCCCACCGACGAAACCATGAACATCCGTTACCTGCTGTGCAACGCGGATGAAATGGAGCCCAACACCTGGAAGGACCGCATGCTGATGGAGCAGCTGCCGCACCTGCTGATCGAAGGCATGTTGATCAGTGCGCGGGCGCTCAAGGCCTACCGCGGCTACATCTTTCTGCGTGGCGAATACGTCGACGCGGCGCGCATCCTCAACCGCGCGGTCGAAGAAGCCAAGGCAGCCGGCCTGCTCGGCAAGAACATCCTCGGCAGCGGTTTCGACTTCGAACTGTTCGTGCACACCGGCGCCGGCCGTTATATCTGCGGCGAAGAAACCGCGCTGATCAACTCCCTGGAAGGTCGCCGCGCCAACCCGCGCGCCAAGCCGCCCTTCCCTGCGGCAGTCGGCGTCTGGGGTAAACCGACCTGCGTGAACAACGTCGAAACCCTGTGCAACGTGCCGGCTATCGTCGATCAGGGCGTCGACTGGTACAAATCCCTGGCCCTGCCGGGCAGCGAAGACCACGGCACCAAGCTGATGGGCTTCTCCGGCAAGGTGAAGAACCCCGGCCTGTGGGAACTGCCGTTCGGCATCAGCGCCCGCGAGCTGTTCGAAGATTACGCTGGAGGCATGCGCGACGGCTTCACCCTCAAGTGCTGGCAGCCGGGCGGCGCCGGCACCGGCTTCCTGCTGCCCGAACACCTGGACGCGCAGATGTATGCCGCCGGCATCGCCAAGGTCGGCACACGCATGGGCACCGGGCTGGCCATGGCGGTGGACGACTCGGTGAGCATGGTCTCGCTGCTGCGCAACATGGAAGAGTTCTTCGCCCGCGAGTCCTGCGGCTGGTGCACGCCTTGTCGCGACGGTTTGCCTTGGAGCGTGAAGATCCTCCGCGCCCTCGAACGCGGCCAAGGCACCCGTGAAGACATCGAGACCCTGCTCGGTCTGGTCAATTTCCTCGGCCCCGGCAAAACCTTCTGCGCCCATGCGCCGGGGGCGGTCGAGCCGCTCGGCAGCGCGATCAAATATTTCCGCGACGAATTCAAGGCGGGCGTCGCCGAGCAGACGCCACCTGTGACGACGGGCCAATTCGTGCCCGCGTAAAGATCAGTATCACGGCGGCCACTCGCCTGGCCCCGTGGCACAACCGTTTTCCATTAGCCAAGCCCGCTTCGGCGGGTAAGAAGACCCTCAACCATGGCCACTATCCACGTAGACGGCAAAGACCTTGAAGTCGATGGTGCAGACAACCTCTTGCAGGCCTGTCTGTCCCTCGGGCTCGACATCCCCTACTTTTGCTGGCACCCGGCGCTCGGTAGCGTCGGTGCCTGCCGCCAATGCGCGGTCAAGCAGTACACCGACGAGAACGACACCCGCGGTCGTCTGGTGATGTCCTGCATGACACCCGCCACCGATAACACCTGGATTTCCATCGACGACGAGGAAGCCAAGCAGTTTCGCGCCAGCGTCGTCGAATGGCTGATGACCAACCACCCGCACGACTGCCCGGTGTGCGAGGAAGGCGGCCACTGTCACCTGCAGGACATGACCGTGATGACCGGTCATAACACCCGCCGCTACCGCTTTAGCAAACGCACCCACCAGAACCAGGAACTCGGCCCGTTCATCGCCCACGAGATGAACCGCTGCATCGCCTGTTACCGCTGCGTGCGTTACTACAAGGACTACGCCGGCGGCACCGACCTCGGCGTATTCGGCGCCCACGACAACGTCTACTTCGGCCGGGTCGAAGACGGCACCCTGGAAAGCGAATTTTCCGGCAATCTGGTCGAGGTCTGCCCGACCGGCGTGTTCACCGACAAGACCCACTCCGAGCGTTACAACCGCAAGTGGGACATGCAGTTCGCGCCGAGCATCTGCCACGGCTGTTCGAGCGGCTGCAACACCAGCCCCGGCGAGCGCTATGGCGAGATCCGCCGCATCGAGAACCGTTTCAACGGCGATGTGAACCAGTATTTCCTCTGCGATCGCGGTCGCTTCGGCTATGGCTACGTCAACCGCGAGGATCGCCCGCGCCAACCGATGATGATGCTGAGCAAGATGACCATGGGCATCGACTCGGCGCTCGACCAGGCCGCCGCGCTGCTGAAAAACCGCAAGGTCATCGGTATCGGCTCGCCGCGCGCCAGCCTGGAAAGCAACTTCGCCCTGCGCGAACTGGTGGGCCGCGAGCACTTCTACTCCGGCATCGAAGCCAACGAACAGAACAACCTGCGCCTGATTCGCGAGCTGTTGCTGAACGGCCCCTTGCCCGTACCGACCTTGCGCGATGTGGAAAACCACGACGCGGTGTTCGTGCTCGGCGAGGACCTGACCCAGACCGCCGCACGCCTGGCGTTGGCCCTGCGTCAGGCGGTGAAAGGCAAAGCCAGCGAGATCGCCGCCACCATGCGGATTCAAGAGTGGCACATCGCGGCGGTGCAGAACGTCGCCCAGAACGCACTCAATCCGCTGTTCATCGCCAGTGTCACCGCCACTCGCCTGGACGACATCGCCGAGCAGTGCGTACAGGCCGCGCCGGACGACCTGGCGCGCATCGGCTTCGCCGTCGCCCACGCCATCGACCCGAGCGCACCGGCCGTAACCGGTTTGGAGCCGGAGGCTGCCGAGTTGGTGCAGCGCATCGCCGACGCCTTGCTGGCCGCCAAACGCCCGTTGATCGTTTCCGGCGCGTCTCTGGGTAGCCGCGCGCTGATCGAAGCCGCGGGCAACATCGCCGGCGCGCTGAAGAATCGTGAGAAGAATGGCTCCATCAGCCTGGTCGTGCCCGAAGCCAACAGCATGGGCCTGGCCCTGCTGATGGCCGATGACTTCGCCGGCAAATCCCTCGACGCCGCCCTGGATGCACTCAGTTCCGGCCAGGCCGATGCGCTGGTGGTGTTGGAGAACGACCTGTACCGCCGTGCCGATGCCGCCAAGGTCGACGCCGCACTGGCGGCCGCCAAGGTGGTGATAGTCGCCGATCATCAAGCGACCGCCACCACGGCCAAGGCACACCTGCTGTTACCGGTCGCCAGCTTCGCCGAAGGCGATGGCACCCTGGTCAGCCAGGAGGGCCGTGCCCAACGCTTCTTCCAGGTATTCGAGCCGTCCTATTACGACGCCTCGATTCTGATTCGCGAGGGTTGGCGCTGGCTGCATGCGCTGCACAGCACCCTGCTCGGCAAAGTCGTCGACTGGACCCAACTGGATGAAGTGACCGCCGCCTGCGCCGCCAGTAACCAACTGCTCGGTGGTATTCGCGAAGCGGCGCCGACGGCCTCGTTCCGCATCAAGGGCATGAAACTGGCGCGCGAACCGCATCGCTACAGCGGCCGTACGTCGATGCGCGCTAATATCAGCGTGCACGAGCCGCGCCAGCCGCAGGATCAGGATTCGGCTTTCGCCTTTTCCATGGAAGGCTATTCAGGCAGCAAGGAGGAGCGCCAGCAGATTCCCTTCGCCTGGTCGCCGGGTTGGAACTCGCCGCAGGCCTGGAACAAATTCCAGGACGAAGTCGGCGGCCATCTACGTGCCGGCGATCCGGGCGTACGCCTGATCGAAGCCAAAGGCCAGACGCTGCCCTGGTTCACCCCGAACAGCGCATTCAGCCCGGCTGCCGGAACCTGGCAGGTCGTGGCGCTGCACCACCTGTTCGGCAGCGAAGAAACATCCGCCCGTGCGACGCCTATCCAGGAGCGCATGAGCCAAGCTTATGTGGCCATGGCCCCGCTCGAAGCCGAACGCCTGGGTGTCAACGACGGCGCTCTGCTCGCGGTCAGGGTAAACGGCCAGACACTGCGTCTGCCGTTGAGCGTGCGTGACGAACTGGCGGTCGGTTTGATCGGCCTGCCCGTCGGGCTGCCGGGTATTCCGGCGCTGATCGGCGGCGCGCTGGCGACCTCGATCGAGGAGGCCGCACAATGAGTTGGCTGACACCTGAATTGAGCGAAATCCTCATCGCCGTGATCAAAGCCATCGTCATCCTCTTGGCGGTGGTGATCACCGGCGCCCTGCTCAGTTTCGTCGAACGCCGCCTGCTCGGCTGGTGGCAGGATCGTTACGGGCCCAACCGGGTCGGGCCTTTCGGTATGTTCCAGATCGCCGCGGACATGCTGAAGATGTTCTTCAAGGAAGACTGGACGCCGCCGTTCGCCGACAAGGCGATCTTCATCCTGGCGCCGATAATCGCCATGAGCGCCATGCTCCTGGCCTTCGCGATCATCCCCATCACCCCGACCTGGGGCGTCGCGGACCTGAATATCGGCATCCTGTTCTTCTTCGCCATGGCGGGTTTGTCGGTGTATGCCGTGCTGTTCGCCGGTTGGTCGAGCAATAACAAGTTCGCCCTGCTCGGCAGCCTGCGGGCCACCGCCCAGACCGTCTCCTACGAGGTGTTCCTGGCATTGGCGCTGATGGGCATAGTCGCCCAGGTCGGCTCGTTCAACATGCGCGACATCGTCGACTACCAGGCGGAAAACCTGTGGTTCATCATTCCGCAGTTCTTCGGCTTCTGTACCTTCTTCGTCGCCGGCGTGGCGGTGACTCACCGCCACCCCTTCGACCAGCCGGAAGCCGAACAGGAGCTCGCCGACGGTTACCACATCGAATACGCCGGGATGAAATGGGGCATGTTCTTCGTCGGCGAATACATCGGCATCGTGACCATTTCCGCATTACTGGTGACGCTGTTCTTCGGCGGCTGGCACGGACCGTTCGGCATCCTGCCGCAAATCCCGTTCATCTGGTTCGCCTTGAAAACCTGCTTCTTCATCATGTTGTTCATCCTGTTGCGCGCCTCTATTCCGCGCCCGCGCTATGACCAGGTGATGGCGTTCAGCTGGAAGTTCTGCCTACCGCTGACCCTGATCAACCTGCTGGTGACCGGCGCACTCGTGCTGGCCGCGGCCCAGTAAGGAGAAACCCATGTTCAGATACATCAAAGACGTCGTGACCGGCACCTACACCCAGCTGCGCAGCCTGGTGATGGTGTTCTCCCATGGCTTGCGCAAACGCGACACCCTGCAATACCCGGAAGAAGCGGTCTACCTGCCGCCGCGCTACCGCGGCCGCATCGTGCTGACCCGCGACCCGGACGGCGAGGAACGCTGCGTGGCCTGCAACCTCTGCGCGGTGGCTTGCCCAGTTGGCTGCATCGCCTTGCAGAAAGCCGAAACCGACGACGGGCGCTGGTACCCGGAATTCTTCCGCATCAACTTCTCGCGCTGCATCTTTTGCGGTTTATGCGAGGAAGCCTGCCCGACCACCGCGATCCAGCTGACGCCGGACTTCGAGATGGGCGAGTTCAAGCGCCAGGACCTGGTGTACGAAAAGGAAGACCTGCTGATTTCCGGCCCCGGCAAGAACCCCGACTACAACTTCTACCGCGTCGCCGGCTTGGCCATTGCCGGCAAGCCGAAAGGGGCCGCGCAGAACGAGGCCGAGCCGATCAACGTCAAAGGGCTGCTGCCGTAAGGAGAGGTTCCGTGGAATTCGCTTTCTATTTCGCCGCAGGCGTGGCCGTCATGGCTACCCTGCGGGTGGTGACCAGCACCAACCCGGTGCATGCCCTGCTCTACCTGATCATTTCGCTGCTGGCCGTTTCCATGGTGTTTTTCAGCCTGGGCGCCCCCTTTGCCGGGGCGCTGGAAATCATCGTCTATGCCGGTGCGATCATGGTGCTGTTCGTATTCGTGGTGATGATGCTCAACCTCGGCCCAGCCGCGGTCGAGCAGGAAAAAAAGTGGCTGACGCCCGGCATCTGGTTCGGCCCGGCGCTGCTGTCGGCGCTGCTGCTCGGGCAATTGCTGTATGTGCTCTTCGCCAACCCGAGCGGCGCCGGCATCGGCCACACCGTCGTTGACGCCAAAACGGTCGGCATCGGTCTGTTCGGCCCCTATCTGCTGGCGGTGGAACTGGCCTCGATGCTGTTGCTCGCCGCGCTGGTGGCCGCCTACCACCTGGGCCGCCAGGAAGCCAAGGAGGTCAAGCCATGAGCGCTATTCCAATGGAACACGGCCTGGCCCTGGCCGCCGTGCTGTTCAGCCTGGGGTTGGTCGGTCTGATGGTGCGCCGCAACATCCTGTTCGTGTTGATGAGCCTGGAAGTGATGATGAACGCCGCCGCGCTGGCTTTCGTCGTCGCCGGCGCCCGCTGGGCCCATGCCGACGGCCAGATCATGTTCATTCTGGTGATCACCCTGGCCGCGGCCGAAGCCAGCATCGGCCTGGCGATCCTGCTGCAGCTGTACCGCCGCTTCAACACCCTCGATATCGACGCAGCCAGCGAGATGCGCGGATGAACCTTCTATTTCTGACTTTCCTCTTCCCGCTGCTCGGTTGGTTCGTTCTGGCCTTCTCGCGCGGACGCTTCACGGAAACCACCGCGGCGATCATCGGCGTCGGCTCGGTCGGCTTGTCCGCCCTGACGGCCGCCTGGATCATCTGGCAATTCAACGTTGCCCCGCCCCAGGGCGGCGTGTATACCCAGCTGCTCTGGCAATGGATGAGTGTCGACGGCTTCGCCCCGAGCTTCACCCTGTATCTGGACGGCCTCTCGCTGACCATGCTCGGCGTGGTCACCGGAGTCGGCTTCCTGATCCACCTGTTCGCCTCCTGGTACATGCGCGGCGAAGAGGGTTACTCGCGGTTCTTCGCCTACACCAACCTGTTCATTTTCAGCATGCTGCTGCTGGTGCTCGGCGACAACCTGCTGTTCCTGTACTTCGGCTGGGAAGGCGTGGGCCTGTGCAGCTACCTGTTGATCGGCTTCTATTACAGCAACCCGAACAACGGCAACGCCGCGCTCAAGGCCTTCGTGGTCACCCGTATCGGCGACGTGTTCATGGCCATCGGCCTGTTCATCCTGTTCCTCAACCTCGGCACCCTGAATATTCAGGAGCTGATGGTGCTGGCACCGCAGAAGTACGTGGCGGGCGATAGCTGGCTGTGGATCGCCACCCTGATGCTGCTCGGCGGCGCGGTCGGCAAGTCCGCCCAGCTGCCGCTGCAGACCTGGCTGGCCGACGCCATGGCCGGCCCGACCCCGGTTTCCGCATTGATCCACGCGGCGACCATGGTCACCGCCGGCGTCTACCTGATCGCGCGGACCCACGGCCTGTTCCTGCTGACACCGGACATTCTGGAGCTGGTTGGTATCGTCGGCGGCGTGACCCTGGTGCTGGCTGGTTTCGCCGCCCTGGTACAGACCGATATCAAGCGCATCCTCGCCTACTCGACCATGAGCCAGATCGGCTACATGTTCCTGGCGCTCGGTGTGGGGGCCTGGGATGCGGCGATCTTCCACCTGATGACCCACGCGTTTTTCAAGGCTCTGCTGTTCCTCGCTTCCGGTGCGGTGATCAACGCCTGCCACCACGAGCAGAACATCTTCAAGATGGGCGGGTTGTGGAAGAAATTGCCGTTGGCCTACGCCAGCTTCATCGTCGGCGGCTCGGCACTTGCCGCACTGCCGCTGATCACCGCAGGCTTCTACTCCAAGGACGAAATTCTCTGGGAAGCCTTCGCCAGCGGCCATCAATGGCTGTTGTATGCGGGCCTGACCGGTGCGTTCCTGACCTCGATCTACACCTTCCGCCTGATCTTCATCGCCTTCCACGGCGAGCAGAAGACCGAGGCTCACGCCGGGCACGGTGTCGCCCACTGGCTGCCGCTGGCGACCCTGATTGTGCTGTCGACCTTTATCGGCGCGCTGATCAGCCCGCCGTTGGCCGGCGTATTGCCGCAAAGTGTCGGCCATGCCGGCGGCGAGGCCAAACACAGCCTGGAAATCGCCTCGGGCGCTATCGCCCTGGCCGGCATTCTGCTTGCCGCGCTGCTGTTCCTCGGCCAGCGCAAGGTTGTCGCCGCCGTCGCCCAAAGCGGCCCCGGCCGCTTCCTCGGCGCCTGGTGGTTTGCCGCTTGGGGCTTCGATTGGCTGTACGACAAGCTGTTCGTCAAACCTTATTTGCTGGCATGCCGCCTGCTCGGTCGCGACCCCATCGATCGCAGCATCGGCGTCATCCCGCGCCTGGCGCGTGGCGCACACGGCCTGCTGAGCCGCAGTGAAACCGGACAACTGCGCTGGTATGCGGTGTCGCTCGTGGGCGGCGCCGTACTGGTGCTCGCCGCCGTCATGCTGGCCTGATCGACTATGCCTATTTTGCGAAAGGAACCCCGCCCATCATGATTCTGCCTTGGCTAATCCTGATCCCTTTTATCGGCGGCCTGCTGTGCTGGCTCGTCGAGCGTTCCGGCAATACCTTGCCGCGCTGGATCGCACTACTGACCATGACCCTGCTGTTCGGCCTGGGCCTGTGGCTCTGGGCCAGCGCCGACTTCAGCCTGGCACCCGCACCTGGTGCCAATCCGGCCTGGGCCGCGGAATTCCAGGTGCCATGGATCGAGCGCTTCGGCATCAGCGTGCACCTGGCGCTCGATGGCCTCTCGGTGTTGATGATCAGCCTCACCGGCCTGCTCGGCGTGTTGTCGGTACTGTGCTCATGGAACGAAATCCAGAACCGCGTCGGCTTCTTCCACCTCAACCTGATGTGGATTCTCGGCGGTGTGGTCGGGGTATTTCTCGCCATCGACCTGTTTCTGTTCTTCTTCTTCTGGGAAATGATGCTGGTGCCGATGTATTTCCTCATCGCGCTCTGGGGTCATAGCGGCAGCGCCGGCAAGACCCGCATCACCGCCGCCACCAAGTTCTTCATCTACACCCAGGCCAGTGGCCTGATCATGTTGGTGGCGATCCTGGCGCTGGTGTTCGTTCACTTCAATCAGACCGGCGTGCTGACGTTCAACTACGCCGACCTGCTGCGCACCGAACTCGCGCCGGGTACCGAATACCTGCTGATGCTCGGCTTCTTCATCGCCTTCGCGGTGAAGTTTCCGGTGGTACCGTTCCATTCCTGGCTGCCGGACGCCCACGCCCAGGCGCCAACCGCCGGTTCGGTGGACCTGGCCGGTATTCTGTTGAAAACCGCGGCCTACGGCTTGATGCGCTTCGCCCTGCCGCTGTTCCCCAATGCATCGGCGGAATTCGCGCCTATCGCCATGGGCCTGGGGGTATTCGCCATTCTCTACGGCGCGCTGCTGTCGTTCGCCCAGACCGATATCAAGCGCCTCGTCGCTTACTCCAGTGTGTCGCATATGGGTTTCGTGCTGATCGCGATCTACTCCGGCAGCCAGATCGCCCTGCAGGGCGCGGTGGTGCAGATGCTCGCCCATGGCCTGTCGGCGGCGGCGCTGTTCATCCTCTGCGGCCAGCTGTACGAGCGCCTGCACACCCGCGATATGCGCGAGATGGGCGGTATCTGGGCACGTCTGCCCTGGCTACCCGCGCTCAGCCTGTTCTTCGCCGCGGCGGCGCTGGGCTTGCCGGGCACCGGTAACTTCGTCGGCGAGTTCCTGATTCTGATCGGCAGCTTCCCGGCGGCGCCCTGGATCACCGTTATCGCGACCAGCGGCCTGGTGTTCGGCTCGGTCTATTCGCTGATCATGATCCACCGCGCCTATTTCGGCCCGGTGAAGTCCCAGGAGCCGCTGTTCTCGCTGCAATCCCGCGAGCTGGGCATGGTGCTGCTGCTGGCGGTGCTGTTGATCCTGCTTGGCGTCTATCCGCAGCCGGTGCTCGATACCTCCGCTGCCAGCATGCAAGGCGTGCAGCAGTGGATGAGCGGCGCCCTCGATCAACTCGCCCGGCCCGGTAGCCTGTAATGGAAAGCAGCGATATGCAATTTACCGTTCAACACCTCATCGCCCTGCTGCCGCTATTGGTCACCAGTGCCACGGTTATCGTGGTGATGTTGGCGATCGCCTGGAAGCGCAATCACACCTTCACCTTCGTGCTGTCGGTGCTGGGCCTCAACCTGGCCTTGCTGTCTATCGTTCCGGCCATCGAAGTCACGCCACTGCAGGTGACGTCGTTATTGCTGATCGATAACTTCGCCTACTACTACATGGCGATGGTGCTCGCGGCCACTTTGGCTTGCGTGACCCTGACCCACGCCTATCTGGGCGAGGCGACGGTCAGCAACGGCGAGTCCGGGCAGAAGGGCTACCCCGGCAATCGCGAAGAAATGTACCTGCTGATGCTGCTGTCGGCCCTTGGCGGCCTGTTGCTGGTCAGCGCTCAGCACCTGGCGGGGCTGTTCATCGGCCTGGAGCTGCTGTCGGTACCGGTCTACGGCATGGTCGCCTATGCCTTCTTCAACAAGCGTTCGCTGGAAGCCGGCATCAAGTACATGGTGTTGTCGGCCGCGGGCAGTGCGTTTCTGCTGTTCGGCATGGCGCTGCTGTACGCCGAATCGGGCAGCCTGAGCTTTGCCGGAATCGGCACCAGCCTGGCGGCCGGCGGCAGCGGACTGCTGGTGCAGATCGGGATCGGCATGATGCTGATCGGCCTGGCCTTCAAGCTGTCGCTGGTGCCCTTCCACCTGTGGACGCCGGACGTCTACGAGGGCGCCCCTGCCCCCGTGGCGGCCTTTCTCGCCACCGCCAGCAAGGTGGCGGTGTTCGCGGTGCTGCTGCGGCTTTATCAGCTGTCGCCGGCTACCGCGGGCGGCTGGCTGAACGATTTACTGACGGTCATCGCCATCGCCTCGATTCTGTTCGGCAACCTGCTGGCATTGCTGCAAAGCAACCTCAAGCGCCTGCTCGGTTATTCCTCGATCGCCCATTTCGGCTATCTGCTGGTGGCCTTGATCGCGAGCAAGGGTCTGGCCGTCGAAGCCATCGGCGTGTACCTGGCCACCTATGTGCTGACCAGCCTTGGCGCGTTCGGCGTGGTGACGCTGATGTCCACGCCTTATAGCGGCCGCGATGCCGATGCGCTCTATGAATACCGTGGCCTGTTCTGGCGCCGCCCTTACCTGACGGCCGTGCTGACCGTGATGATGCTGTCGCTGGCCGGTATTCCGCTGACCGCCGGCTTTATCGGCAAGTTCTACGTGATCGCCGCAGGTGTGCAGGGCCAGCTCTGGTGGTTGCTCGGCGCGCTGGTGCTGGGCAGCGCCATCGCCGTGTTCTATTACCTGCGGGTGGTGGTGACCCTGTTCCTCAACGAGCCCAACTTGCGCCGTCACGATGCGCCTTTTAATTGGGGCCAACGCGCTGGCGGCATCATGCTGTTGTTCGTGGCTCTGCTCGCCTTCTTCCTCGGCGTCTATCCGCAGCCACTGCTGGATATCGTGCAACAGACAGGCCTGGCCGCCCTCGCTCGATAAGAAATAAGCGTAAAAAGCCGGCAATCGGGCTGGTGAATATAGAAATGCCCATATCGAGAGATACGGGCATTTCCGTTTTATGCACTGCATCCAAGGTGACGCGCAGCCAGTTTGTTTCCGGTTTAGCGGGATCGGCTGGGGGCGGATGATCGAAACCCATGTGGCTCAAGCGTTGAACGAACAGCCGCTCAACCGTCCCCCTTGTCAGGGGGCGCAACGGCGGGCAACGCCTGGGAGTTGGTCAGCACGGCGACCGGTTCCTCCTCTTCCTCGGTGCCGAACATGGCCCAGCAGGAAATGAACAGCGCCGCGATCAACGGACCGATAACGAAGCCGTTCAGACCGAATAGCGACAAGCCGCCGAGGGTTGAGATCAGCAC
Source organism: uncultured Pseudomonas sp. (assembly GCF_946885885.1). The sequence continues at coordinate 26,896 of NZ_CAMPHN010000012.1, forward strand.
CAGATAATCGGGTAATTTGGTGTCCTTACCGACCAGAATCGGCCGCAGGATATTGTCCACCAGGCCTATAACGCCGATCCCGTAGAGGGTCAGCACCAGCGCCTGGGTCGGCGCCCCGCTGAACAGAAAATACAAGGCGACCGGTGTCCAGATAAGCCCCGCGCCAACCGCCGGGAGCAGCGAAAGAAAGGTCATCAGCACGCCCCAGAGCAAGGCGCTGGGAATGCCCAATATCCAGAAAATCAGGCCGCCCAGCGCGCCCTGGGTGACCGCCACCACGATATTGCCCTTGATCGTCGCCCGCACCACACGGGCGAATTTGCTGAATAATCGACGCTGGTGCGCGGCACTCAACGGCATTGCCTGTTTGATCCGCGCCACCAGTTCGACGCCATCGCGGATCAGGAAGAACAATAAATACAGCATCACGAAGAAGCTGATCACGAACTCGAACGTACCCTGGCCGAAACTGAATGCCTTGGTCGCCAGATAGCGGCTACCCTGGCGCGCATAGTCCGAAAGCGTCTCGCGCAAACTCCCCCAATCGCCCAACCCGAATCGGTTCAACTGGCGCTGCACCACCGGCGGCAAGGCATCCTTGACCTCGGCCACAAAAGCGCCGAGGTCCAATTCGCCGCGCTCGAGACGGGTGTACACGAGGCCGACTTCCTGCACCAGCAACCCGGTGATCATGATCACCGGCAGCACCACCAACAGCACGCAAAGCAAGGTGGTGCTGATAGCCGCCAAGGTACGGCGGCCGTTGAAGCGCCGCAGCAGGTGATGCTGCACAGGGGCGAACAGGATCGCCAGGATGACCGCCCAGAACACGGCGCCATAAAACGGCCAAAGTATCCAGCCAAAGGCCAGCGAGACCCCCAGCAATAGCCCGAGAAAAACCTTAGCTTCCACCTGTTCGTTGTTCATCCGCTTCGCATGTGCCTGTGGCGCTCGATCTCCTTTAGTCAGCGCTAACCCGGGCGAGTGCGAACAAAAACCGCCTTTCGCCTACTCGCCGAGGCTCGGGAAGCAGGCCCGCAAATGCTGGAAAAGCAGGTGATTCGCCGCCGAATGCCTGGTTAGTTATGTCCTTTCGACTCGATCTTGCATGGTTGCGCCTTATCCAAGGCCGACTCGACATGGATGCGTCTGCACTTGCTACGCTTGACTCAAGAAAGCCCCGGCGGCGCCGATAGGCGCACATAGCCTGATAGAAAAAGAAGGTCGTAAAACATGCCGTTCAGCCGACTCTCGATCCAGCTGAAGATCACCCTGCTCGCAGGCCTGTGTTTGTTGAGCATAGTGGCGGTGCTGGTCGGGGCTTCGGTGCTGCAGGCCTCGCGAAGCTCCAGCCTGGTCAAACAGGTCAGCAGCGATATGCTCGAAGAGTCGGCGCAATTGCGCATGGAGGCGCGCGCCCAGTCCCAAGCGCTGCTTATGCAACGCTACTTCATGGACGCTTATCAGTACGGCAAGGGCGCCGCCAAGCAGGTGCTGTTCATTCGCGAGCAGGCGCAGAAGCGTTTTCTCGATGCCTTCGACCTGCGCGAAGACCTGACCCGGCAGATCCGTAGCGCCCTGGAAGCCAACCGCAGCCTGCTCGGCATCTATGTGGCCTTCGAACCCGAGGGGCTGGATGGCAAGGACACTCTGTTCGGCGACATGCCCGAACTGGGCAGCAACGACAGCGGGCGTTATGCCCTCTATTGGTCGCAGAGCAAAAGCGGCGAGCTCAGTTCCGAAACCATGACCGAGGCGAACCTTGCCGATACCACCCCAGGCATCAGCGGCTCGCCCTACAACGCCTGGTTCACCTGCCCGATCGAAACCGCTAAGACCTGCCTGCTGGAACCCTATATCGACGAAGCCGACGGGGCGAAGATCCTGATGACCAGCATCGCCTTTCCTCTCGAGGAGAACGGCAAGATCATCGGCGTGCTGGGTGTGGACATCGCCCTGGCCAACATGCAAGACATCAGCATGCAGGCCAATAGCGAACTCTTCGATGGCCAGGGCCATGTCAGCATTATCAGCCCCTCCGGCCTGCTCGCCGGCCACAGCCGCGACAGCAGTCTGCTGGGCGGCAAGCTGGATAAGGCGTTTGCCGACCAACACGCGGAAATGCTCAAGCTGATCGCTAGCAACCAGCTGCAGGTGCTGCATCACCAGGGCAACCTGCAAGTGCTGATGCCCTTGCTGCCGACGCCCGAATCCAAGCCCTGGGGCGTGTTGGTCGAAGTACCCGAGGATGTACTGCTGCAGCCGGCCATTCAGTTGGAAGAACAACTGGATTCGCTGGGCAGCCGCAACACCGCCATTTCGCTGGGCCTCGGCCTCGCCGCCGGGGTCATCGGCATACTGCTGATCTGGCTCACGGCGCTGGGGGTGACCCGGCCGATCCTCGGCGTCGCCGCCATGTTGAAGAACATCGCCAGCGGCGAAGGCGATCTGACCCGCCGTCTGGAATATGCCAAACAGGATGAACTGGGCGAGCTGGCCGGCTGGTTCAACCGCTTCCTCGACAAACTCCAGCCGATCATCGCCGATGTCAAACGCAGCGTGCAGGATGCGCGCAACACCGCGGATCAGTCGTCCGAGATCGCCAACCAGACCAGCGCCGGCATGCAACAGCAGTTCCGCGAGGTCGATCAGGTCGCCACCGCTTTCCAGGAAATGAGCGCCACCGCGCAAGATGTCGCGCATAACGCCGCTCAAGCCGCCGAAGCCGCACGCACTGCCGATGCCGCCACCCGCGAAGGCCTCAGCGTGATCGACAAGACCACCTCGAGCATCGAATTGCTGGCCAACGAAATGAACGTGGCCATGCAGGAAGTCGAAGGCCTGGCCACCAGCAGCGAAAAAATCGGCTCGGTACTCGAAGTGATCCGCTCCATCGCCGAACAGACCAATCTACTGGCCCTGAACGCCGCCATCGAAGCGGCGCGGGCGGGCGAAGCCGGTCGCGGCTTCGCCGTGGTCGCCGACGAAGTACGCAACCTGGCCAAACGCACCCAGGACTCGGTGGAGGAAATCCGCCAGGTCATCGAAGGCTTGCAGAGCGGCACCCGCGAGGTGGTCAGCACCATGCACAGCAGCCATCGCCAAGCGCAAGGCAGCGTCGACCAGGTCGAACTCGCCGTAGCCGCGCTGCAACGCATCAGCCAGGCGGTCAGCGTGATTACCGACATGAACATGCAGATCGCCAGCGCCGCCGAGGAACAGAGCTCGGTGGCCGAGGAGATCAACCGCAATGTCGCGTCGATTCGCGACGTCACCGAATCGATCTCCAACAAGGCCGACGAATCGGCGCAAGTCACGCAGAACCTCAACAGCCTGGCCAACCATCAACAAGGCCTAATGGATCATTTCCGCGTATAACAGCCTCTCCAGCGCCCGATCGGCGCCCGTCCAGTTGCGCGCCAGCCAGTCTGGCGCGCGTTTATTTTTAGGAATGGAACATGCTGAATATCGTCCTGGTGGCCGGCTCCGGCCGCAGCAACAGTCAGTCCGGCAAAGTCGCGCGCTTTCTGCGCCAACGCTTGATTCAACTCGGGCAAACCAGCGAGGAGTCGAGCGGTCTCATCGACCTGGGGCTGGCCCCGTTGCCCTTGTGGCCGTCCGAGGATGCAGGCCCCTGGAGCCTGTACAGCCAGCAGTTGAAAGACGCGGACGCGCTGGTGATAGTCGCCCCCGAGTGGAATGGCATGGCCTGTCCAGCGATCAAGAATTTCTTCATCTACGCCAGTAAAGCCGAGCTGGCGCACAAGCCGGGCCTGCTGGTCGGCGTCTCCTCGGGCATCGGCGGCGCCTACCCGATCAGCGAACTGCGTGCCTCCAGCTACAAGAACTGCCGGTTGTGCTACCTGCCCGAACATTTGATCGTGCGTCAGGTCGAGCAGCGCCTGAACATGCCGCAACCGGCCAGCGAAGACGACCAGCGCCTGCGCGCACGGGTCGATTACGCGCTGGATATTCTGACGAAATATGCAATCGCGCTAAAACCCGTGCGCGAAGCCATCGATATGAGCGATGCGGCATTTGCCAACGGGATGTAAATCACGTAACCGCTTACGGGCCGAGAGCGGCCAGCGGTTCGCCCCTCGGCAACGCCCGCAGGGGCAGTTCGATACGTACGCGCAGGCCGCCCAGATCGCTGTCGAGCAACGCCAGCCGGCCGCCCCAGGCGTCGACGATATCGCGCACGATACCCAGGCCCAAGCCGTGACCTGCGACCTGCTCGTCGAGGCGCGCGCCGCGGCTCAACACTTCTTCCCGCTGCCCCATGGGAATACCCGCGCCGTCGTCATCGATAGTCAGCACATAAGCGCTATCCGTACGTTCGATATGCAGACTCACCTTGCTGCGCGCCCATTTGCAGGCGTTGTCCAGCAGGTTGCCGAGCAGTTCCAATAAATCCTCGCGATCCCATGGCAGGCGCAAACCCGGTGCGGCGTGCCAATCCATCTGCAGTTCGCGGCCATGAATCATGGCCAAGGTGGAGAACAGGCCCGGCAACTCTTCGGCGCATGCGAAGTGCGCGCCCGGCAACGCCTCGCCCGCCAGGCGCGCACGCCCCAACTCCCGCGCCAAACGCTGCTCGATCTGCTGCAACTGCTCGATAAGGCTCGCGCGTAGCGCGGGATGACGATCGAACGCCTCCCGCGAGGCCAGGCCGAACAACACCGCCAGCGGTGTTTTCAGGGCATGGCCGAGATTGCCCAGCGCATTGCGCGAGCGCTTCAAGGTGTCTTCGGTGTGGGCCTGGAGGTGATTGATTTGCCCCACCAATGCCGTCAGCTCTTCCGGTACTTGGGTATCCAGCGCCTCGCGCTGGCCTCGCTGCAACTGCTCGACCTGTTGCCGCACCAGCTCCAAGGGGCGCAAGGCGCGGCACACCGTCAGGCGCTGCAACAGCAGGATCAACGCCAACGCCCCCAAGCCAACCCCCAGGGCGACATGCTGCGCCCGACGGAAGCTTTGCAAAATCGGCGTGTAATCCCTGGCCACGTGAATCGACAGCGGCTGGGAAAAGCGCTGGAAGTCCGCGCGATAGGTCAGCAGCAACTGCCCCTGGGGACCGTCGCCCAATTGCGTTTGCAGGCCGGGCTCGGCGGCCATGGAGAGCTCTCGATCCCATAAAGAGCGCGAACGCCAGGTTTCGTCGGCAAAATCGATACGAAAATACTGCCCGGAATAAGGCCGTTGGTAGGCCGCACTGAGACGCTGCTCGTCCAGTTGCACCCCGCCCGGTCCACGCACCAGCGCCGCGAGCAGGGTCTGTGCGTCATCCTTGAGTCCGGCCTGCAAATAGCGGCGCAAGCTGTGGTCGAACAGCCACAAACTGCTTTGCGCGAACAACAGGCCGACCACCACCAGCACGCTGAGCAGCCCGAGGCTCAAACGTCGTTGAATCGACTTCAAACGGCGCCTCCGCCGAGCCGATAACCCTGCCCACGCCGGGTCTCGATCACCTCGCGGCCCAGCTTGCGGCGCAGGTGATTGACATGCACCTCGATGACATTCGAATCGCGCTCGCTTTCGCCATCGTAAAGGTGCTCGGCCAAATGACTTTTCGAGAGAATCTGCCCGACATGCAGCATGAAATAGCGCAGCAAGCGAAACTCGGCCGCCGTCAGTTCGATCTCCTCGTCGCCCCGGCTGACGCACTGGCGTCCCTCGTCCAATTGCAAACCGGCGGCTTGCAATTGTGTGTGGTTGGCCAGCCCGTGGGCGCGTCGCAACAACGATTGGATGCGCAGCTGCAGCTCTTCCGGGTGGAAGGGTTTACTCAGGTAATCGTCCGCCCCGGCCTTGAGTCCTTCGATGCGTTCGGCCCATGAACCGCGCGCGGTGAGAATCAGCACCGGCGCGCTCATGCCGTTCGCGCGCCATTCCTGCAACACCTCGAGTCCCGGTTTGCCGGGCAAGCCGAGGTCGAGAACGATCAAGTCATAAGGTTCGCAAGCGCCCTGAAAGGCGGCATCGCGGCCATCCGCCAGCCAATCGACCGCATAGCCTTGACGGGCCAGGCCGACGAGCAGCTCGTCGGCCAGAGGCACATGGTCTTCTACCAGCAACAGGCGCATTCAGTCGTCCACCTCGTCCTTGAGCAACTCGGCGTTCCGGGCGTCCAACTCCAGCTCGCGGACGACACCTTGCGCCGTCACCAGCTCGACCTCATAGACCAGAACGCCCTGCTCTTCTTCCAATTCGACTTCCAGCAGAACGGCTCCCGGATAGCGCTCCAGCGCCACGACCAGCACCTGTTCGAGGGGTAGAATCGCCCCCTCGCGACGCAGGCGCAGCGCCTCGTCCTGATCCAGATCGCGGGCGCTGCTGCCGAACGCCAGGGTGATCAGCAACAGCACCAGAAGCGGGCGATAAGCCAAAGCCGTTGTTCTCATTAACTGTCCTGTTGGTTCTTGAGTACCTGGCCATTGCTGGCATCCAATTCGATATCCCACTGCACGCCCTGGGCGTCGCGGACTTCGACCTGATAAACGTAGCGGCCGTATTCCTCTTCCAGCTCGGTTTCTTCGATCTTGCCGCCGGCATGCTGCGCCAGAGCGGCGGCATTGAGTTTTTCGAACGACTGGATGGTACCCGCGTCGCGCAATTTAAGCGCTTCGTCCGGACCGAGATCGCGAGCCTGGGCAAGTCCGGCTGTGAGGGTCAGTGCGGCGGCGGTGAATAATGCAGTAAAGACTTTCATGTTCAATCTCCTTGAAGGGTTTGCTTTCGACGGGTTCAAGGTACTGCGCCGGACTTAATTCAAGCTGAATCGGTCAGGATTTCCGCGCAACGGTTTACTGCACACCATTCACCGCCTGAAGTCGCTTGGCCTGAGCGACGGGCCCTCTATAATCGCTGCCTTGCGCGACGGAGACCAGCATGAGTGCGATTCTGATCAAAGCCCCGACCCTGACGATCAAGGCCGGACCACGAGCCATGGCGCGGATACGCGAACGCGGCCTGCAGCCAGCCGACGTGGGCACCCTGCCAGGCGCCGCCGGCGGCCCCAAAGCGCTGGGCATTCAAGGTTTGGATCTAGCGCTATTCGGCGACTGGCTGACGCGCGCACCGCGTGAGCGCTCGTTGATCGGCGCCTCCATCGGCTCCTGGCGCTTCGCCAGCGCCTGCTTGCCGAATGCGGCGGCCGGCATACGCCGCCTCGGCGAGCTGTATACCGAGCAACGCTTCGCCAAAGGCGTGAGCATGGCCGAGGTGTCGCGCAGTTGCCGGGCCATGCTCGAGCAACTGCTGGAAGACCAGGACGAGCAGGTCCTGAGCAATGCGCATTACCGCCTGAACATCGTCGTGGTGAGAAGCCATGGCCTGCTCCGGCACGACCATCGCGGCGCCCTGGGGCTGGGTTTGTCTTCGGTGATCGGCAGTAATCTGCTGGGACGCGCGCGCCTGGCCCGACACTTCGAACGGGTGATCCTGCACGACGCACGTCTGCCGCCGCCGTTGGGCGCCCTGAGCGATTTTCCCTCGCGTTACCTGACCCTGGATGCGCACAACCTGCGCCATGCCCTGCTCGCCTCGGGCTCCATCCCGATGATCATGCAAGGCGTACGCGACATTCCCGGCGCGGGTCCCGGCACCTATCGCGACGGCGGGCTGCTCGATTACCACCTCGACTTGCCCTACAGCGGCAACGATATCGTGCTCTACCCGCATTTCACCGACAGGGTGATTCCCGGCTGGTTCGATAAAGGCATGCCCTGGCGCCGCGCTGACGCCACGCGCTTACAGGACGTGTTGCTACTGGCGCCCTCGGCCGATCATCTGGCGCGTTTGCCGCACGGTAAGCTGCCGGACCGTAAGGATTTCAGCCGCTATCTGGGCGACGATGCCGGCCGCGAACGCTATTGGCGCAAGGCCATGGACGAGAGCCGTCGGCTCGGCGATGAATTTCTCGAACTGGTTGAAAGCGGCCGTTTGGCCGAGCGTATGCAGCCGCTTTAACCTGACCGCCAGCGATGCTCGAAAAAACCTAAGACAGACGTCCCAAGGAAGGCCATATGAAACTAGCAGTCGCCATTATCCACGGCATTGGGGTTCAGCCGGACAGCCGCGACCTCGAAGGCCAATATGCCTACTCCCAGCGCATGATCGCCGGCCTGCGTCGACAGCTGGGCGCAGAAGCCGAGCACGTTGCCTTCCAGAGCCTGTACTGGGCCAGCGTACTGGACAAACGGCAATTGGATTTCCTCGAGAGCCTGCGCGATCAACCGCTACGCTGGCGCTGGCTGAGACGTCTCGTCACCTTGTTTCTCGGCGATGCCAGCGGTTACCGCAAGGTCAGCGAGGCCTATGACACCACCTACCAGGAAGTGCACCAATGCGTCCGCGCCGGGCTCAATGCGCTACGTGCCAAAGTCGATGCCACTACCCCGTTGGTGGTGCTGGCCCATTCGCTGGGCGGGCATATCTTTTCCAACTATGCGTGGGATCAGCAAAGCATCAACAAAACCCCGAGCTGCCCGCTCGATCCCTTTATCGCTCTGGAAACCCTGGCCGGTCTGGTGACCTTCGGTTGTAACATCCCGCTATTCACCTTCGCCTGCGACCCCGTAGTGCCGATTCGTTTCCCCGGCCACTGCTTGACCGAGGCGGTACACGAGCAAGCCCGCTGGCTCAATCTTTATGCCCCGGCCGATCCGCTGGGCTATCCGCTACGGCCATTGCAGAACTACGCCGCCGTGGTCGCCGAAGATCGGGCCATGCCGGTAGGTCCCTGTTACAAGCGCCATACCCCGCTGAGCCATTTCGAATATTGGAACGACAAAAACTTCCAACGCTATGTCGCTCGTTATTTATGCCAACTGTTATCGGCGTGCCCCTCCAACACCGACACGCAGGGGCTGCTCAGCGATTAATCGGCGACCTACGACAGTACGCACTTGAACACCAAACTTGCGGTGAATGTTGGCGCGTTTTTTTTGTCCAACCGTACATGGCGCACGGTTCCAAACTTATTTTTAGAAAAAAGTATGTTTTTTTATCTGCCGGTGTGACTTGGCAAGCCGATGCAGCCATCAACACATATGACAGGCCGGCATAACCTTAATGGATGCAGGCTAACGCTATTAGGGAATACCTCGGAGAAACCGACCCCATGAACGCCCCGCTGCGTTTTAACGAAGCATTACTGATCGCCGATCGCGCCTTTCAACCTTTCCAGTGCATTGCCTGGGCGCCTCAGGACGGTACCGGCCAACTGAGCCTGAGCGTCGTCGACCGCACCAGCACCCGCCTGCTCGGCCGTACCCAACTGTCTTGCAATACCTACAGCGACCCGATTCAATTCGCCAAGGTATTAGAAGCGTCGCGCAATGAGCTGAGCCAAAAAGGTTTCCATTTAGCGCCTTGGAGCATGCCGGAATAACCTTCCGAGTCATATGCCAATCGCTCCCGGTTATGTACCTACGCTTATCCAAGCGTATTGCTCCGCATAACCGGGTGACGTTTCGCTTAGTTTCACCCGACGTATAAACACCCCCGCCTTCTAAGCGATTTAATCGCTCGCTGAACCACGCGTCATTAAAACCTAAGTTTTTTGCAACGCCTAGACGATGCGATCCATTGCCGCACCCGCCTGCGCCTCAACGCTCGATAGCGCCACGAATAACCCGGCCAGGGTAAAAAACCGGAACTTCTCCCAGCGTTAGCCAGCCAATTAATCATCGGTTCAGTGGAGTACCGGCATGAACGCGTTCGATTGGCAACGAATGCTATGGGATACGGCGACCCTCGGGTTTCTCGGTGAAGTAGCGGTTCGTACGTTGCTGGCCTATGCGGTGGTTTTCCTGTTTCTGAAAGCGGCTGGGAGGCGCGGCGTACGGCAAATTTCGCTGTTCGAACTGGTGATAATCCTGACGCTGGGTTCGGCCGCAGGCGACATGACCTTCTATGAGGACGTGCCGCTACTACCGGTCTTCAGCGTATTCGTGGCGATGAGCGTGCTCTATCGCCTCACCACCCTGCTGATGAGCAAATACCCGCGACTGCAGCGCTGGATGGAAGGCCAACCTTTCGTTCTGATTCGCAACGGCGAGTTCGAGCTGGAAACCCTGACCCGCGGCAATATTTCCCATGATGAATTCCTTATGGAGTTGCGCCAGCATGGCGTGGAGCATCTCGGCCAGGTGCGCCTTGGCATTGTCGAAGTCAATGGCGATGTGAGCTTGTACTTCTATGCGCCGGACGTTATCCGCCCAGGGCTGTCGGTGCTGCCGGAGGCGAACAAAAGGCTATTCACCCGCGCCCCGCGCACCATGCTCTGCGCGTGCAATATGTGCGGCGCGCTGCAGCATATCGAGGCCGAGCAATGGATGAACTGCCCTCGCTGCGGCCATGATTGCTGGTGCGAAGCCATGCATACCCCCTATATCCGCTGAGGCAGTCGCTAGCCAACAATGGCGAGATATGTGGGTTTATTGTCGTTGCGGCCAAGGCCAGACTCTCGGCAAACTGCATCCATGACCAGCGGAGACTCTTCCATGGATGCGCCCCGTACCATCGCTTGCCTACTCTACCCGGATGTCATGAGCCTGGATGTCAGCGGGCCGCTGCAAGTCTTCGCCTCGACCAATGTCGAACGCCAGCGCCAGGGACTGTCGCCCTACTACCGGTTGCTGGTGCTCGGCGAACGGGTCGGCGCCATGCCGACCTCCGCCGGTCTGCGAATGGTCGCCGAACAGGCCTGGTCCGACGTCGATCTCGGCAGCATGGATACGTTGCTGATCCCGGGCGGCGCGGGTGAAAAAATCCAATCCGAGAATCGCGCCTTGTTGGCCTGGTTACGCGTAGCGGAGCCCCGGGTGCGTCGCCTGGGATCGATTTGCTCCGGCGCACTGATCCTGGCGGCCGCCGGTTTGCTCGATGGTCGCCGCGCCACCACCCATTGGGCCGATGCGGAGCATTTGCGTCAGGCTTATCCCGCCGTCGAAGTGCTCGCCGATTGCCTGCACACCTATGACCCGGAAGACAAGCACGGCAGCGGCCATATTTTCACCTCGGCCGGGGTGACGGCGGGCATCGATCTGGCCTTGGCCCTGGTCGAGGCGGACCTCGGTCGCGCCATGGCACTGGCGGTGGCACGCCGCCTGGTGATGTTCCTGCGCAGGCCGGGCGATCAGGCCCAATTCAGCGCCCTGCTGGCCCCGGATCCCAGCCGCGTGCCGCGACTGGCCGCCCTGCTCGAATGGATTCCCGCACATCTGCACCAGGATCTTTCGCTCGAAGTGCTGGCGGCCCAGGCGCACATGACGCCGCGCACCCTGTCGCGGGTATTCACCCGGGAACTGGGCATGGGGCCGGGGCGCTACGTGGAGCGCGTCCGCCTGGAAGCCGCGCGCAACCTATTGCAAGACGCCCAGACTTCGATCGGCACGGTTGCGCGTTTGACCGGTTTCGGTCACCCGGAAAACTTACGCCGCACCTTTCATAAGCATTTGGCGGTGAGCCCGCAGCAATACGCCGAACGCTTCGCCTGATTTTTTCCTTTACCAGGAGTTAACCATGTTGCAACTGCGCCCCAATTGCGAGTGCTGCGACCGCGATCTACCCGCCGATTCGCGAGATGCCCTGATCTGCTCGTTCGAATGCACCTTCTGCCGCGATTGCGCGACTCAACGACTGCAAGGGCATTGCCCGAACTGTGGCGGCGAACTGCTACAGCGACCGCGTCGCCCCGCCGCCGCGCTCCGCCAGTCTCCGGCATCGTCGACCCGCGTCAATGCCACCGTCCCTTGCCCTCCGATATCGAGATAATCCATGTTGCTGCTCACCAACGTCAGCGTTTTACGCTTATTTCTCGGCCAGGCCCTGTACTGGAGTTGCAACCTCATCGGCATCACCCTCACTTCGCTGGTAGGGCTGCAACTGGCGCCGTTGAATATCCTGGCGACGCTGCCCCTGGCATTGCTGGTGCTGGGTAATTTGCTCGCGGTACAACCCTTGTCGCTATTCATGCAGCGTCGCGGCCGCAGGCTTGGCCTGGTGCTGGGGGCCGGCTGCGGCATTGTCGGCGGGCTGCTCGCGGCACTGGGGGTATGGCTGGGCGACTTCAGCCTGTTCTGCCTGGGCGCCTTGCCGCTGGGGGCTTATCAAGCCTCGGCGATGTATTACCGCTTCGCCGCACTGGAAGCCGTGGATAGTGCCCAACATGGCCGCGCCAGCGCTTATGTGATCGGCGGCGGTGTACTTGCGGCCTTGATCGCCCCCAACCTGCTGCTCTGGTCGCAGAACGCCTTGAGCGCACCCTTTGTCGGCGCCTACCTGATGATGGCCGCGCTGGCGGCAGGCGGTCTGCTCTTGATGGCGCAGCTTCGCGAAGGCTCTGCGCCGGTGCCGAGCAAAGGTGGCTGGGCGGCGGTACGCGAGCTGCTGGGCCGCCCGCAAATCCGTGCCGCCATCGCCACCACGGCGGTCGGCCACGGTCTGATGATCATGATAATGACCGCCACGCCCTTGGCCATGCAGTTCTGCGGGCTGTCGGTGGCGGACGGCTCGCAGGTGATCCAATGGCACATGCTCGGTATGTTCCTGCCCGCGTTCGTTGCCGGCCATCTGGTCGACAAGCTCGGCAGCGCCAAGGTCGCGGTGCTGGGTAGCCTGGTGCTGCTGGCCAGCGCCGGCATCGCCTTGAGCGGCTTGGGCAAAGGGCATTTTCTGCTCAGTTCCTTTCTGCTCGGTTTGGGCTGGAACCTGATGCTGATCGCCGGCACCACGCTGCTCGCCAGCGGCCATAGCCCAGGCGAACGCGGCAATGCGCAAGGCCTGATGGAGTTGAGCAACGGCTCGGTGGCTGCGGGTGCCTCATTCGCCTCGGGCGCGCTGATCAGCACCCTCGGCTGGGGTGCGGTCAATATCGGCATATTGCCGCTGGTGGCGCTGGTCCTGTTGATGCTGCTGCCGCTAACGAGCAAGACGCTGGTCCGCTATTCCTGATCCGCTTCAGCCCTTGTAGCAACTACTCCGATTACGCCCACCCTCCTTGGAGGCATACAGCGCCTGATCGGCACGTTCGATCAGTTGCTGATAGCCATTGGTGGGGTAGCTCAGGTCCGCCACCCCCAAGCTGATGGTGAAGGGAATGCTTTGATTCTCATAGGTCACCAACAACGCTTCGATGCGCTGGCGCAGGCGTTCGGCAAATAGCATTGCCCCTGCGCTGTCGACATCGGGCAACAGCACCACGAACTCTTCGCCGCCATAGCGCCCCGGATAGTCGGTATCGCGCACCTGCTCGCGCACCACTTCAGCGACCGCTTGGATCACCTTGTCGCCGGCCTGGTGGCCGTAGGTGTCGTTGACCACCTTGAAGTGATCGATATCGAACATCACCAAGGCGGCCATGCTCTGATAACGCCGGTGCCGGGCGTACTCGTGCTGCAGGCACTCCTCCCAATAGCCGCGGTTGTTCAGGCCGGTCAGGCGGTCGGTGCGCGAAAGGTGCTTGAGTTGCTGATTGACCGCCTGCAACTGCTGCTTGTTGGTGGCGACATTGGTGACGTCGTAGATGATCAGGCAGATATGCTCGACCGTGGTGTTGACCCCATGCAACGGCAAAATCACCGTGTTCTGGTACATGAACTCTTCCTGCCCGGTTATCGGCTGGTAGTTCTTGAAACGCACCAGGTAAGGCCGCTGCTCCCAGATGGTGAACGCCGGCGTGCCCAGGGTCGCCACGCTTTCCACCTTGTGCCGGAACCACTCCTCCTCTACCTCGGGAAACAGGCTGAAGAAAGACTGTCCATGTACTTCCCGGGGTAAACGCCCGGAGCGGTTCTCCATAAAAGTGTTCCAGACCTGAATGCGGTATTCGCGATCCAGCACCACGACACCGACATCGATGCCCTGGACAATGGCCAGCAGCCAATGGAATTCGTTTAAATCCAGGTTATCGCTCATGGTCAGTTCATCAGGTAATCAAGCTTTTTAGAGAGCAGCTCAACCGAGTCCTCGGTGAACAGCAACAGCAAATCGAAATGAATGACATGCCCCTCGATGCTGTAGCTGACTTCCACCGCCAAGGTGTTTTTCCAGCGCGAGCGATTGAGTCGGATCAGCTCATCGATAGAGGTGTGCTGGCCCAGCACCATCGGGTGGCTTTGTGAGAACTTCACATCGATTTGCCCAGCCACCCCGCTCAGGCACGCGCCGATCAACACCGTGGAGAGGTCCAGAAGCATTTCCATCTCGGAATAATCCTGGGAATACCAGTGCATCAGCTTGGCCATGTCGCCGACTTCGGAATCGTGAAATATCAGCAATGCCTCACCGGCGATACCGCCACCGATAAAACCCTGGCACACCGCGGTCAAACCGTCGCCACGCTGCGCATCGGCGAGGGCCATATGCAACTCGCCGACCTCGAACAGGTTGACGTTCGGCACCGGCAGCTGCACGAAAACCCCCAACACTCGGGCCAGCAAGGCCGCGGCGCGGCCCATGGCGACGTTGATCACCTCACGGAAGGCATCGTTGAAGCTGATGCTGACTTCATCCGCCGGCGGATAGTGCTTGACCGTCGTAGCCGCGCCCTTCAACAGCCCGAGCTTATCCAATGTGGCTTTGAGCAAATCCGGGTCCGCCGGCTTCTGCACAAAGGCCAAGGCGCCCAGTTGCATGACCCGCTCGACCGCCTGTTCCTGAACATCCCCCGACACCACGATGGCCTTGCAACTCAAGCCTTCCTCCTGCAAGGCGGTCAGCACCTGATAGCCGTCCATTTCGGGCATGGTCAGATCGAGCAACATCACATCGATCGAACCCTTGCGCAGAATCTCCATGGCCTCGACGCCATTGGCGGCTTGTACGACGGAGACAGGCCAGTCGGGGGGCAGTGCGCGCAGCAACTGCTTGCGCGCCATATTGGAATCGTCACAGATAAGCAGGGATCTGGCGGTCATGCGCACCACGTCTGGTTGTTATGGCTAACGAAATATCCCACACACCTTGATGGACATTGGCAGTAGCGGTGCGCAAGTATTTTTGACAACGGTTCGTTGGGAACTCTCGAATACACGGATACACATATCGGTCCCCGAGCACTTGCGACTCCCTTCGCCCTCAGACACGTCGCCCCTATCTGCAACTATAGGCAAGCTGGCGCTGATTGCTATGGCTTTGCCGATGGAAAGGGCCTGCTCGATCCTATCGTGAAGCAGGCGGTGGACAGCGATTTCTGGACAATCATGATCTAGCAGAAGCAAAAAAGGCACCTGAGCGGTGCCTTTCCATAAAATAAACGCCCGTTACCGGCTCGCCTACTAGGGTCTGTTGCCGTTTCAGCGCAAGCCGCGATGAAACGGCAACAGACCCTAGTAGTAGGCGTTTTCCTTGTTGCTGTGATCGGTCACGTCGCGCACCCCTTTAAGCTCGGGAATGCGTTCGAGCAGGGTCTTCTCGATGCCTTCCTTGAGGGTCAGGTCGACTTGGCCGCAGCCCTGGCAACCGCCGCCGAATTTCAGCACGGCGATACCGTCGTCGACCACATCGATCAGGCTGACCTCGCCACCGTGGCTGGCCAAACCGGGGTTGATCTCGGTTTGCAGGTAATAGCTGATGCGTTCGTTGATCGGGCTGTCTTCGTTGACCATCGGCACCTTGGCATTCGGTGCTTTGATGGTCAGTTGGCCGCCCATGCGGTCGGTCGCGTAGTCGACGACCGCATCTTCGAGGAAGGGCTCGCTGACCGCGTCGATCCAGGCGGTGAAGCTGGCCAGCCCGAGGGCGGTGTCTTCGGCCTTCTGCTCGCCCGGCTTGCAATAGGCGATGCAGGTTTCGGCGTATTGGGTACCCGGCTGGGTGATAAACACCCGAATGCCGATGCCCGGGGTGTTCTGCTTGCCCAGCAGATCAGCCAGATAATCGTGGGCCGCGTCGGTAATGGTAATAGTGCTCATGGCAACTCCTCGCAAACATGGTCGCAGTGTACGCCAACCTGGCGGCCTCGATAAAGCCTGACTGTTTAGCTCGGATTAATCTTCCGGCCCGGTCAAGCCCTCATGGCGTCCTCGGCGATTACAGGTTCTCGTAGCGGTTCATATCCAGCACTCCCGCTTCCAGCGGTTCGGTTTCCCTCAGATAGGCCGATAAGTCATGGAAATAACGCCAAAATTCGGGATGGCTGCGCCTGATCCCCCAGCGCTGCACGACACCCTCGAAGGCCGCCTCGCTGCGCACCCGCTGCATGACGTCGACCCAGGCCGGCACTTCGTCGGCTTTGAGGTTGAAGATAAAGTTCGGGTAGCTGCTGAGCACCCCAGGGTAAACGGTCAAGGTATCCAGCTTCGGCTGATAGCGTAGCTGTTCGCCGAGCATAAAGGCCACGTTGCTGTGGGCACGGTTGCGTAGCAGGCTGTAGACCTCGCGGGTGCCATCGGCCAACTCGATGCGCAGCAGCGTCGCCTCGGGCAATTGCAGGATCACCGCAAGCTGCGCGGCGGTTTTTCCGCTCAGGCGGCTCAGGGCTTGTTCGGCCTCTTGCAGGTCGACGGCCAGTCCCGGACGATGGCAATTCACCCCATCGCAACGGTTGATCGGGTCAGGCCTGGCATTCAGGCTGCCATAGCGTTCGAGCAGGGCTTCGGCAAACACCCGCTTGGGGTCGGAGCCCGGCAGGATCAGGGCCGTCGGGCTTTGCCCGTCCATGCCCGCATAGTCCAACCAGAGCTTCAGCTTGCCGCTGTGCCGATACCAGTCGTTGAGATAACTGGCGCGCCTATGGGCCGGCATCAAACGGAGGAAATTGATCTCCGCACCATTGCGGATCAAATCGAAATACAGCCGCGTCTGCGCTTGATGGGAGACGTTGCCGAACACATCGAAATTCACCACCAGCTGGTAATAGGTGCGTTCCAATAGCGGAAAATCCATCCACCAGAGCGTTTGCGGCACCTCGCCGATCAGGCCTTTGCGTACCGACGCACTGTCGTGCTGGCGGAACACCGACAGCAGCGCATTGTCGTTGCCCGCCCAGATATTCGACCAACTGGGCGCCGGCGCCCTGGCGTAGCTGGTCATGCGCAAGGTTTCGTAGTGGTTACGCTTTTTACGGTAGCTGTTCCAGATGCCGAGCAGATCGCCGATGTCGTCGAGTTGCCCGGGCATCTCCAGCAAAGGCGTGGCCTTGGCGCGGTAATCGGCGCTCTTCAGATAAAGATCGTGCTGGGGATCCTGGAATATCAGCCAGAAGTTATCGCGGATCACATCGGTGGCGATTTGCCCGCGGCACACGGGGCCACGAATAAAGGTACGCACGAAATATTCGGCGTTATCCAACATGAACTGGTAACGCGCCTCGGCGGGAATCGCCGCAAAGGTCTCGAAAGGATTGGCACGGCGCCTCGGACCGTAGCCGGGCAGCGCATCCGCCTGCCAATCGCCGGCAAAGAACAGTTCGCGCACCCGCGCAAGCTTCTTATCGCTCAGCGCATAGGTGATATGGGTCTTGTGCACGATCACACCCTGAACAGGCGCCAGGCGATAGTAAAAGACTGTGCCGGGGTCGTCGTTCGGCCGACGGGTCGCGATCGGGTCGACCGGCTGACCACTGGGCGTGCGCGAGCGCAACACCTGGAAAAAATGCCCGGGCTCGCCGCCCTGAAAATGCATATGAGCAAGGAACAGATGTTCGTACAGCCAGCGCGCCACCAGGCGTTCCCGCGCCCCCGGAGCGTTCAGCAAGCGCTCCCATGCGGCGATCTGGCGGGTTTCGACCGCACTGGTCCGCAGCGCCTGCCGATCCAGCGGCGCCCCCTGCTCCAACCAGCGTTGCAGGGTTCGATAATCCGCCTCGGCGAGGCCGGTGACGGCGAATGGCATGCCGGCTTGCGGCTGCTTGCGGGCAAAGCTCGCGAACTCGTCCGGCGACGGGCATTGATTCTTCCGGGCGATGCCGATATCCAGCCCAACCGGTAACTTGGCATTGGGCTCGAGCGGCGTGGCATGGCCCAGTTCGAGCATCCGCGCCATCAACGCCGCCTGGCTACCTTGCGGGTCGAGCACCGAGAAGAATTCTTTGCGTCGCCAGGCATCGACGCCATGGGCGTCGAGAAACAGCCGTGTCCTGTCCTGCGCCTTGATTCGCGTGCCCGAATAGACGGGCAATTTGTGCGCGCCGCGTTCAACCCCTTCGCCACTGCCCAGGTTGAGCTGGCAAGGCGAGTCGTAACAGGCATGGCAGGCCACGCAATGGCGGGTGAAAATTGGCTGTATGTCCTTGCTATAGGAGATCGACTGGCCCACCGACAACGGGCTGATGAATAACCAGCACGCGATAAACAACAGACGACCGAGCATGGGCTTTTCCTAGAATGACAGCGGCGGCGATTCTAGCTGCCGCATAGGCCATAAGGCCAATTGACCAACATGAATATGATTCATGAAAAACAGCGAGCGCTGCAAAAGCGTGCAGCTTTGTTATCATCGTGCACCCATTGTTTCAGCTTTGCTCAGGTAGTTTCGCCCATGCCCCTGTCCGATCGCAGCGCCCGCCTTCACGCACTTCAGCAAGCCCTGAAGCAACGCATCCTGATCCTCGACGGTGGCATGGGTACGATGATCCAGAGCTACAAGCTGGAGGAAGAGGACTATCGCGGCGAACGCTTCGCCGATTGGCCGCAGGACGTCAAGGGTAACAACGACCTGTTGATCCTCAGCCGCCCGGATGTGATCGGCGCCATCGAGAAAGCCTACCTGGACGCCGGCGCCGACATTCTGGAAACCAACACCTTCAACGCCACCCGCGTGTCCCAGGCCGACTACGGCATGGAAGCGCTGGTGTATGAGCTAAACGTCGAAGGCGCCCGCCTCGCGCGCCAGGTCGCCGACGCCAAGACCCTGGAGACCCCGGATCGCCCGCGCTTTGTCGCCGGCGTGCTCGGCCCTACAAGTCGCACCTGCTCGATTTCCCCGGATGTGAACAACCCCGGCTACCGCAACGTCACCTTCGACGAGCTGGTGGAAAACTACGTGGAAGCCACCCGCGGCCTGATCGAAGGCGGCGCGGACCTGATCCTGATCGAGACCATCTTCGACACGCTCAACGCCAAGGCAGCGATCTTCGCCGTGCAGGAAGTCTTCGAGCAACAGGGCGTCGAACTGCCGATCATGATTTCCGGCACCATCACCGATGCCTCCGGGCGCACGCTCTCCGGGCAAACCACCGAGGCGTTCTGGAACTCGGTGCGCCACGCCAAGCCGATCTCCGTCGGCCTGAATTGCGCCCTCGGCGCCAAGGACCTGCGTCCGTACCTGGAAGAGCTGGCGGCCAAGGCCGACACCCATGTCTCCGCCCACCCCAATGCCGGCCTGCCGAACGCCTTCGGCGAATACGACGAAACCCCAGCGGAAATGGCCGAGGTGGTGGAAGAATTCGCCGCCTCGGGCTTCTTGAATATCGTCGGCGGCTGTTGCGGAACCACTCCGGCGCATATCCAGGCGATTGCCGAAGCGGTAAGCAAATACCCGCCGCGGGCCATCCCGGATATCCCCAAAGCCTGCCGCCTGTCGGGCCTCGAGCCATTCACCATCGACCGCAACTCGCTGTTCATCAACGTCGGCGAGCGCACCAACATCACCGGCTCGGCCAAATTCGCCCGGCTGATCCGCGAGGACAACTACACCGAAGCCCTGGAAGTCGCCCTGCAGCAGGTGGAAGCCGGCGCCCAGGTGATCGACATCAACATGGACGAGGGCATGCTCGACTCGCAGAAGGCCATGGTGACCTTCTTGAACCTGATCGCCGGCGAGCCGGACATCTCCCGCGTACCGATCATGATCGACTCGTCGAAATGGGAGGTGATCGAAGCCGGCTTGAAATGCATTCAGGGCAAGGGCATCGTCAACTCGATCTCGATGAAGGAAGGCGTCGAGCAGTTCAAGCACCACGCCCGCCTGTGCAAACGCTATGGCGCCGCCGTGGTGGTGATGGCCTTCGACGAAGTCGGCCAGGCCGACACCGCCGAGCGCAAGCGCGAGATCTGCCAGCGCAGCTACGACATTCTGGTCGACGAAGTGGGCTTCCCGCCGGAAGACATCATCTTCGACCCGAACATCTTCGCCGTGGCCACCGGGATCGAGGAGCACAACAACTACGCGGTCGATTTCATCGAAGCCTGCGCCTATATCCGCGACAACCTGCCCCACGCCCTGAGCTCGGGCGGCGTGTCCAACGTGTCCTTCTCGTTCCGCGGCAACAACCCGGTACGCGAGGCGATTCACTCGGTGTTCCTCTACTACGCGATCCAGAACGGCCTGACCATGGGCATCGTCAACGCCGGCCAACTGGAAATCTACGACGAAATCCCCAAAGAGCTGCGCGATGCGGTGGAAGACGTGGTGCTCAACCGCCACGAAGGCGCGACCGAAGCGCTGCTGGCGATTGCCGACAACTACAAGGGCGATGGCAGCGTCAAGGAAGCGGAAACCGAGGAGTGGCGCACCTGGAGCGTGGTCGAGCGACTCAAGCACGCGCTGGTCAAAGGCGTCACCACCCATATCGTCGAGGATACCGAGGAGTGCCGCCAGCAGTGCGCGCGCCCCATCGAGGTCATCGAAGGCCCGCTGATGGCCGGGATGAACGTGGTCGGCGACCTGTTCGGCGCAGGCAAGATGTTCCTCCCGCAGGTGGTGAAATCCGCCCGGGTGATGAAGCAGGCCGTGGCCCACCTGATTCCCTTTATCGAAGCCGAGAAAGGCGACAAGCCGGAAGCCAAAGGCAAGATCCTCATGGCCACGGTCAAGGGCGACGTGCACGACATCGGCAAGAACATCGTCGGCGTGGTGCTGGGCTGCAACGGCTACGACATCGTCGACCTCGGTGTGATGGTGCCGGCGGAGAAGATTCTGCAGACGGCGATTGCCGAGAAGTGCGACATCATCGGCCTGTCCGGGCTGATCACGCCGTCGCTGGACGAGATGGTGCATGTCGCCCGCGAGATGCAACGCCAGGGCTTCAACCTGCCGCTGATGATCGGCGGCGCCACCACCTCGAAAGCCCACACCGCGGTGAAGATCGAGCCCAAGTACCAGAACGATGCGGTGATCTACGTCACCGACGCTTCGCGCGCGGTCGGCGTGGCCACCCAGTTGCTGTCGAAAGAGTTGAAGGCGGATTTCGTCGAGCGCACCCGCATCGATTACATCGAAGTGCGCGAGCGCACCGCCAACCGCAGCGCCCGCACCGAACGCCTGCCCTACGCCCAGGCGGTGGCCAACAAACCGCAATTCGACTGGGCCGGCTACCAGCCGCCGGTGCCCTCCTTCACCGGGGTCAAGCTGCTGGACGATATCGACCTCAAGGTGCTCGCCGAGTACATCGACTGGACGCCGTTCTTCATTTCCTGGGACCTGGCCGGCAAATACCCGCGCATCCTCACCGACGAGGTGGTCGGCGAAGCGGCCAGCGCGCTGTTCGCCGATGCCCAGGCGATGCTGAACAAGCTGATCGACGAGAAGTTGATCAGCGCTCGCGCCCTGTTCGGCTTCTGGCCGGCCAATCAGGTGCAGGACGACGATATCGAAGTCTACGGCGGCGACGGCCAGCCGCTGGCCAAGCTGCACCACCTGCGCCAGCAGACCATCAAACCGGACGGCAAGCCGAACTTCTCCCTGGCCGACTTCGTCGCGCCCAAGGACAGCGGCCTCACCGATTACGTCGGCGGTTTCATCACCACCGCCGGCATCGGCGCCGAGGAAGTGGCCAAGGCTTATCAGGACGCCGGCGACGACTACAACTCGATCATGGTCAAGGCCCTCGCCGACCGCCTGGCCGAGGCTTGCGCCGAATGGCTGCATGAACAGGTGCGCAAAAACTACTGGGGCTACGCCCAGGATGAGCAACTGAGCAACGAGGAACTGATCAAGGAAGCCTACAAGGGCATCCGCCCCGCCCCCGGCTACCCGGCCTGCCCGGACCATACCGAGAAGAAGACCCTGTTCGCCCTGCTCGACCCCGAGGCGCAATTCAACCAGGCCGGCCGCAGCGGCGTATTCCTCACCGAACACTACGCCATGTTCCCCGCCGCCGCCGTCAGCGGCTGGTACTTCGCCCACCCGCAGGCGCAATACTTCGCCGTCGGCAAGATCGACAAGGACCAGGTGGAAAGCTACACCGCGCGCAAACAGCAGGACCTCAACGTCAGCGAACGCTGGCTGGCGCCGAACCTGGGGTATGACAACTAAAGTCCTTGGTGGAAAACGCTTCGCGGTTTTCCACCCTACGGGGGCTCAGATGTTCCGCAGATCCGTAGGGTGGATGGCGCTTTTTTCATCCACCGTTACGACTCAGCGGTCGATCCGGAGCCATGCCCATTAGCACTAGATTCGATTAACCACTGAGCATCGCTACGAATTTCAGCAGCTGATCTATTTAGCGACGGTGAAATCCCGGCCCCAAAGCCGCACGGAGGCGACGTTCTCGACCGGGCCGGCGAAGATGAATTTCTGCCGACCCCCTGCATTGGCGGGAATGGTCACTTGGTCCGGGTTATCCAGGTTCGCCAACAAGGGGCTGGAGTAACCGTCCTGATCGATGGCAATCAAAGCACCGGCCTGGCGGAGATTGATCAGCCGCAGCTGTTTGTCTGAGCTGTTCTTCAAACCGATGGTGGCGATCAGATTATCGCCTTCAGGCTCGGCCCTGAGTAGCTCGACGATCACCTTGCCATCCAATTGACTGAGGCCGGAAACGCTCGCCGCGCCATCGGCGCCATCGGCTGACTCACGACCTTCGGTAACGCCTTCGGTAAAACCGCCCAACAGATTCTTGCCTGCCTCTATGGCAGTAGAGACCGTGGCTTTTGCGGAATCCCTGATTGTGCTCGTAGTCGTCGGCTCATCAGCGAACGCTGGGGTCCCCCCCCCCAGCATTGCGGCTAACACGATGGACATCCCTGAATTGCGGTTCATGTAGTACTCCTTAACTGCTGGCTAACCAAGCCAGCATCATCCTCTGCCGTCATCGAACACATCAAGTCCGGATGCGATGACTTGGACACCAAGTCACAGCCACCGAAACGGAACGCCGGAGTGTGCACTCGGTTTCAAATTGTCCTTTACGAACATATTTATTTTCGTAATCGAACCAACACAACACTAAAGTTAGGCCGTCGCCTGAAGACGCATTGGGGTCAAGTCGTTACTCTTTTAATACGACCGTTTGACTCATCCATTCCATTACCAGGTGTACAGCCCGTGGTGGAAACCAGGATGCAAACGCCATCCCACATCACTGCCATGGAGAGACCGCAGTGCGTATGAGCGTCATTTTTGCCGCGCTTTTGAGCGTAGCCAGCCCCCTGCAGGCGATGACCGGCGAAGAGCTTGCGATTCAAGCAGACGCCCGGATTAGAGGCTTTTATGATCAATCGGTCAGCTTACGTATGGAGCTGATAAACCCTGCCGGGGAGCGTGCGGAACGGATGCTGCGGGTGCAGAGTCTGGAGTACCCCGAAGGCGAGAAAACCCTGATGATTTTCGATACCCCGCGGGATCTGCGCGGCTCCGCCCTGCTCTCCCATACCCACCCGCAAGGCGACGACGAACAGTGGTTATACCTACCCGTGGTCAAGCGGGTGAAGCAGATTGGCGCGCGCAACAAGTCCGGCCCCTTTATGGCATCGGAGTTCGCTTTCGAAGATATTGTTACCCCGTTCTGGCAAAAGTTTACTTATGGCAACGCTACCCAAGTCGAGCTGAACGGCCTGGCCTGCTACCAGTTCGAGCGCATGCCCAAGGACAGCTATTCGGCATACAGCCGCCAAACCGTCTGGCTGGATCGGGAAAATCTGCTGGTGCGCCGTATCGACTATTACGACCGCAAGAACAGCCTGCTGAAGACCTATGAGGCCAGCGACTTCAGCCTGCACGCCGACAAACATTGGCGACCGGCGCAGATGCATATGCGCAACCATCAGAACGGCAAACAAACGCGCCTGACCTGGCAGGACTTCGTCTTCGCCCAGGGTCTGCAGGACGCCGATTTCAGCCAGAACGCCCTGCTGCGAGCCCGATAAATGAACGTTTTACGCAAAGCGCTGCCGATCGCAGCGCTAACGGTTGCGGCTGCGCCGCTGTTGGCCGGGGAATGGCAAAACAGCCTGCATATCGAGCACTGGCAATTTGCCGATGCCGGTGCCCAGGGGCAAGCGCGCAGCGACCTTTCGCTGAGTTTCAAAAGCGAGTGGTGGCACAGTTTCAACGATGGCCGCGACAGCCTGGCGTTCAGCCCCTTCCTGCGCCTGGACCAACACGACGAGCGGCGTAGCCACTGGGATATCCGCGAGGCGGCCTGGACCCATCTGGGAGACGGCTTCGAGCTCCGCGCCGGTATTCGTCAGGTGTTCTGGGGCGTTACCGAAGGCGCACACCTGGTGGACATCATCAACCAGACCGACCTGGTGGAAAGCCTGGACGGCGAGC
>NZ_CAMPHN010000013.1 GCF_946885885.1 uncultured Pseudomonas sp.
CGACGTCGGTGACGGTGGCGTTCTCGGCCTTGTCGGCGAAGATCGGGTGGATCTGCCCCACGCCGCGCGGAACGGCGGCCATGCGGCGTTGCATCAGGGATTCGTTGGTCTTGCTCATAAGGTCCTCATTCGCCGTCAATCAGCTCGGCGTAGTTCAGGAGGCGTAACCGGTCAGGCATGGTGGCATACGATGATCGACCGCGAAGCGTCCCGGTTACAGGAATTGGGGCGTTTATCGCCGTGCTGCCGGCCGGCTATCGGGTGGCGCAGTTTCGCGTCGCCCCGATGGCCGATCCAACCAATGTTTCTCATGCACGGCATCTGGGAAATTGATCGATCAAATCCCCAGGCAGAGGTATTTGATTTCCAGGTAATCCTCGATGCCGTACTTGGAGCCTTCGCGGCCCAGGCCGGACGCCTTGACCCCACCGAACGGCGCGACCTCGTTGGAGATCAAGCCGGTGTTGACCCCGACCATGCCGTATTCCAGGGCCTCGGCCACGCGGAACACGCGGCCCAGGTCGCGGGCGTAGAAATAGGACGCCAGGCCGAACTCGGTGTCGTTGGCCATGGCGATCACCTCGGCCTCATCCTTGAAGCGGAACAGCGGCGCCAGCGGGCCGAAGGTCTCTTCCTTGGCCACGGCCGCGGTCTTCGGTACATCGACCAGAATGGTCGGCTCGAAGAAGCTGCCGCCCAACGCATGGGGCTTGCCGCCGGTGATCAAGCGCGCGCCTTTGCTCAGGGCATCGGCGATATGCTCCTGGACCTTGGCCAGCGCCTTGCCGTCGATCAGCGGGCCGGTGGTGGTGCCTTCGTCCAGGCCGTTGCCGATCTGCAACTTGGCCACCGCGGCCGCGAGCTTCTCGGCGAAGGCATCGTAGACGCCGTCCTGAATGTACAGGCGGTTGGCGCAGACGCAGGTCTGGCCGTTGTTGCGGTATTTGGAGATCAGTGCGCCTTCCACCGCCTTATCCAGGTCGGCGTCGTCGAACACGATAAAGGGCGCATTGCCACCCAGCTCCAGCGACACCTTCTTGATGTCCTGGGCGCATTCGGCCATCAATTGGCGACCGATTTCGGTCGAGCCGGTGAAGCTCAGTTTGCGCACGATCGGGTTGCTGGTCAGCTCGCCGCCCACTTCGCCAGCACTGCCGGTAACCACGCTGAGCACGCCTTTGGGGATGCCCGCGCGGTGCGCCAGCTCGACCAGCGCCAGGGCGGAGAACGGCGTCTGCGAGGCCGGTTTGATCACCATGGTGCAACCGGCGGCCAGGGCCGGGCCGGCTTTGCGGGTGATCATCGCGGCGGGGAAGTTCCACGGGGTGATGGCCGCGGTGACACCGATCGGCTGTTTGATCACAATCAGCCGCTTGTCCGGCTGGTGACCGGGAATCACATCGCCGTAGACGCGCTTGGCTTCCTCGGCGAACCACTCGATAAAGGAGGCGGCGTAAGCGATCTCGCCCTTGGCCTCGGCCAGCGGCTTGCCCTGCTCCAGGGTCATCAGGCGGCCGAGATCGTCCTGGTTTTCCATCAGCAATTCGAACCAGCGGCGCAGCTTACCGGCACGCTCCTTGGCGGTCAGCGCACGCCAGGCCGGCAACGCACGGTCGGCGGCCTCGATGGCGCGGCGGGTTTCGGCGGCGCCCATCTTCGGCACGGTGCCGATAATTTCGTTAGTGGCGGGGTTGTTGACCTTGATGGTCTGGCCGCTGTCGGCGTCGAGCCAAACACCATCTATATAGGCTTGCTGACGGAACAGTTGGGTGTCTTTCAATTGCATGGCAGTCTCCTTGATTCCGACACCCAGGCGTCGGACAGTTGTTAGGGCGCGAGTCGGCGCATGGTGGCGGCCTTGACTGGTCGTCGTCCTCGGAAGGTTTTCGACTCCGCGCGCGGCCATCGAGCGACACGGAGGAAGGCGTTTTACCGAGAGCGTTTGAAATCTCAAACGAATCCTAGGGTCGTAGCTGCTAAAGGGCAATAGCCTGTTCGAAAAAATTAACGAAATGCAGCGCGAGCGACAGTCTTTACACAACACCCGCCCTTCAATAGTGGCTCACTCGTACAGAATTGCGAACGACGCCCCGGCATGGACGCCCGCCCGCGAGATGCGTATGATTGCGCCCCGCAACGCACTCGTAGCTCAGCTGGATAGAGTACTGCCCTCCGAAGGCAGGGGTCGTGGGTTCGAATCCCGCCGAGTGCGCCATCTACAGAAAAGGCCCCACGTGAAAACGTGGGGCCTTTTTGCTTTTCAGATCAGCGAACCATCAGACCGCGAGCGTACGGTAGTCCCGCGCAATATTTTCAGCGCCGGCGAATCCGGGGGAGTACAGCCTGTGCAAATTTTGCACAGGCTGCCGAGGACGGGGAAATCTAACGGGTAAGACGCCGGATGTGAATACGGAGAAGCCCATTTAAGTCTTGTTCAAACGTCCCCAGTCAATACGGCAGTCCAGATGCGCTTGAGCGGTAGCTCTGATTTGATACCTTCATCCAGCTTGTCGCAGTGCAGGAATAACTGCTCCAGCAGGTCGTCCTGGTTCCACAGGCGCAGACGGAAGAAGCTGGAGGCCAGTTCCTTCTGCACATTGCGGCGGTAGCCGCCCCAGGCGACGAATAGGCCCTGGCTGGCGTTGAACTTGCTCATGGCACCGAGCAGCTTGTCCACCGTCGGCCGGTCGGTCAGGTCGGTGCCGGACTTAACCTCGACACAGATGTTCTGTCCGCCGAAGCCCTGGGCACGATCCATCATTATTAGTTTCCTGGAAGCTGACCTGCCCCCCTTTCGGCCCCAAATAACTCAAATTCAAAATGCCAGCATTAAAGGTCTGGCATACGCATTTATCGTAGGTGATCGGGAGTACAGTTCTTCTACAGGCTCGAAGGCGCTATTCAGCAAACATCGACAGCCCCTCGGCTGCACCGGACCGCTCCCTACTTGCAAAGCTCGAACGCCGGGGCCATCGCCTCGATCTCCTTGGCGCCGATTCGAAGGGCGCCTGCCAGCCTGTGCCAGGTCGAGCCTATCCCTGCCCGGAACTGATCGATGATCGTCTGCGCCTCGCCTGGTTTGACCCTGAACCGATCCGCTACCGACAGTGCCAGGTTCAAGTCTTGTGCATTGTCCGCCTCTGACACGTTGAGTTTCAGCCCATTGGAATAGGGGACCGGGTTCATGTCGTAGGCGGGTGCCAGGCGCCAGCCCTTGCCATGATCAAGAAGGAATCCGTGGTTGCGCATGTGATCGTCGGTGTTGGACACCAGCATGTTGAATACGATGCGCCGCCACAGCTCCCGCAGGTCCTCGGTGGTCGATGCGCCGTGCTGGATCAGCACCTGAGCGATCTCCAGGTAGCTGGCTCCGGCGCTGTGGTCGTGGCCATCGGTGTTGCCGGTCATGGTCATCGCAGAGGCAAAGTGTTTACGTCGGCCACCGGCCAGCCGGTCGAAGCGCTTGACCATGAAGCAGTGGTGATCGCTGGCATAGGTATTCGCAATGCCCTCTGCCACATCGAGCCCGCACACCTTGCGGGCCAGGGTGCTCACCACCATTTCCCAGGCGCCGACGTTGAATTCATCGTCGTTGCTCGGGAGCTTGGCGATCCACAGGCTTCCATCCGTGTTAACCACGCTGGCTTTGGGCCGGGCGCCACCCAGAGAGCCGCCAGGCGCGATCAGCATGCGCAGCCAGTCTTTGCCGCCGGCGCCCTGATCCTCGCCGGCTTCAAAGCGCCTGGATGCCTCCTCGAGTTCACGGATCTGGGCGAATGGTGGCGCCGCCATGGTGTTCTGGTCATCCATGAAGGGGCCGTCTTCGTCCAGGCGCAGACGGATGCCGCCGACTCTGTAGTGATCATGTACGCCGAGCAGGAAGTCGGAAGCATGGAGCACGGTGCCTTTCGGTTTGCGCCCCTCGCGAATGTCTCTCTCGTGCCGACGCTTCATGAGCAGGCAGCCCCAACGATCAGGGGAAGCATCGTCAAATACGCCAAAGGTGTCGTGCCCTTTTGGCGGGTGCTGGCGCCCCAGGTACGGGCCAATGCGCAGGTCGAGGGAGAGCTGCGCAATCAGCGGGTCAGCCAAGGCATTTTTGTCGAATTCGAACTCGAAGCGTTCCTTGCCCCGGATTGCCGAAGCATGCAGGTAGCCGAGCAGCGTTTCGCCGTTCAGCCCCTCCCAGTCGCCGTATACGAGGATGCACCGGCTCATTGCCGGCCGCCCGCAGGTCGGTGATCCAACATGCTCATCAAATCATCGGCCGAGATCGGCCCGGACGGAGCCTGACCGGCGCCTCCTCGTTGGGCTTTGTTTTTGCGCTGTGTATGGCTGTCTTCAAGACTGCTGGGCCGTTCCGCCGGGGTCGCCTGCTGCCTGGTTTTCTGCGGTTTGCCCAAGGCTCTTCGCACTACTTTCCCTACGGCGACCTTGGCTTTCTCGGCTTTATCTGCCGCGGGCCGCTGCTGCACCAGCGCTGCATCCTGAAGGTGGCGGCCCACCTCATCATTGTTCGCGACTTCGTCCAGGTCTTTTTCCAACCCCAACACCTGGAGTACCGCCAGATAAGCGCCCATTGTCACGCCAGGGCTGCCTGACTCGAGATTGCGCAGTGTCGGCAGCGACATACCCGCCCGTTCCGCCATCTGCTTAGCGGTGATCTTGCGCCGCTTTCTGGCCAGCAGCACTCGCTCGCCGAGCGCTTGCAGAAGCCGGTCTGTGGCAGGAAGGAGCGGAGCGGTACGCTTAGCCATATGAATATATTTCTTCACTTATATGGTTAAAGTGAAAAAATAATAGCACATTAATTAAGAAAGACGGCTTCGAAAAATATTAAGTGAAAATATTTTTTCACGAATACAGTTATGGGTGCAGGAATACTTTCAGCATCAGTACGCCGAGCAGAGAGTGCGAATGCCCCTACGCCGAACTCCTTAACCGCGCCAGATCGCGCAGCGGCGGCGCGCCGAATAGGCGGCTGTATTCGCGGCTGAATTGCGAGGGGCTTTCGTAGCCGACGCGGTAGCTGGCCGCGGCGGCTTCGAGGTTTTCGCTGAGCATCAGGCGCCGGGCTTCCTGCAGGCGCAGTTGCTTCTGGTATTGCAGCGGGCTGAGAGCGGTGACCGCTTTGAAGCGGTGGTGCAGGGTCGAGGGGCTGAGGTTGACTTCGCGGGCCAGGTCGTCGATGCGCAGGGGTTGGTCGAAGTGTTTGTTCAACCAATCGATGGCGCGGGCGGTGCGTTGGCTCTGGCTGTCGGCGATGGCGATTTCGTGCAGGCGCTGGCCCTGGGGGCTGTGCAGCAGGCGGTAGAAGATTTCGCGCAGCGCCAGGGGTGCGAGCATGGCGATGTCCCGCGGCGTATCGAGCAGGCGCAGCAGGCGGATCACCGCGTCGAGCAGCTGGATATCCAGGCGGTCGACGTAGAGCCCGCGTCGCGCCCCCGGCGCGGGTACGCCGATGGGCCCGGCGTCGGCGATCAGGCTGCCGATCTGCGCCGGGTCGATTTCCAGGCGCAGGCTCAGGTAGGGTCGCTGCGGCGAGGCATCGATCACCTGACCGGTGACCGGCAGGGTGACCGAGGTCACCAGGTAGTTCAGCGGATCATAGACGTAGCGCTCTTCGCCCAGGCACACCTCTTTGCTGCCCTGGGCCATGATGCACAGGCACGGGCGGTAGAGCGTCGGCATCGGCAGGGTCGGGCCGCTGGAGCGGAACAGGTCGAGGCCGGCGATGGGCGTACTCTGGATGCCGTCCTGGTCGGTCATGCGCAAGATGCGCCCGGCCAGTTCCGCCTGGTAGCGGCCGAAGCTGTCGTCGAGGGTGGATGGCGCACTGGCGGTCGGGGGCATGGTAGCTCTCCTGGGGGCTGCTGGCAGACTAGCGCGGTTTTTCAGGCAAGTCTGCGCACTCGGCAGGATCAGGCAAGCATTCGCCAGTATTAGGCAACAGACCGTTCATCACCGGTTATTGGCTTGGCCTTCCGTAGCCCACAGATGCAATCCGGGGAATGCCGGTGCGGCTGGTAACGCTCCCCGGATTGCATCCGGGCTACGAAGCTGGACCGTCGCTGGTATCCGGACGGTGGACAAGCCTTCGGCATGTCCACCCTACGAAGCCCTAGGCCTTGCACATGAACATTGTATCGGCAGGCGCTCAGGCTGTTTTCCATGGTGGCAATCGCCATGCAGTTTTAGGCAAGAATCGGCCAGTAATCGACTAACGTTCGAACGTTCATCTACCTAACCTCTGGTGCTGTAGCGACAACCCCTGTCGCACCCCTTCAGCAGAGGATTCAGCGATGACGAATATCCAAGACAAAGTGATTTTGATCACCGGCGCCAGCAGCGGCATCGGCGAGGCCTGTGCCCGCCTGCTGGCGGAGAAAGGCGCGCACCTGCTGCTCGGGGCGCGGCGTACCGAGCGCTTGGAAAAGCTGGTCGGCGAGATTCGCGAGGCCGGCGGCAGCGCCGAGTACCGCCGCGTGGATGTCACCAGCCGCGAAGAGGTTCAGGCCTTCGTCGACTTCGCTGTGGAGCGCTTCGGCCGCGTCGATGTGCTGATCAACAACGCCGGAGTCATGCCGCTGTCGCCGCTCGATGCGCTGAAGGTGGACGAGTGGGACCGGATGATCGACGTGAATATCCGCGGCGTGCTGCACGGTATCGCCGCAGCCTTGCCGCTGATGCGGGCGCAGCGTAGCGGTCAGTTGGTCAACGTGGCCTCGATCGGCGCCTACAGCGTAGTGCCGACCGGCGCCGTGTACTGCGCGACCAAGTATGCGGTGCGGGCGATTTCCGACGGTTTGCGCCAGGAGGTCGGCGGCGATATTCGCGTCACCCTAGTGTCGCCGGGGGTGGTCGAGTCGGAACTGGCAGAGAGCATTTCCGATGCGCAAAGCCGCGAGATGATGCGCGAGTTCCGCAAGATCGCCATCACCCCGGACGCGATTGCCCGCGCCGTCGCCTATGCGGTCGAGCAGCCGACGGATGTCGACGTCAGCGAGCTGATCGTGCGGCCGACCGCCAGCCCTTATTGAGAACCGGCCAACCCCTTATGCCATGGAGGTCACCATGAACAGCACGCACCTGATCGTTATTCGTGCCCAACCCGGCTGTACCGAACGACTCGGCGCCCGTCTGCACGGCCTGCTCGCACCGGCACGCGCGCAGGTCGGCTGCCTGGGCTTCGAGATTCGCCAGGCCGCGGACGACCCGCTGGCGTGGTGGCTATGCGGGACTTGGCATTCGCCGGGCGCGATGCAGCAGTACTTCGCCGCGCCCTGGCTGCAACGGGTGCTCGACCAGGCGTTGGCCGAGGGGTTGATCGGCAGCCTGGCATGCACGGAGCAGGCGGCCTGATCACAAGGCATTCAAGGTCCCGTAGCCTGGGTGGAGCAAAGCGATACCCGGGAGAGGTACCAAATGAAGCAGGCCAGTTTTACAACGGCCTGTTAGTGGTGCAGAAAACAGGGCTTCGCATCACCGCAAGACTTGTGTGCCACGTCACCGCCCATGCGATGCTAGAGCCGACCTCCTTAGTTGAAGATCACACGCTGCGAGGCTTCTGGTTAGAACCCTTCCTGGGTATCGCTTCGCTCCACCCAGGCTACGGCTGCAAACAGCGCCTCTGTTCGAAACGTGCGCAATACAGCAAAACGCCCCGCGGCTATCGCATAGCCCCGGGGCGTTTGCTGTTGCAGGTACCGGCTTGGCTGGCAGCGGCCGGGCGATGGCTTAGTCGAGCAGGGTCAGGGTGACGTCGATGTTGCCGCGGGTGGCGTTGGAGTATGGGCAGACGATGTGCGCCCGCTCGATCAGCGTTTGTGCTTGATCGCGGTCCATGCCCGGCAGGCTGATGCGCAGTTCGACTTCGATGCCGAAACCGTTGGGGATCGCGCCGATGCCGACCAGCCCTTCGATGGAAGCGTCGGCCGGCATCGCCAGCTTGTCGCGGCCGGCGACGAACTTCATCGCGCCGATAAAGCAGGCCGAGTAGCCGGCGGCGAACAGTTGCTCCGGGTTGGTGCCGGCACCGCCTGCACCACCGAGTTCTTTCGGAGTGGTCAGGGCGACGTCGAGAACGCCGTCGGAGGAAATCGCACGGCCGTCACGGCCGCCGGTGGCTTCTGCGTAGGCACGGTAAGCGATGGTTTGAATCGACATGGGGGTAATCCTCTGCAAGTAACGGTGGTTCGGTTAGGGATGCTTCAGTTAGTGGTCATGCGTTGGCGGCGGCGATCAACCTTCGTGGTTGATCAGCCATTGCGGGTACAGGCCTTTGCCGTCCTGCGGTTTGCTGTCAGCCAGCACCGGGGCGGCAAGGACGAGGGTTGCAGCGAAAGCGACGAGGGTTTCCATGAGCGATCTCCACGAATCGATTTGGCTGCCCAAGAAACAATAGCACTAATATTTTGCACGCAAGCCATTTCCATGAAGCGAAACTTACTCCGCATGTATTTTGCGCGCAAGATAATTTTTAATTAATTTGCGATAAGCGTTGTTTGATTCAGGAATAAGTGCGGCGAGACATCGATCGACAGGACGTAGGGTTGCCATGAAAGGAAATGAGTCGAGGAGGACTCCCCCGCCCGGGCGGGCTTATCCGTCAGGCCTTTGGCGGGGCCTTTTTCAGCGTTTGCATGAACAGCTTTATCTCGATCAATCGTCGACCGCTGCCCCTTCCATCGCGGTCATGATTGATCCCGTACTATCCTTTAGTCATAGAAAATTCGAGAAGGCAGCGAAACAAGGTAGTAATGGCAGCCATCTGCTGGATTTATGCGATCACCGAACTGCTACCTATGGCAAAGTGACTCACCACTGTAGCGCGTATGATTGAAAGCCCCAGTGGCTCAGCGGCAGTTCGCCACTCGTGGATGCACCGATACAGGGATCGTCAGGTGTTAGTCAGACAGGACTAATAGCACTTCTTCGGCACCGCCACGGGTCTTATAGACATGGGGGCGCCGATGAAACCAGAGGCGACTCACATTGAGCGAAGTACAGGGCGTGTTCTCTAGGGCAGCGGATGACCTAGGTGCACCGACGGCACCATCCCGGTTGTTCGAGGCCATCTTCGATCTGGCGTCATCCGCTATGCTGCTGCTCGATGAGCAGGGCCGGATACTGAAGGTCAATGAGGCCTTCACCGAACTGCTCGGTTACGCCCGTGCCAGCTTGCCCGGCAAAGCCTTGATCGACTTCCTCCACCCCGCTGATCGCGACCGGCTGCATACCCCGGCCGCCTCGGGTTTTCCGCTCGAGCTGCGCTATTGGCACAAGGATGGCAGCCTGATGCACGGGCGCAGCAAGCTGGTTACCGTCGGCGACCTGGGACTGGCTGAAATCGTTCGGGTGGAAGCCCCTAAGGGCCTGGATAAGCAGCTCGAAGAAGATCAATGGCTGCAGCGCATCATCGAAACCGCGCCAGGCATTATCGGCACCTTCCGCCTCGATAGTAACGGCGCGGTGTCCCTGCCTTGGGCCTCGCCGGGCTACGAACAATACTATGGCGTGACCGTGGACGATCTGAAGCGGGATGCCGGCATCCTCTTCGACCGTGTCCACCCCGAAGATATCGCCCGGGTGCAGGAGTCGCTCGCCGAGTCGGCGCGCACGCTGCGCGCCTGGCAATGCGAATACCGGGTTCGTCATCCGCAAAAGGGCGAAATCTGGCTCGAGGGCCGCTCCAAACCGACGCGTGAAGCCGACGGTTCAATTCTCTGGTTCGGTTTCCTGCACGATATCAGCGAGCGCAAACGTATCGAACAGGCGCTGCGGGAAAGCGAGGAACGCTTCCGCAAGGCGTTCGACTCCGCCGCGATCGGCATGGCCCTGCTGACCGTCGACGGCCGCTGGCTGCGCGCCAACCGTTACCTTTGCGAGCTGCTCGGTTACAGCGAGGAGGAGCTGCAACAAACTTCCAGCCAGGCCCTCACCCATCCGGACGACCTACCCGGGGAGCTCGCCGGCAACCAAGCCCTGATAGCCGGCGAAGTCCCCTACTTGCGCCTGGAAAAGCGTTACCGCAACCGCGACGACCGCTATCTCCGGATGCGGCTGACGGTCAGTTCGGTACGTGCGAGGGACGACGCCCCTCTGTATCTGGTCGCCCAGATCGAGGACCTCAGTCACCTTATCAAGGTCGAAGAACGCCTCTCGCTGATGCACTTCGCTCTCAGCCATGTGCACGAGGCCGCCTACTTGATCGACCGCCAGGCGCGCTTCCGCTACGTCAACGACGAGGCCTGCCGAAGCCTGGGTTATAGCCGTGCAGAACTGCTGAGCATGACCGTAGGCGAAATAGATCCGGACTGGACCAACGAGCAGATTCTGGCGGATTGGCACGACCATCCGGATCGCCCGCCGGAGATCATCGAAAGCCGCCACCAAACCAAGGACGGCCGTATCTTTCCGGTCGAACTCAGCATCACCTACCTCGAACTCGACGGTGAGAGCTACAGCCTGGAGCTGGCCCGCGACATCAGCGAACGCAAGCAACTGCAGGCAGTCCTGCAAGACAGCGAGCAACGCTTCCGCGAAATCTTCGAGTACACATCGGACAGCCTCTATCTGCTGGAGGTGACTGCGGATCGACGCTTTCGCCACATCGAGGTCAATGCAGCCTTCGAGCGCACCTCAGGGTTGCGCCGCGAGCAGTTGATCGGCCGGTATCTCGGCGAGCTCGCCCCCAAAGCCAGCGACAGGGTTATGGCGAGTCTCAAGCATTGCCTAGCCAGTGGTAAACCAGTCGAATGGGAAGGCGACATAGAGCTGCCAACTGGCCTCTTAACCATCCATTCAAGCTTCATTCCCATATTCGACGCACGCGGAAACGTCTACCGCATCGCCGCCATCAGTCGCGACGTCAGCGAACGCAAACGCATGGAAAACCGCTTGCTGGCCAGCGAACAACAGTTCCGCGCCCTGGCAGAAAACTCGCTGAACCTGATCGTCCGCTACGACCTGAATTGCCAGCGTACCTATGTCAACCCGGCGTTCGAACGGGAAACCGGTATCCCGGCCGCCAAGGCCCTGCATTGCCCGCTCGAAAGCCATTGGCAGGGCGACATTACCGCCGCCGAACACGAGGCGCTGATACGCCAGGTGATCGCCACCGGCGAGCCGCTGCAATCCGTCCAGGAATGGCTATGCCCACAGACGGGGGAAATGGTCGTACATGCCATACAGCTGATCGCCGAACGCAATGCGAATGGCGAAGTGATCAGCGTTCTGGGCAAAGGCTACGACATCACCGCCTTGAAGCGCCATGAGCGCCTGGAGGAAGCCCGCTTGCGGATTTTCGAGCAACTGGCGCACGGAGCCCTGCTAGCGGAAGTGCTGGAGCTCGTCGCCCAGTACGTCGAGCAAGCGCGTCCGGACTTCCTGGCCAGCATCATGTTGATGGACGAGGATGGTCGCCACTTGATCGCCGGCTCGGCCCCCAGCCTGTCGCCCGATTACATCGAGTCCCTCGGCCAGGTCGAGATCGGCGAAGGCGT
Source organism: uncultured Pseudomonas sp. (assembly GCF_946885885.1). The sequence goes on from NZ_CAMPHN010000013.1 coordinate 11,505, forward strand.
GGGTATCTGCGGCACCGCCGCTTGGCGCGGAACCACGATCATCGCCGAAGACCTGCTCACTCATCCGGACTGCATCGCCTTCCGCGAACGGGCCGGTGCGGAGGGGCTGCGGGCCTGCTGGTCGGAACCGATCCTGGACTCCAACGACGCGGTACTGGGGACCTTCTGTATCTATCTGCGCCAACCGGGGCTGCCGAGCGAAGACGACCTCAGGCTGGTTCATCAAGCCAGCCATCTGGCCGCCATCGCCATCGAGCGCAAACGCGCCGAAGCCTTGCTGCTCGAGAGCGAACAGCGCTACCGGGATATCTTCGATAGCTCCCTGGACCCATTGTTCCTCCTGGAGGTGGTCGCAGATCAACGCTTCCGCATCATCGAGGTCAATCCGGCCTTCGAACGCAGCGTGAGCATGGAGCGCGCCGAACTGATCGGCAGGAGCATCGAGGAAACGCTGCCAGCGACCGTCGCGGCCAGGGCGATTGCCAAATTTCAGCACTGCGTGGACAGCTGGTCGCCGATCGACGAGGAAATCCAGTTAAACCTGCCCATCGGACAGCGGATCTTTCACTCGACGTTGATCCCGGTATGCAGCGCCTCGGGGCGCATCCAGAGGATCGTCGGCATCTTCCGCGACATCACCGAGCGCAAGCATGCCGAGCGCACGCTGCACGTCCGCGAGCAAGAGTTCCGCGCCCTGGTGGAGAACAGCCCGGATGTCGTCGCCCGCTTCGATCTACAGGGCCGCTTCATTTACGCCAACCCGGCGACCCAAGCCATACTCGGCAAATCCTTGGATAAGCTGCTCGGCAAAGGCCCCGATGAAGTCCTACCCTGGTTAACGGCGACCCACACCTTCCGCAAAACCCTCGCGCGCATAGCGCGAACCGGCGAAGCCGCCAAAGAAGAGGTGGTCATCGACGCCCCTGCCGGCACCGATGCGACCCGCTTCGAGGCCCGCCTGGTGCCCGAGCGCGACCGCCAGGGGCAACTCGTCAGCATCCTCTCGATCGGCCGCGACATCAGCGCCATGCGCGCGGCGGAACGGCGCCTGCAGGAATCCAATGCGCAACTGCGCCTGCTGTCCAGCCGCCGTGAAACCATACGGGAAGAGGAACGCAAACGCATGGCCCGGGAAATTCACGACGAACTGGGTCAGCAACTCACCGCGCTGCGCATGGGCATTTCCCTGCTGCGCCTGCAATTCGGCAAAGACCTGCCGCTACTGGTGGACTCCGTGCAGACACTGATGACGCGGGTCGACGAAACCATCCATGTGGTGCGCAACGTGGCGACCAGCCTGCGCCCCGCAGCCCTCGACATGGGCCTGACCTCGGCGCTCGAGTGGCTGGTCTCCGAATTCTCCCGGAACACCGGTATCGCTTGCCAGTTGAAAGCGCCAAGAACCCGCCTGGAACTCGATAACGAGCGCGCCACCGCGGCCTTCCGGGTCATTCAGGAATCCTTGACCAATGTCGCCCGACACGCCCGCGCCAACCGCGTGGAGATCCACTTGAAACCGAGTCGCAATGAGGTTTTGATCGAGGTACGCGACGATGGCAGGGGGTTCGATGCAAAGCAAATACGATCGGGCACGCTAGGAATGCTCGGAATGCGTGAACGCGGCCACATGCTTGGAGGTGCGGTGAACATAGACAGTACCCCTGGGCAAGGCACTCGTGTTCAATTACAGATCCCTTTACAGATATCCCCGAGGCCCCATGATTCGACTGATGATCGCTGATGACCACGCCATCATGCGCGAAGGGTTGAAACAACTTTTCGCCCTGGCCGGCGACCTGCATGTAGTCGGCGAAGCGGAAAACGGCGCCGTGCTGCTCGAACGGCTGCGGCAGAACGATGTCGACCTGCTGCTGCTGGACATGAGCATGCCGGGCATCAGTGGCGAGGATCTGCTGTTTCGGGTCCACAGCCATTATCCGCAACTGCCGATCCTGGTCCTGAGCATGCACAACGAAGTGCCCATCGCCCAGCGTGCGCTCAAGGCCGGTGCGGCCGGCTATCTGACCAAGGACCGCGACCCGGAAACCCTGCTGGTGGCCGTCCGCCGGGTGGCCGCCGGCGGACGCTTCATCGACGCCGAACTCGCCGAGCAGATCGCATTCGCCGCCACTGGGCCGGCTGCGGATAATCCGCATGACGAACTGACCAGCCGCGAATTGCAGATCATGCGTCTGCTCGCCCGTGGCCTCAGCGTCACGGCGATCGCCACGGAACTGGCCATCAGCCATAAGACCGTCAGCACCCATAAAGCGCGCCTGATGGAAAAGATGGGCTTTACCAGCACCGCCGATATCGTCCGCTACGTCATGACGCAAGGGCTGTCCTGAGCGCCGCGTCAACCATCGGTCAAACGCCAGGCTGGCGTGGGAGGGGCCGGGTGGCGTTCCGCTGGGTGGCACCCCGCTTCAGCCGCGATTGATCTTGATGGCGCAGAAAGCATCGCGGCTGAAGCCCCTCCCACAGATAGCGACAGATTATTCGTGTCGCGACAACATTGAAATGTCGGTTAGTCGCGGTCTTACCCATGTGCCGCGATCCCGTAGGGTGGGTTAGGCGCACGCAGCGGATAGCGATGAACCAACAAGTTCCATTGCGCCGTAACCCACCATTGGCGCAATGAAGGTAGGCGGCGCACCACGATGACAGTGCCTGCTCGTTCGGAGGCTGGCGCCGCTCTACAGTTATCAGACACATCATGGTTGTCGTGACACTAGGAGCCTTGAGCTTCCTGCATCCGTACTTGGATCAGCGCCGCCAACACGCGGCGAGGGCGGCACCCGCGGCTTGCCCTTTGGCCCCCGTATTGGTCAGGGTCAAGGTTCCGCAGGTATCGCCTACCATGGAGCCCTTGGGCACCGCCTGCAAGGTGTAGCCGCTGGCGGTCGGTTTGGCGGCGAAGCTCAGGTCGTAGTTGCTGTTGGTACCGTCCTTCGGCGCTGTGGTGAACGGCAAGCCGGGAGCTTTATCGTCGGCGGTCAGGTAGGTACCGTTAGCGGTGTAATGCCGCTCCATAAATTGCGCCAACTCCAGCAATGCGCTTTGCGCATCCGCACGCTTGGCCCTTCGCACATAGTCCTGATACGAGGGATAGGCGATCGCTGTCAGGATGCCGATGACGACCACCACGATCATCAGTTCGATCAGGGTAAAGCCCTTGTTTCGTGATATGGAGCTTCGTGGTGCCGACTGAAAAACCGCGCCGGGCAAATTGCCGATGGACCGAGTCATCAGTTGCTCCTCACTTCATGCCAGGATTGACGGCCGTGTCTCCGCGGGTCGGGGTTCTTAATACATCTTGGGGCGGAACCGTTGGAACCGGCGAAACACAGCTGTGCATTGTCCCCGTCCCTTGCTTCGACTGGTGTTGTACCTTTGACCACGCCGACACCTTTATCTGAATAGCCCGACGAGGGATTGCCATCAATGGCGTCCTTGCTATCCAACACGCCGTCGCCATTGGTATCGAAATACATGTAGCTGAGTCGGCTGCCACTGGATAATGCAACAGACATAATCCAACTGGTTCCACCGAAAGCGCAGGGATCCGCAGAGGGGGTCATAGTGGTAAAAATCACCCGGTCGCTACGCAGGGTGGCCTTGGCAACCACCCGCTCGCCTTGCGCGCCAGTGGCACCCTCGCCCGTCTGCCAGGCAAGATCCAGATACCAGCCCTTGTCGCTATTCTGCAAGGCATTCTCGGTAATGACGCGAGCTTTGTCGCCGCTGCTCAGCGTGGACTCCTTGATGATCTGCTGTTCGAGCAAGTCATCGCGCCCGTCGATCGACAGCCCGTTGTCGATAATCCCGTAGAAGGTCTCTACCGCCGGGTTCTCCGGAATTTCGTTATCGCCGGTGCGGTAAAAACTACCGGTGCCGAAAAACACCATGGGCTGCTTTTTGTCGTTGAAAGCGGCGGACAGCGGCGCGGTGATGGCTTGCCGCGCTCCCGTATCGTCCTTGGCGATGAACAGCGGGTTAGCGTTGAGCGCACCGGGGATACCCCAACTGATAGTATTATTGCCGCTCAGGTCCAGTCGCCAGAGGTTGCCGAGTGTGTCGGCCACATAAACTCGGTCGACAATCTGGTCCGCGTTCATGTCGGCGACCAAGGGGGCACCGAGGCCGCCTGTAGTGCCCAGGGTGAACTCCTTGATCACGCTACCGTCGGCGGCGTCCAGGATCCACACCTTGCCATTGGCCGGCGCACTATCGTGGTAACCGCTGCTGACGATCACCCCGAATTTTTGATTGGGCAGTGCGACCAACGATGGCTGGCCAATGGTGTAGCCCATGCTCGGGTGAGTGAACTCCCACATCACATTTTCACTGGTCATGTTGCCAGGGTCGGTGATGTCGAGGGCAAACACGCTGTTGCCGCCAGCACCGGTCGTACCTACGACCATGGTGCGCCAACCGTCATCGCCCAACCAGACATCCGAAATGCGTGGCGTGCCATCGACGTAATAGCGGTGGGAATAGGCCGGCTCGGTCAGATCGATCAATGTGTCCAGTACGTTGTTGGGCACATAAGCGAACAGCTCGCCACCACCATTTTTCGCGGACTCTTTGCTGACCCTGGCATCGAAGCCGTGCAGCATGCCGTCGTTGGCACCGACGACGACCATTGGCTTGCGGCTTTTATAGGCGTCGGATGCACGGAAGGCGGCATAGGCTTTGCCCACGGCGCCATCGTTCCAAGCCAGGCTGGCGTAACCGAAATTTTGCTGATGGATGAACTGGGGATCCGAATTGATTATGTCCCCCAGACGACTGGCACGTTGACGAAAAGGCTTATCGGCTTTCTCGTCGGTAATCTCCAACGAGCGATCGCCACGCAGAAAAGCTACGCGCTGTTGCGCAATAGAGGTATCCGCTTCACCCTCTTTGACGAATCCGACGCGCTGGGTTTCCTTCAGACCGTCCCATGTGAAGTCGATACCCTCGATCGAACGCAGTGGGCCATTGGCAGTGTCTTCGCTGGGCGGCGCACTGCTAAAGATCTTCCGCGCGGAGATATCGGGGAGGCTATCCAAAGCACTAGCGGCACTCCAACTCTCGGTCCCCACCTCACCATCGACGACCAGCTTTGCCAGAAGGTCGCCGCTCCAACGTTTGCTATTGAGTTCCGATTGGAATACGGCCGTATCGGTACTCAGGCGAGTCGAATTGGTCGCCAGCGAAGCCAGGGTACCTTGTGCCTCGTTGGCGATATTAGCGAATGCAAGTTTGAGACTCTCGACCATCCGGGCCGCATCGCTCGCCACGTAAAAATTATCGGGGCGAGGATAGTCTGTGGCCAATGTGTCTGAGGTGGTGTGCCACCACTCATCAGGTAGCGCCTCGCTACGCTCATAAGGTTCGAAATTTTTAGGCACCGTGAAACCACCGTATTTGGCGGCGAGCCAGTACTGGTTGCTGGATTTTCCGGCCAGTACCTCGTTCTCACGAACGTCGACCCAATGAGTAGAGACGGTTTGCTTCCCAACCCAATCCTTACGTAGATCGGTAGTGTGGGCGTCGTAGGCAAGGCCTGCGATATAGGCAGAACTCAGGCGATTATTATTGAAGGGGGTATCGATGGTGATATTTTCGAGCGCGGCCACCTTCTGCGTCGCTTTTACCACATCGACGCTTTTGTCATCGCTGACTTCCTTTGGCACGTCCGGCTCTTGGGCTCTTTGGATGTTCTGGGGAAGATTCTTATCCCGGTGCGTATTGGTATCGCCGATGCCGAGAATCACGTTCTTCTGGCAGGCATATTGAATAGGGTCAGCATCCGTCCAGTCGGTGATAACCGGGAAGCCATCGGCCAGCTCGTAGCGAATGGATTTATCATCACCGAGGGTTGAATAGGCCGGCACATTACCTTGACCCTTGAAATAGCGCAGCGCCGTATAGAACAGCTCGCTGACCGGATCATAGTGTTTATGGTCCTTGGCGGTCATCTGGCCGAATTTGTTCAGGTAGTTTATAACTCCACTATCGTGAATTTTGGCATTGGTACTAGTGGCATCATCCTGGTCAGGGTTTCGTATAAAAGTACCGTAAGTTGCATCCCACTCATGAGCACCGTTCTTCTGGTTGCCAGCCACCCTTGGAACACGAACGGTTTGGCCGACAAATTTCTGCTTGGCGCGCATCACGCCACCGTCACGCCATACACTATGATCGTTCAGGTAGCCGAAAACGCTATAACGAAGATCGCTGGAGTATTGTTGTATCAAGCCTTCGGGCTTGTAGCCTTTTGCATAAGGCTTGCAATTGGCTTCCAAACCAACGTCAGGATCGCACACCTTCACCCGTATATAAACCTCATATACGGTGCTTCCGTTATCGGAAAGATCGGTGTCCGATGTGTACGCGCTAGCCTCTCCGCTCAAATCGCCATCCAGGGTAAAACGCATGCGATTACCCAAACCGGCGAGACGCGTTTTGAATCCATACCAACTCGCCGGGGTTGCATTACTTACCGTTGTGCCTCCCCAAATAGCTCGCCAACCACTTTCATTCTGACCTGTATGCCTAGCTTTCTCTAACCAAGTGTCGTCTTTCGTATCCTTGACACGATAACCGCCGGTCAATGCACTACGAAACGGATCGATGGTCTGGGTCGCCGCCCAGTTGAGGAAGTTACCGCTCCATAACTTACCGCTACAAGTACGATTACTGGCTTTAGACTTGGGGAAAAAATGGCTGTCACGGCGATCTTCATGCTTCGAATCATGCTTATAGTCGTAGCACTTATCCGCATCGAAATAGCCGACATACTTATTGCTGACGGAGTAATCGCCGAGGTTGGCCATACTGAGAATGGTGGGCCACTCCACCGAAGGCACCAACGCCAGATTGCCCGGCACACTCCCGCCACCCAATAACAGTGGCGACTGGGAAACGTCCGCTCGGGCGGTCGAGGCGAAAGCCACCGCCAACGACATCATAAAGGCCAGGCCTGTGTGCAGCAGTTTGTATCGACGCGCGAGGCTGTCCATCACTACGACTCCCGAAGAGGGCTTATAAGGCGGTCGGCGGTTCATTACTTGATCAGAACGACCGAACGGAGCTTGATTTTGGAAGCAGCGTTACCATTCGAGTTTTGCGCCATGCCGGAAGCATCCGCCTCCACCCGCATAACGACGCCTACGATGGGATCCTGAGGGTCGAGGCTGGGACGCATTTCGGCCAGCTTGGTGATGCGGTAGGCGGGCACAGCCGCCACTCCCGGAAAGCTGGTATAAGTGCCGTTCAGCGCGACAATATCCCGGAGTTCGTCCAGAGTTTTTCCATCCACGATCCCCTCGCCCTGGCGCAGTCCAGCTTCCGCGGCCTGAAGGGCGAGGCTGCTATCACGCATATTGCCGGCCATACTTTCCTGCAGCGAGGTGCCGCGCATGCTGCTCAAGCCAATGATGGTCAGCAACAGCAACATGATCAGGGCGATGATCAGCGTTGCCCCGCGCTGGTTATTGATAGGTAATGCGGTCATGGATGTATTCATGGCAGGCGATTACGAATTCCGATAGTGGTCGAGAATACTTGCGCAAGACGACGATTCTGAATGGTTACGTCTGTTCCGTTAAAATTGACGGTTTGATTTTCCGGAACCACGTTGGTTTCGGTACTGACGAGCAATAGATAGATACGAACGGACACGACATTATCCCAATTGTCCACCTTATTTGCCGATACATAACTATCGACCTGCCTATCGTTGCCCGCGATACCGTATAGAACTTGCATATCCTGAACGCCCTCGACCAACTCCTCATGGGTTTCAGTACCAGTGGTAAAACTAATGCGCCGGAGCGAAGGTAGGTTCTTAACGCCATTACCTATGTAATAGGTCGAACTTTGCAACGTAAGGATTTCCATGGAGGAGTCATAGGCGTGACTGAAGTCATTACCCTTCCCTGGATTTTTATTCCCAGGTGAACCCGTATTGCCTCGCGACAAGGAGTTGGCTTTGGCATTACTGCGATTTTGAAACATGTCGCAACCAAAGTAATCGGAGACAATAATAATCGTATCTTGGGCGACACCACTTGCAGCGCTCAGAGCGATGGCATTTGCATTGGCGGCGGTATTGCCGCTTGCCGTTACCCCTGGGATATTGGCTGCATACTTGACATGAATCACATCGCCCGCGGTGCGATTTTTCACCCAAGCCGGGGACACATCATTTTTCCCGCTTACCGGTTGGTTCAGATCGAAATATTCAGCGTTATATTTCTCACTCTTATCATTAAGCAAGTTATTCACCGGATATAAGCATTCGCCCTTATACCCGGCGTTGCGAATATCGTTGGTGAGAAACTCCATGGCGAAACGACCGCTTTCCTGCACGCGGGCAAGTGCGTTATTGGTACTGTAGGTCTGCTTGCTCGAGAGAAACGTCTGCAATACGCCAGCCATCAGCAACAGGCCGAGGACCATGGCGATCATTAATTCGACGAGCGAAAAGCCTTGCTGGCGAGGCGTCGATGAGCGGGTCATATTTCGGTCCGGTAGACGAAGGTTTCAACGCCGGTATCGGTGCTGTCGGTTTTCTCGGTGCTAGCGGTTGGCTTTATCCGCCCACGGTTATCGTTCCAGCGCACGGATATGGTCACCAGGGTGCCGCTCTTTTCGACTTTGCCGGTGCCTTCCGGTAGCGCCTGGGCAAGCGTGTTCAGCCACTCGGCTTTATCTTTCTGCGCTTGGGTGCCGCTCACCGAGTGGGTGCTGGATGAAGTCGGGTAATCGAATACGTAGGCGTCGGTCAGCGCGGCGGTGCGGTTCGCACGCATCCGGTCGGCCAGGTCGCTGGCGAGTATGCTCACCTGCGAGCGGTAATAAGCGCTGTGGTTACTCTGCACGCTGGTGACTTGCAGCAGTGCCATCCCGAGCAGGCCGATGGCAAGCACGACAAGGGCGATAAGGACTTCGATCAGCGTGGTGCCACGCTGGGCGGCAGGAGAGAAAGCGCTCATTCGCATGCGTCCTTTTCCAGGCTGCTGGAACCGGTCACAGAGACGGTAATTTCCCGCCTCTGCTTGCCGCTGCAGCCACTGGGCGTCACCGCGAAATTGCTAGCGCTACCGGCCATGCCGTTGCTGCGAAAGGTCACTCCGGCATTCGGACCGGCGACCGCCAACCCCTGCGCGCTGTCCCAGACCTTGATCACATCACCGCCGACCTGCTGCACCAGCCAGCCGCCGGCCCAGTCCGCGCCGTTTTCGCAGGTGCTGGCGTCAGGCTTTCTGCGGCAAACCACAACGTTTTGGCGGCGCTTGACGGCCTCCGAGCGGGCGAGTTGCAGCGCTCCTTGCAGCTCGCTGGCCAGAGTCGAAGCCCGACTGTCGCGGATCATGCCGCCGAACGAGGGAACGGCGATGCCGAGCAAGATCGCCAGGACGGCAAGGGCCACCATCAGCTCGATCAAGGTGAAACCTTTTTGCGACATCGCACTCTCCTACCTGTCATCGAGAGCCCGCACAGATCGGCGGCTCTTTCGCCCCCGCTGGGATGCCGGGGCTACGGTCTCTTTAATATCGCCATTGCAAAGAACTGCGACCGCACAACACATCGGAATGTGGCAAGCATGGGCTTTCCAGGCTTTCACGGACACACTTGGCTATGTCCGTATAGCGTTCTTAAAAAAGCTGAGCTAACGCCACTCAGCATCGAATGCCGGCACTTCGAATTACGGAAGAGCTCATTGCAAGCGAGAACAAAGAATGCATTTACGTAGGTTCAGCGACCATCGGCGAGGGCTGATTCTTAGGTAGGGGAGAGTCCGAAACAGGTAGGGGATGGCTGACAGGACGCGCATCCAATGCCGCGATCGGCCCATCCGGATCGTCGCGTACCCACGCAAGCACTTCAGAGCGAATCGATGGGTACTGCGCGGCGCTTCGCTGATGGCGCAGCCCGGGCATCGCATGGTTATTGAGGAGGCGACGATCGGCGAGCAGAACGCCCACTGCAGGTTTTGCCGACCGTGATGGCGTTGCCAGCGGCGCCGATACCGCTCTCCGGGTCATGACGCGATAACGGCTCCAAACCCCGAACGCAGCCCGCCAACCCGGGGCCAAGCAACTCGTCTACAGACACTGGCTGCATCCTGCGTGCTCGCATCAGCCCTCCCCTACCCAACCAGGACGACCCCCTACTTAAGAATCAGCCCCCGCCGATGGTTCCCGGATCTGCACGGATGCATCCTTGCCCCACTGTCCCGCCACCAGGTTCGCCCGCACACCCTGCATGGCGAATCGGCAGGACATTTGCTGCTTCTGGGAAAGGAGCCCGTGCTTCGCTGGCTATGCGTCCCCCGCATAATCAGGTCGATCATGGATCCCCGCTTCTGGCGGGGATAGCGTTTTTTTCTCCCATTGCGAGAACGGCAAGGAATTCAGATTCCGGGCTAGCCCCCGAACAATGCAAGGCAGGTCTGGAACATGAGCGATGCAAGCCCGAAGAACAGCGCGGGACGCCATGCCGTCATGATCGCGTTCATCCTCATTGCCGCCATCTCCTGCATCTATCCATGCGGCGAGGAGCACGCCCGGGCAGCCAGCGAACGGCGCGCCCCGACCGCTACCTCAACGCTCAATACCGGCCAGGACCGCGGCATAACCATGGTCGCTGCAAGCGAAACCCTACCGACAACGGCCGCCGGCCCGATAAGCCCCCTCGTAGGATCGGTGCTGCTGGAGCTGACGGTCCTCGCCATCTTGCTGTTCCTGCTGCGTTCGATCGTTCTCCATCCGCTCAGACAACTGCATAGCGCCCTGCCCCACGTCGACGACGACGCGACCGGCAGCAGCCATCGACAGCATATCCGCGGAGCCGGAACGCCCTGAACCGGAGGCAGCGATCCAGACGCCCATTCAAGAGCGGCCCACCGGCCGACGACGGGCGAAACCCATCCGCATCAGGCCCCACGCAAGGCACCAGCCAAGCACCTACCCGCCCTCAGAAACGCCCTACTTAAAAACCAGCGGCAGCCGATGGCTTTATTCACGACAAGCAAACACCCTATGAATTATCCAGCCATGCCTACTGGGATTCGCCCTCCCGAGCAGCGAGGAACCATGCTCAAAAGAATTCGCCTGCTGATTGTCGATGACCACGCCATCATGCGCGAGGGATTGAAACAACTGTTCGCCCTGACCGACGACCTGGAGGTGGTCGCCGAGGCGGAAAACGGCACCATGGCGCTGGAACGACTGCATCGGGGCGATATCGATGTGCTGTTGCTGGACATGAATATGCCCGGCCTCAGCGGCGAAGATTTGATCGTGCACATTCGCGCCCATTATCCAGCACAAAAAATAGTGATGCTGAGCATGCACAACGAGCCGCAAATCGCTCAGCGCATGCTCAGGGCCGGCGCCACCGGCTACCTATGCAAGACCTGCATGCCCGAGATTCTGCTCGGGGCGGTCCGCCGCGCCGCTTTCGGCGCACGCGTCCTCGATCCGCAAATCGCCGAAGACATCGCCCTCGAAGCCAGCAGCCCGATGCAACAGAGCTATCAGGACAAACTCACCGAGCGCGAACTCCAGGTACTCCGCCTGTTCGCCCTTGGCAGCAGCGTGAGCGGGATCGCCGAGGCGCTGGCGATCAGCAGCAAGACCGTCAGCACCCATAAGGCGCGACTGATGGAAAAGATGGGTTTCTCCAGCAATGCCGACATCGTCCGCTACGCCGTGAGCCAAAACCTTATCGAGTGACGCCTGGGCTCAGACCCCCTCTGCGCCCTGCCTGGGCAGCGCCCGAACCACCAGTAGGGCGCCGCCTACCAACGCCGCCGGCATGCCTACCCAAGAACCAGCATAGGCCGATGGTCGATTCATCCCATGGCCCGCATCATCAGCTTATGCCGGCCTTCTGTCGGCAATTCTTCAACGCAGACAAACCGGCGCTGCGCTGCAGTCGAAGCCGGTACCGGAGAATGAGATTGAGCGAAATCACTTACGCCCCCAAGCAACCCCCCGTAGGAGCATCCTCGATCATCCTGGCCATGGCGGCGCTCGGCGCCGCCTGCGTGCTGGCCACCGGGGAAGCGCAACATCTACCCGACAGGCTCGCCGTGCTGATCCTGACATTGGGTGCGCTTGCAGCTTTCTACTACCACTCGCACAACCGCAGCCTGGACGGCGTGAAACCGCAAGCGGCCGGAAATCGGAGCGAGCGGGATAGCTGTAATTGCGCACAGGCAGCGACTTACCGCGACGCGCTGCCGAACTGGGTCGGCCAGATCGAGTCTGCCCGCACGCTCACCGAAGAGACCATTACCACCCTGGTCAACCATTTCGGCCGGATGTCCCAGCGGGTAGAGAGCGCCGCCGCGGCAGCCCAAGGCGGCAAGGCGATGAGCGGCGGGTTGGCTTTACTGCTCGGCGACAGCCGGCAAGAACTGGAAGCGACGGTCGTCTCGCTGCGTGCGGCCCTGGCCACTAAAGAAGCGCTGCAATATGAAATGGCGGAACTGTCCAGGCTCACCGAGCAGCTGCGAGCGATGGCCCAGGACCTCGGGAATATTGCCGAGCAGACCAACCGGGTAGCGCTCGACGCCACTCTGGCCGACCGGGGAGAGCAGGGCTTGGCGGCGGTCGCGAATGAAATCCGTCGGGTCTCCTGTCTGTCCGGCGAAACCGGTAAACGTATCGGCGAGACCGTGGAGGCGGTAAATGCCGCCATCGCCAGCTCCCTGGCGATTTCCCACCAATATGCCGAGCAGAACGGGGCCACGGCGGACGACGCCAGGCAGGTCATCGAGCACGTCATCAAGCGTTTTCGCGGGGCGACCAGCACGCTTCTCGAGTCCTCCCGCGAGCTACGCGAGGAAAGCCAGGCCATCGGCCAGGAAATTACCCAGGTGCTGGTCAGCTTGCGCTTCCGCGAGCAGGTCACCCAGGTGCTCGGCCTGGTCCGCAGCGACCTGGAAAAACTGCATCTGAATCTTGCCCAGGCCGACGCCCCTCGACGCCATCCTCAGGCCCCAACAACGGCCCCACGCTTGCACCACAGCCGAGCCGCATAAGGTCTGTCGGCGCAATATTCTGGCCGCATCGACCGCAAGCCCGAACTCGGTTTCGCCTAATCGCTACCGATGAGCGAGGTCGCCAAAAACAGTAAGCCAAGGGCCGACAACTTACGCGGCAGCCTGTGCACTGCAACCCGCCTGAAACTCCATACGACGCAGGGGTAGGAATCCGCCTACCCACTCTGCCGAAATCCCTACTAAAAAATCAGCCAAAACCGATAGCCGAGCGCTTGGCATGGTCCGCATCATGATCTTTACTGGCATTTTGACGTCAACCTTTCGTCGAAGGACAAACCGGTGCCCGCAGCCGGCCATTGGACGGAGAATCCGTATTGAGTGAAACAACCGACTCTCTCAAGCAATCCACAGCAGAAACGCCAGTGATTTCATTAGTGCTGGCAGCCGTAGGCATTGCCTGCGTACTGGCTACGGGGGGGCTGAATTCCCTGCCTATGGGGCTTGCGATACTACTTCTGGCACTTGGTTCGGCCGCGGCCATCTACCAGCACTCACGCAACCGCACCCTGCGCCGTGCCCTGCATTCGATCGCCGAAGAACTGCAAGCAGCCAGACGACTGGATAGCCAGGGCACCTGCCGTTGCGGACTCGATCCGTTGTGCCGCGGCGTGCTGCCGGTCTGGTCCGGGCAGATCGAAGTCGCCCGCAGTCACACCGAAGAGGCGATTACCGCCCTGGCCGCCCGCTTCGCCGATATTTCCCAGCGCGTCGAGCGTGCCGTCTCGATGACCGACAGCGCTGCCGACGAGAGCCTCGTCGCGCTGCTCGGCACCAGCCAGCATGAACTGGATGCCATAGTCGCTTCGCTGCGCGCGGCCCTGGCGACCAAGGAAACCCTGTTGCACGAAGTCATGGAATTGTCCGCGCTCACCGAGCAACTGCGGACGATGGCCCAGGATGTCGGCAATATCGCCAAGCAGACCAATCTGGTCGCCCTTAACGCCGCCATCGAAGCCGCCCGCGCCGGCGAGGTGGGCCGCGGTTTCGCAGTGGTCGCCGACGAGATCCGCAAACTCTCCAGCCTGTCCGGCGAAACCGGCAAACGCATCGGCGAAACCGTGGATACGGTGAACGCGGCCATCGCCAACACCCTGGCCATCTCGCGCCAGTACGCCGAGCAGGACGAGGCCACGGTGAACCATTCCGGTCAGGTGATCGAACAGGTCGTCGAGCGCTTTCGCAGCGCCACCGGCGCCATTCTCGATTCCTCGCATACCCTGCGCGACGAAAGCGCCGCGGTCGGCCAGGAAATCGCCCAGGTACTGGTCGGTCTGCAGTTCCAGGATCGCGTCAGCCAGGTGCTCGGCCTGGTTCGTAGCGACCTGGAAAAGCTGCATCAGAACCTCGCCCAAGCGCAACAGGACAGCGCCGCCGGCCGCGCGCCCGCGCCGCTCGACGCCGACGTCTGGCTCGAGCAGTTGGCCCATACCTACACCATGCCCGAACTCCATCACGTGCACCGGGGCAATGCCCGGGACGTGTCCAGTAGCGAATCCGAAATCACCTTTTTCTAGGAGCCCCCATGGCCAAGACCATCATGATCGTCGACGACTCCGCCTCCCTGCGCCAGGTCGTCAGCATCGCGCTCAAGGGCGCCGGCTACGAGACCGTCGAAGCCTGCGACGGCAAGGACGCGCTGAACAAGCTCGACGGTCGCAAGCTGCACCTGATCATCAGCGACGTGAACATGCCGAATATGGATGGCCTGTCCTTCGTCCGCGCGGCCAAGCAATTGCCGGCCTACAAGTTCACTCCGGTGATCATGCTCACCACCGAAGTCAGCGACGCCAAAAAGCAGGAAGGCCAGGCCGCCGGGGCCAAAGCCTGGGTGGTCAAGCCGTTCCAGCCGGCGCAGATGCTCACTGCGGTTTCCAAACTTATTTTGCCCTGAGCACAGCCACACCCCAGGCCTCGGTAGCGAACGCCTGCACATCCAGCGCAGCGCCAAGTAAATACATGGAGAGAAGCCAATGAGCAACGCGGCGCCAAACACCGCAAACCAGCGCCTGACCATTGAAGGCGAGCTGAACATCTATACCGCGGCCGAATGGAAAAAGCGCCTGCAAGACCTGGTCGAACAGGGCGGAAACCTGGAGCTGGACCTCGGCGCGGTGCAGGAACTGGATACAGCCGGGTTGCAACTGCTGATCATGGCCAAGAAGGAAGCAAGCGGCCGAAGCCAGCAACTGCTGCTCAGCAACCACAGTCAGGCGGTGCTGGAGGTGTTCGAGCTGTGCGGCGTGGCCGCCTTCTTCGGCGACCCCATCCTGCTGCAGCCAAACGCACCATGAACAAGGAGCGCTCATGAACCTGGACGATGCACTGCAGACCTTCATCCTCGAGAGCCACGAACTGCTGCAGCAGATGGAAGATGCCCTGCTGCATATCGAACAGGCCCCCGACGACCCCGATACGATCAACGCGATCTTCCGTGCCGCCCACACCATCAAGGGCTCTGCCGGGCTGTTCGGTCTGGACGACATCGTTGCTTTCACTCATGTGGCGGAAAGCGTGCTGGATCGTGTGCGCGACAAGCAGTTGCGCTTCAGCGAAGAGCTGACCGCGCTGTTCCTAAAGGTCTGCGACCACATCGGCGTGCTGGTGAAGCTGGTGGCCGACAATAAGCAACCGGAGAAACCCGTGCAGCGTAATGGCGCCAATCTGCTCAACTGGCTAAACGGCCTGCTGGACGAAACGCCAGCAGCGGACACCCCGACACAAACAAGCACATTGCCGGTCGAACACAGCCCCAACATCGAACGCAGCGGCGCCGATACCACGGCCAGCGACCACTGGCACATCTCCCTGCGCTTCGGTCGCGACCTGCTGCGCAACGGCATGGACCCGCTGTCGTTCGTCCGCTACCTGACCACCCTCGGTCATATCCATAGCATCGTCACCATTACCGATGCCCTGCCGGCCGCCGCCGAGATGGATGCCGAAAGCTGCTACCTGGGCTTCGAGATCGGCTTTCGCAGCGACGCCGACAAGGCCACCATCGAGGGCGCCTTCGAGTTCATCCGTGAAGACAGCCTGGTGCGCATCCTGCCGCCGCACAGCAAAACCGACGAATACCTGCAACTGATCCAGGAATTGCCGGAGGAAGACCTGCGTCTCGGTGAAATCCTCATGCGTTGCGGCACCCTCACCGCCGCCGAACTGGACGGCGTGCTGCGCAGCCAGAACTCGGAGCAACAACCGCCGCAACCCATGGGCCAGGTGCTGGTCGAGCAGCAGATCGTGCATCCGCCGGTGATCGAGGCCGCGCTGAAGAAGCAACAGCAGGTCAAGGACAACCGCAAATCGGAGAACAACCTGATCCGCGTCGATGCCGGCAAGCTCGACCAATTGATCAACCTGATCGGCGAGCTGATCATCGCCGGCGCCGGCGCCAACCTGGCCGCCCAGCAGGCCGGCGCCAGCGAGTTGGTGGAGGCCACGGCGGTCCTCGCGCGCCTGGTGGAAGAAGTGCGCGATTCGGCGCTGACCCTGCGCATGGTGCAGATCGGCTCGACCTTCAACCGTTTCCAGCGCGTGGTGCGCGACGTCGCCAAGGAGCTCGGCAAGGACATCCGCCTGGAAATCAGCGGCGGCGAAACCGAGTTGGACAAGACCGTGGTGGAACGTATCGGCGACCCGCTCACCCACCTGGTGCGCAACGCCATGGACCATGGCATCGAACCCGCCGAGGTGCGTCTCGCTCAAGGCAAGCCAGCCCAGGGACTGCTGCGCCTGAACGCCTACCACGACGCCGGCAGCATCGTCATCGAGGTCGCCGACGACGGCGGCGGTCTGAACAAGGCGAAAATCCTGCGCAAGGCCGTGGAACGCGGTTTGGTCGCCGAAGGCCAGAGCCTCGCCGACAAGGACATTTTCAACCTGATCTTCGAACCCGGTTTCTCCACCGCCGAACAGGTCAGCAACCTCTCCGGCCGCGGCGTCGGCATGGACGTGGTCAAGCGCAATATCACCGCCCTGCGCGGTAGCGTCGAGCTGGACAGCGCGGAAGGCCAAGGCACCACGCTACGCATCCGCCTGCCACTGACCTTGGCGATCATCGACGGCTTCCTGGTCGGCGTCGGCAGCGCCAGCTACGTGATCCCCCAGGACATGGTGGTGGAATGCATCGAGCTGTCGCGCGAGGACTCGAATGCCGAGGCCGGACGCGACTACCTCAACCTGCGCGGCGAAGTGCTGCCGTTCATCCGCCTGCGCGAACTGTTCGATATCGAGGGCATGCCGCCACGTCGGGAAAACGTGGTGGTGGTGCAGTTCGCCGGGCAGCGCGCCGGCCTGGTGGTGGATCGTCTGCAAGGCGAATTCCAGACCGTGATCAAACCGCTCGGCAAGGTCTTCGGCCAGGTCGGCGGGATCGGCGGTTTCACCATCCTCGGCAGCGGCGAAGTGGCATTGATCCTTGACGTTTCCGGGCTGATCAAGCAGGTCGTCGGCAACCGACAGCGAGCCGTCGCCGACAACTGACAGTGACCGACCAGCACGTCACGAACGCACCACCCAATTCTCCAACAGGCAAGTAGAGAACAATAAAATGACTTTTTTCTCCAACATGCGTATCGGCACCCGTCTGACTCTCGGCTTCGTTAGCGTGCTAATTCTGATGGCGATTCTCGCCTGGATGGGCATCGACCGCATGCGGGATATAAAGGCAGATCTCGACGAAGTGTCCAGCTTGCGTATGAGCCGCATCGTACAGATCGCGACCTTGCGCAATCAGATGAATATCATCGCCCGCACCAGCCGCAACAGCATATTGGCCAGCGACCCAGAGCGCACCCAACGGGAGATCGAGCGCGTCAAAGCCGCGCGTGCCGAATTCGACAAGATACTCAGCGCCATGGAAAGCAGCGCCACCACGGACGAGGCCAGGCAGCTCTCGGCCGATCTCCGCACCAGCTTCCAGGCAGCCGTACCCCTGGTGGATAAAACCTTGAAACTGGCCGCGGCCAGCCGCAACGAGGAAGCGGCCAGCGTCCTGATGGAGGAGCTGGGGCCGGTACAGGAGGGCCTGTTCTCCGCGCTGGATGCCATGTTGGCCTACCAGCAACGAGAAACCGACAAATCGGTCGACCAATCCGCGCAGAATTACGCGACCGGCATTCAACTGATGTTCAGCCTATTAGCTGCAGCCATTGTCCTGGGCGGGCTGATCGCCTTTTTCATCACCCGCTCGATCACCCGCCCACTGAACGAATCGGTGCAGCTAGCCAATCTTCTGGCGGCCGGCGATCTGAGCGTAAGCATCGAAGTCAACAGCCGCGACGAAACCGGCCAGTTGAAAGCCGCCCTACAAGACATGGTGGCCAAACTGGCGCAGATCATCGGCGAAGTGCGCGGCGCAGCCGACTCACTGTCCAGCGCCTCCGAGGAAGTCTCCGCCACCGCTCAGTCGATGAGCCAGGCTTCCAGCGAACAGGCCGCCAGCGTCGAAGAAACCTCCGCCTCGGTCGAGCAGATGTCCGCCTCCATCGAGCAGAATACCGAGAACGCCAAGGTCACCGACGGCATGGCCGGCAGTGCCGCTAAACAGGCCGTCGAAGGCGGCGCGGCGGTCAAGGACACGGTCGTAGCGATGAAGAGCATCGCCGATAAGATCGGCATCATCGACGACATCGCCTACCAGACCAACCTGCTGGCCCTCAATGCCGCCATCGAAGCGGCCCGTGCCGGCGAACACGGCAAGGGCTTCGCGGTGGTCGCCGCCGAAGTGCGCAAGCTGGCCGAACGCAGTCAGGTCGCCGCCCAGGAGATCGGCGAAGTGGCCAAGAACTCGGTGGCCCTGGCCGAGCGCGCCGGCAACCTGCTCGACGAGATAGTCCCTGGTATCGCCAAGACCAGCGATCTGGTTCAGGAAATCTCCGCCGCCTCGGAAGAACAGTCCTCCGGTGTTGGCCAGATCAACACGGCGATGAATCAACTCAACCAGATCACCCAGCAGAACGCCTCGTCCTCCGAGGAGCTGGCCGCCACCGCCGAGGAAATGAGCAGCCAGGCCGAGCAACTGCAGCAACTGATGGGTTTCTTCACCCTGGCCAATAACGGCGCCAGCGTGAGCGGCAACGCCAGCGCCGCCGCGCGCCCCAAGGCCGCAGCGCCCGCCCCCAGTAAAGTGTCCCACGGCAGCGGTTCCGCCGTACCAGCCGGCTTCGTGCGCTTCCAGGAGTAACTCATGGGTCAATTGATCAAGGTGAAAAGCACCGATAGCACGCCGGAAACCCGCCAGTACCTGACCTTCACTCTCGGCGGCGAGCACTTCGCCGTCGGCACCCTGAGCGTCAAGGAAATCATCGAATACGGCCAGCTCACTGGCGTACCAATGATGCCGCCGAGCATCCGCGGGGTGATCAACCTACGCGGCGCGGTGGTCCCGGTGATCGATCTGGGTGCACGCTTCGGTGGACGGCAGACCGAAGTCGGCCGGCGCACCTGCATCGTCATTCTCGAAGTCGAACACAGCGACGAGCAACAGGTGATCGGCGTGGTGGTCGATGCGGTGAACGAGGTGCTGGAAATCGCTCCGGCTGACATCGAACCGCCGCCGGCCTTCGGCGCGCATATCCGCACCGACTTCATCCTCGGCATGGGCAAGGTCGACGGCAAATTCGTCATCCTGCTGGATATCGGCCGGGTGCTCTCGGTGGATGAGCTCGCGGCGTTAAGCCAGCCCGCAACAGGCCTCGCCACCGACGAACAGGACTGCATCACATAAAGCCAGCTCAAACACGGAAGACCCAACCGTCCTGGCGATCAAGCGCTCTTGGCGGCTCGAATGAACAAGATAAGGAACTTCACCATGCTGCATTTGAGACTCAAGACTCTGTTCATCGGCCTTATCGTGGCGTCCCTACTGATGCTGCTGCTTACCTTCGCCGCGCTGACCCGCTACAACGACGCGACCGAACGCCTGACCGAAGCCGAGGCGCAACGCTACCGGTCTTACCTGTTGGCGGACGAGATGCGGCAGAGCTCGGACGACCTTACCCGCCTGGCCCGTACCTATGTGGTCAGCGGCGACGCCAAGTACGAGACGCAGTACTGGGACATCCTCGCCATTCGCAACGGCGAGAAACCCCGGCCGCAGGACTACCATCGCATCTATTGGGACTTCGTCGCCGCCGGTGAGGCGCAGCCGCGTCCCCAGGACGTCGCCGTGCCCCTGGCCGAGCTGATGAAGCAAGCCGGTTTCAGCGCGGAAGAATTTGCCAAACTGAACGAGGCCCAGGCCAACTCCGACGCCCTGGTGCGGACCGAAACCATCGCCATGAACGCGGTAAAGGGGCGTTTCGACGACGGCCAGGGCGGCTTCACCCGCGTCGGCCCGCCGGACCTGGAGCTGGCCCGCCGACTGATGCACGACGATGCCTATCACGCCAACAAGGCACACATCATGCGTCCGGTGGACGCGTTCTACATGCTGATGGAGCAGCGCACCCAAGGCGCCATCGCCCAGGCCGCCGAGTCCAAGGCGCTGGCTCTCGGTCTGGTGCTGGCCAGCATCGCCCTCAACCTGGTGGGTCTGGGGCTGGCCCTGCTGTTCGTCTACCGACGCTTGGCGCGCTCACTGGGTGTAGCCGTGGCGACGGCCGAGCGCATCGCCGAAGGCGACCTCTGCAGCGACATCGAGGTCACCAGCAAGGACGAGGTCGGCCAGTTGCTGAGCGCCATGCGTAGCATGGTGCAGCGTTTCTCCGAGGTGATGCACAAGGTCAAGAGCGGCGCGGATACCCTGGCCACCGCCGCCGACGAGCTGGGCGCCACCTCGCAGAGCCTGAGCCAGGCCTCTAGCGAACAGGCCGCCAGCGTCGAGGAGACTTCTGCCTCGGTCGAGCAGATGTCCGCCTCCATCGAGCAGAATACCGAGAACGCCAAGGTCACCGACGGCATGGCCGGCAGTGCCGCTAAACAGGCCGTCGAAGGCGGCGCGGCGGTCAAGGACACGGTCGTAGCGATGAAGAGCATCGCCGATAAGATCGGCATCATCGACGACATCGCCTACCAGACCAACCTGCTGGCCCTCAATGCCGCCATCGAAGCGGCCCGCGCCGGCGAACACGGCAAGGGCTTCGCCGTGGTCGCCGCCGAGGTGCGCAAGCTGGCCGAACGCAGCCAGGTCGCCGCCCAGGAAATCGGCGAAGTGGCCAAGAACTCGGTGGCCCTGGCCGAGCGCGCCGGCAACCTGCTCGACGAGATCGTCCCCGGCATCGCCAAGACCAGCGACCTGGTTCAGGAAATCGCCGCCGCCTCGGAAGAACAATCCTCCGGCGTCGGCCAGATCAACACGGCGATGAACCAGCTCAACCAGATCACCCAGCAAAACGCCTCTTCCGCCGAAGAACTGGCCGCCACCGCCGAGGAAATGAGCGGCCAGGCCGAGCAACTGCAACAACTGATGAGTTTCTTTACCCTGGCCGGGCATGGCACCAGCGAACGCGGCAGCACCATAACCACCGCCCGCCCCAAGGTGAGGGAGGCGCGACCGGCATCCCACGACAAGACAGCCGGCTCCCGCGCACCAGCCGTGCCGGCCGGCTTCGTGCGCTTCCAGGAGTAATCGCCATGAGCCAGTTGACCAAGGTGGAAAGCACCGACAGCACGCCGGAAACCCGCCAGTACCTGACCTTCACCCTCGGCGGCGAGCACTTCGCCGTCGGCACCCTGAGCGTCAAGGAGATCATCGAGTACGGCCAGCTCACCAGCGTGCCGATGATGCCGCCGAGCATCCGCGGGGTGATCAACCTGCGTGGCGCCGTGGTGCCGGTGATCGACCTCAGCGCGCGCTTCGGCGGACGGCGCACCGAGGTCGGCCGGCGCACCTGCATCGTTATCCTCGAAGTGGAACACGACGAGGAACGGCAGGTGATCGGCGTGGTGGTCGATGCGGTGCACGAGGTGTTGGAAATCGCCCCGACGGATATCGAGCCGCCGCCGGCCTTCGGCGCCCATATTCGCACCGACTTCATCCAGGGCATGGGCAAGGTCGACGGCAAATTCGTGATCCTCCTGGATGTCGGCCGAGTGCTCTCGGTGGATGAACTATCCGCGCTCTCGGCGGTGGCGACAAACGAGCCGGGGCGACCGCCGGCTGACAGGCTATGACCAACCCCGTCCTCCCTGGCTGGGCTCGTCCACGAACCGGGCGCAATCAGTGTGGACACCGGGAAACGAGATGACATCGCGCAACGCTCTGGAAAGACACCGGCTTACCTATGAGGGTCCTG
Source organism: uncultured Pseudomonas sp. (assembly GCF_946885885.1). The sequence continues at coordinate 33,807 of NZ_CAMPHN010000013.1, forward strand.
GTTGCCAACGTTGGGTGGCACGTCTGCCCAGCGTCGCTCAGCGGCTCTAGTACATCGCAGATTTTTATGTTTTTTGAAGGAGAGGGGCCGTGTTGAAACGCTTATCGCTTGGAGTGCGCCTGGCACTCGGATTCGGAATGCTCTTGAGCCTGCTGGTGATGATAGTCGCCGTTGCCATCACTCGTATGGAGCAAATGAACGAAGGCACCGAGCGAATTGTGGCCCAGGACTGGGTCAAAGCCGAACTGGCCATGACCATCGACTCCCATGCGCGCGACAACGCCCGCCGTACTATGGAGCTTTTTCTCGCCGCCGACCAGGAGCACACGGCGAGGATCAAGGCGCATATGGAGGCGAACAAGAACATCATCAGCGCCGCGCTGGACAAGCTCGATACCTTGCTGTACCTGCCGGAAGGCAAGGCGATGATGCTGAAGATCAGGGAAGTGCGCAGTGCCTATGTCGCCTCGTTCACCAGGGTGGCGCGCTTGCTGGAGGAGGGCCAGCAGGAGGATGCCACTCAGTTGCTGAATGCGGAAACCATGGCCATTCTCGACGAGTTCCAGGCTCGCATTGATAGTTTGGTGAAGCTGCAGAAGACCGTGGTGGAGCAGAGCGCCGTCGAAGCGCAGCACAGTTACCAGGACACGCGCACCCTGATGCTGACCCTCAGCATCGCGGCCCTGGCGGTGGGGCTGCTGTTTACCTTCTTATTGACGCGCAACATTCTCAGGCAACTCGGCGGCGAACCTGAATATGCGGCCGAGATCGTGCGCCAAGTGGCGGAAGGCGACCTGACCCTGGAGATCAAGCTACACCAGGGGAACAGCGGCAGCATGCTCGCCGCCATAAAGGGCATGGTCGAGAAGCTTTCGCAGATCATCGGCGAGGTGCGTGGCGCGGCCGAGTCGTTGACCAGCGCCTCCGAAGAAGTCTCCGCCACCGCCCAATCGATGAGCCAGGCCTCCAGCGAACAGGCCGCCAGCGTCGAGGAGACCTCCGCCGCGGTCGAGCAGATGTCCGCCTCCATCGAACAGAACAGCGAGAACGCCCGGGTCACCGACGGCATGGCCGGCAATGCCGCCAAGCAGGCCGTGGCGGGTGGCGCGGCGGTCAAGGACACCGTCAGCGCAATGAAGAGCATCGCCGACAAGATCGGCATCATCGACGACATCGCCTACCAGACCAACCTGCTCGCCCTCAACGCCGCCATCGAAGCGGCCCGCGCCGGCGAACACGGCAAGGGCTTCGCCGTGGTCGCCGCCGAGGTGCGCAAGCTGGCCGAACGCAGCCAGGTCGCCGCCCAGGAAATCGGCGAAGTGGCCAAGAACTCGGTGGCCCTGGCCGAGCGCGCCGGCAACCTGCTCGACGAGATCGTCCCCGGCATCGCCAAGACCAGCGACCTGGTTCAGGAAATCGCCGCCGCCTCGGAAGAACAATCCTCCGGCGTCGGCCAGATCAACACGGCGATGAACCAGCTCAACCAGATCACCCAGCAAAACGCCTCGGCCTCCGAGGAGCTGGCCGCCACCGCCGAGGAAATGAGCGGCCAGGCCGAGCAACTGCAGCAGCTGATGGGTTTCTTCACCCTGACCGCCAGCAGCAGCGAAAGCGTACGCACCACAGCCGGGCAACGTGCCAAGAGCAGCGCCGCCCCGCCAGCGGCCGTCCGCGGCAAAGTCAGCAGTAGCCGAGACGCCGCCGTGCCGGCCGGCTTCGTGCGTTTCCAGGAGTGATCCCATGGGCCCTTCGATCCTCGGCAACCTCGACGTGAAGCCAGCCACCGAGTACCGCGGCTGCACCCGCGAGCTGATCCATACACCCCTGCTCGCCGGGTCGGCGCAGGACTCTCCCCGCCACCCGCTTGCGCGCGGCAGGGCATGACCACGGTTTCCAAGGATATAGGTACTCACTTCATGAACTTTCGCTCGCACATGGGCCTCGCTGCCCGTCTGGTCACCGCCGTTTCGCTGCTGGTCATGCTGGCGGTGATTGGCAGCGCCATCCTGGTAGGCCTGCAAGAGGCGCAGTCGATGCGCAAGGAGCTCGACCGCAACAACGCCGAAAAGCTCGGCAACATCGCGGAGCTGCTGGAAGTCACCGACTCGCTGCTCATGCAGCGTGTGCGCGGCTCGATGGGTCTGCTGCGCGAATACGCCAAGGGTATGGGCGCGGTGCGTCTGGGCGAGACGGTCAGCGTCGGCGATCTCCTCGTCCCCGATCTGCTGCTCGGCGATCGTCCCCAGGCCAACGACGCAACCCTGGTCGATACCGTAACGGCCCTGATGGGCGGCACCGCGACCCTGTTCGTGCGCAGCGGCGACGACTTCGTGCGCGTATCGACCAACGTCAAGCGCGACGACGGCGCACGGGCGGTGGGCACCCTCCTCGCCCCCCAGGGCAAGGCGATCGCCGCGATCCGCGAAGGCAAGGCCTTCTACGGGTTGGTCGACATTCTCGGCCATCCGTACCTCACCGGTTACGAGCCGATCCTCGACGAGCAGGGCCAGGTGATAGGTATCTGGTACGTCGGCTACAAAATCGACCTGCAAGTGCTGCGCGATATCGTCGGGCGCGCGCGGGTTCTCGAAGGCGGCTTCGTCGCGGTGCTCAACGGCGCCGGCCGGGTGGACTTCAATTCGGACACGCTCACCCCCGATGCGGTGCGTGCCGTTCTCGACATTGGCGATGGCGACAGCTGGAAGATCGTCACGCGCAGCTTCGACAAGTGGGGTTTCCATCTTGTGGCGGCCTACCCCCAGGTGGAAGTCGATCGCGCAAGCCGGGCCGTTATCGGCAACATCGTCGCTGGCGGCGCCCTACTGTGCATGCTGCTGATCGGCGCGCTCAACCTGCTGGTGCGGCGCCTGGTCATCCGCCCCCTCGGCGGCGAACCGGCCGTTGCCGTGGAAGCCCTGGCGCGCGTGGCGGCGGGCGACCTCAGCGTGACCATTGATACCCGACCCGGCGACGAGAGCAGCATGCTCGCGGCGATCAAGCGCATGAACGCCACGCTCGCGCGCATCATCGGCGACGTGTGCAGCTCTGCCGATTCGCTGTCCAGCGCCTCCGAGGAAGTCTCCGCCACCGCTCAGTCGATGAGCCAGGCTTCCAGCGAACAGGCGGCCAGCGTCGAGGAAACCTCGGCCTCAATCGAACAGATGTCCGCCTCCATCGAGCAGAACACCGAAAACGCCCGTATCACCGACGACATGGCCGGCAATGCCGCCAAGCAGGCCGTCGAAGGTGGCGCGGCGGTCAAGGACACGGTCGTAGCAATGAAGAGCATCGCCGAGAAAATCGGCATCATCGACAACATCGCCTACCAGACCAACCTGCTCGCCCTCAATGCCGCCATCGAAGCGGCCCGTGCCGGCGAACACGGCAAGGGCTTCGCGGTGGTCGCCGCCGAAGTGCGCAAGCTGGCCGAACGCAGTCAGGTCGCCGCCCAGGAGATCGGCGAAGTGGCCAAGGGCTCGGTGGCCCTGGCCGAGCGCGCCGGTAGCCTGCTCGATGAGATCGTCCCCGGCATCGCCAAAACCAGCGACTTGGTCCAGGAAATCGCCGCCGCCTCCGAGGAGCAATCCTCCGGCGTCGGCCAGATCAATACGGCGATGAATCAACTCAACCAGATCACTCAGCAGAACACCTCGTCCTCCGAGGAATTGGCCGCCACCGCCGAGGAAATGAACGGCCAGGCCGAGCAACTGCGGCAACTGATGGGTTTCTTCACCCTGGCCGGCCACGACACGAGCGAACGTGGCGGCACCACGGTCACCGCCCGCCCGCGGACGGGCGAGGCGCGACCGGCAGCCAACCACAAGACAGCCGGTGCCCGCGCGCCAGCCGTACCGGCCGGCTTCGTGCGCTTCCAGGAGTGACGCCATGGGCCATTGGATCGAGACAGCGACCAGCGCCAGCATTGCCGGCCTCCCGTGGGGCCGAGGGCAAGTGCTTGCCCTGGATGATCGCTCGGGCCTTGCCGCTGCCTTGCCAATGCAGAACCAGTGGGGCGGTACGCAATGAGTATTCAACTGCCCCTGCTGCTGGCGTCCGTCGACAGCCTGCTACCGGTTTCGCTTGGCTCCACCGCCGCTAAAGTGCCTCTCGGCGACATCCACGCCTTCTTGATCCTGCTGGCCGTGGCGCCGAGCATGGTGATGCTGGTCATCCTGATTATTCACCGACGGCGCGACTCGCGCAGCGACACTAACAGGCCGTTGAAAAATGTAGGCGAGGCAGCCGAGACAAGGCAAAAACAGGCGAGGAAGCGCAGTTTACGTGTTGTAAATGAGCATTCCGAGCCTGTTTTTAACGCCGTATCGGCAACGCAGGTAGTTTTTCAACGGCCTGCTAAGCCGGCTAGCGCCGCCAAGTCGCAGGCCGAGGCTGAACCCGAAGACCTAACGCGATTCATACGCGATGCCATCGAACAGCTCGACGGCATCGCCACGGCGCTGCACAAGGCTATCCCCAAGGCCCGCCAGGCACCTGGCCAAGCAGCCCCCAGCGCGGCGGCGGAAGAGGTTAGTGCCGGGCAACTCGATACGCTCGACCAGTCGGCCTCCCGAACCGACTCGCTACCGCTCACCAGCCGCATACGGGATGAAAAACAGGCCCTGAAGCGTAACGCCGTGGATCCGGGCGGCCCGGAGCGCAACAGGCACTACCTGACGTTCACCCTCGGCGACGAACAGTTCGCGGTGAGCACCGAGAACATCCAGATGGTCGTCGAGGCCGTTCGTCTGGTCGCCGAGCCGAGCACGCCGCCGAAGATCCGCCAGGCGATCAGGCTGCAAGATGCACTGGTACCGGTGATCGACCTCGGCGCGTGCTTCGGTGGACAGCCCATCGAGCTCGGCCGCGGTTCGCGCATCGTCATTCTGGAAGTACCCAGCGGCAATCGCTCGCATTTGATTGGCGCGGTGGTCGATAGGGTCGGTGAGGTACTGCAACTGCCTCCAGTACAGATCGAACCGCCAGCGGCCTCCGGCAACCGGATCCGCGACGACTTAACCCTCGGCACGCTGAAGCTCGACAACCATCCCGTCACTTTGCTCGACATAAGCCGCGGATTTTCGACCAACGAACTCGTACAGCACTCGGCAGCCCGGCCAGCGAAACAAGAGAACCAGCCCGCATGAACGTCAGATGCCACCCCATAGCAGATGCAAGCACTCAAGACCGATCTGCTCGGAGATCATGCCGAACCGGGACGGCCCGCCACGCCCCCGCCAGCGCCACAGGAGGCCACCTGTGAAAGCGCTCGATCGTCTTTCCTTACCCGGCAAATTCGTCTTGCTGGGTCTATTGGCCCTGGCCCTGATCGCCGCACCGACCGCGCTGTACGTGCTCGGCACCCTGGCTCATGACCGCCAGGCAACCCAGGAGTCACGCGGCCTGGCGCCAGTGCAGGAACTGCTCCAGCTGATCCGGCTGACGCAACAGCATCGCGGTTTGTCAGCCGCCGTGCTGGGCGGTAACCGAACGCTGGACAAGACCAGACAGGATACCCAGGCCGAGGTCGAGCGTGCCTTCGAGCACACCGAACGCGCCCTGCGCGAGGGCCAGACGGCTGCCGAAATACTGGCGTCCTGGCAGCAGCTGCATCGGCAATGGCGCGAACTGGCCAGCCAAGTCGGTCTGGGCGCAATCGACACTCCACAGAGCATGGCGCGGCACTCCCAGTTGATCGCGGCCGGCCTGCGGATCGAAGATGCGCTGCTCGACCACTTCGAACTGTCGCTGGACCCGGTTTTCGAGACCTACTACCTGATCAACGGTGCGCTGGTCGAGCTACCGCAAGTCAGCGAATCGCTCGGCCAGCTGCGCGGCACCGGCGCCCTGTACCTGGCCCAAGGACGCATCCAGCCCGAACAGCGCACCGCCCTGAGCGTCCTGGCCGTGCAGACGCTGAGCAGCTTCGACAAGATGGCACGCGCCTTCGCCAAGGTCGGTAACGCCGACCCGGCGTTCAAGTCCGTGCTGGAGGCTCCGCTGGCGGCATTACGCCCGCGGATCGAACGCGCGCTGCAGCTGACCGATACGCAACTGGTCGCGGTCAGCGAACCGGGTTACCCGGCCGACGACTACTTCGCCGCCTATACCGAGACCATCGACGCCCTGTTCGCCCTCAACCGGCCGGCCTTGACGGCGCTCGACGAGGCGCTGGCAGCGCGCCACAACGCTGACCGCAACGACCTTATTCGGATCGGCACGGTTCTGCTGGTTCTGCTGTTAGCCGGTGGCAGCCTGGCCACCTGGATGCTGCTCAGGTTGCTCAAGCAATTGAATATCGCCCTGGAGGCCGCCGAGCGGATCGCCGAAGGCGACCTGAGCCAGCCGATCGAAGTGCTCGGCGCGGATGAGCCGGCCCGCTTGCTGATGGCCCTGCAGCATATGCAGCAAGGCCTGCGCGGCACCGTCCGGCAGGTCGTCGGTTCCGCCGAGCGCCTAGCATCGACCGCCGGGGAGCTGAGCGCGGTCACCACCGAAGCCACCCAAGGCCTGCATCGGCAGAGCGGCGAACTCGATCAGGCGGCCACCGCCGTCACCGAACTGACCACCGCGATCGAAGAAGTGGCGCGCAATGCCGTCTCGGCCTCGGAGGTTTCCCAGTCGGCCAACCAGCGCTCGCGCCAAGGCCAGGAGAGAGTCACCCGCACGGTCGACGCCATCGAGTCGCTGACCGGCGAGATCGAACATACCGCGGGCGCCCTGCAATCCCTGGCGGGTCAAATAGGCGACATCGGCTCGGTACTGGACGTGATTCGCGGCATCGCCGAGCAAACCAATCTGCTGGCCTTGAATGCCGCTATCGAAGCGGCCAGGGCTGGCGAAAGCGGCCGCGGCTTCGCCGTGGTGGCGGACGAAGTGCGCGCTTTGGCGCAAAGAACCCAGGAATCGACCAAGCAAATCGAAACCATCATCGGCACGGTGCAGCAGGGCAGCCAGAGCGCGCTCAGCGCCATGCACAACAGCAACGGTAAAACCCGCGACACCCTGGAGGTGGCCCGCACCGCGGGCGCTGCACTGAATGCCATCGCCACCGCCATCGCGCAGATCAACGAACGCAACCTGAGCATTGCCAGCGCCACCGAAGAACAGTCCTACGTGGCCCGCGAGGTGGACAGCAACCTGCTGAATATCCGCGATGTGTCCGCGCAGACCTCGGCCGGCGCCAATCAGACCCAGGCTTCCAGCCGGGAACTCGCCGGCCTGGCCGGCGAGCTGAATGGCATGGTCAAACATTTCATCGTCTGACGGAGCGCCAGCACATCATGAAACGCCTGCGCCAGACCCCACACCATGAATAACCTGGTGCTCTCCGATAAGGAATTCCAGCAGTTCCGCGGCATGATCTTCGAGATCGCCGGGATCAGCATGTCCGAGGCCAAGAAGCCGCTGGTCAGCGGCCGCCTGGCCAAACGCATCCGCCAGCACGGCCTGCCCAGTTATGGCGACTACTTCCGCCTGCTGATGCGCGAGCGTACGGAACTGCAAGTGGCGGTCGATCTGCTGACCACCAACGAGACCTACTTCTTCCGCGAGCCCAAGCATTTCGATTTCCTTCGCCAGCGCATCCTGCCGGAGCTGGACGGTCGCGCCACGCTGCGCATCTGGAGCGGCGCCTGCTCCACCGGCGAGGAGCCTTACAGCATCGCCATGACCCTGGCCGAGGTCCTCGGCAATCGGCCGTGGGAGCTGCTCGCCTCGGACCTCAGCACGCGGGTGCTGGAACAGGCCCGCAGCGGTCTGTACCCCATGGCCGACGCCGAGAATATTCCGCGCGGGCTGTTGACCAGGTATTGCCTCAAGGGCGTCGGCGAGCATGCCGGCAGCCTGCTGATCGACCCGGCGCTGCGCAAGCGCATGCGCTTCGAGCAGATCAACCTGAACGCGCCGCTCCCCGATCTGGGCCAGTTCGAGGTGATCTTCCTGCGCAACGTGATGATTTATTTCGACCTTGCGACCAAGCGCCAGGTGGTGCGGCGCATGCTGCCGCTACTCAGGCCGGGCGGTTATTTCATCGTCAGCCATTCGGAAAGCCTCAATGGCATCTCGGACGAGCTGAAAATCGTCACGCCTTCGATCTACCGGAAGCCCCATGCGTAAACCCGCTGGCATCGTCGAGATCTTTCTGCAACCGGGAGAGCTGTATTTCGGTGACCGCCACACGCGCATCCGCACCCTGCTGGGCTCCTGTGTGTCGCTGGTCAGCTGGCACCCCGAGCTGCTGGTCGGCGGCATGTGTCATTTCATGCTGCCGACCCGATCGCAGTCGCCGACCGGTCAACTGGACGGCCGCTATGGCGACGAAGCCATCGAACTGATGCTGCGCGAGGCCCGGGTCCATGGCATTGCGCCCGGCGAGTTCCGTATTCAGCTATTCGGCGGCGGCAATATGTTCCCCGCCATCGGCAGGCAAAAGGACAATCATGTGGGCAAGAAGAACGTCGAAGCCGCCAAGCAACTGCTCCAGGCCCATGGCCTGACCTGCCATGGCGCCCATGTCGAGGGCGTCGGCCATCGCAACCTGATCTTCGACCTGTGGAACGGCGAGGTCTCGCTCAAACATATCCCGCCGATGCCGGATAAACGCCAGGACAAACGCGCATGAAGCCGATCAAGGTAATGATCGTCGACGACTCCGCCGTGGTCCGCCAGGTGCTCTCGGCCATGCTCGCCGAACACCCGGGAATCGAGGTGATCGGCGTCGCCGCCGACCCCTTGTTCGCCCTGGACAAGATGCAACGCCAATGGCCCGATGTGCTGGTGCTGGACGTGGAAATGCCGCGCATGGATGGCATCACCTTCCTCAAGAAACTGATGGCCGAACGCCCGACCCCGGTGGTGATCTGCTCCACCCTCACCGAAGCCGGCGCGCAGACCACCCTGCTGGCGTTGGCGGAAGGCGCGGTCGGTGTGGTCTGCAAGCCCAAACTGGGCCTCAAGCAATTTCTCCACGATGCCGCCGGCGAGCTGGTCCAGACGATCCAGAGCGCGGCACGGGCCAACCTGCGCCGCCTGACGCCGGCAACCGCCGCCAAGCTGTCGGCCGATGTCATCCTGCCGATGACCAGCCAAGCCATGGCGCAGACCACCGAAATGCTAGTGGCCATCGGCACCTCCACCGGCGGCACCCAGGCCCTGGAGGCGGTACTCACCCGCCTGCCGCGGGTGTGCCCGGGCCTGGTGATCGTCCAGCACATGCCGGAACGCTTCACCGCCGCCTTCGCCGAACGCCTGAATCGGCTGTGCCAGATCGAGGTGCGCGAGGCCTGCGACGGCGACCGGGTAATGCCGGGCCGCGCGCTGATCGCCCCCGGCGGCCGGCACATGCTGCTAACCCGTAGCGGCGCGCAGTACCAGGTGGAAATCCGCGACGGCCCGCCGGTCAGCCGTCATCGCCCCTCGGTGGATGTGCTGTTCCGCTCCGTCGCCCGTACCGCCGGCAGCAATGCCCTGGGCATCATCATGACCGGCATGGGCGACGACGGCGCGCGCGGCCTGAAGGAAATGCGCGAGGCGGGCGCCCACACTCTGGGCCAGGACGAGGACAGCTGCGTGGTCTACGGCATGCCCAAGGAGGCGCTCAAGCGGGACGCGGTGGAGCGGATGCTGCCGCTCGGCGAGATTCCCGCGGCGATTCTCGCCGGCATGGCCAACCGGAGCAGAGCATGACCCACCCCGAAGGGCATGCCGCACAGGCGCCCCAATCGATCCACCAGAGCAATCCCCGATACGGCGAAATGTGGTGACGACATATGACCGATAACCTTCATTTCCCCTGCCCGCTCGATGGCCACCCGCGCGTCGGGCCGACGGCCAATTGCCTCGGGCTGTACCGCGAGGCATTCGACAGCAGCACCGATTGCCAGGCGATCTATCGACTCGGCGAAGACCAGCGTCTGCGCATCGATGAAATCAATCCGGCTTTCGAAGGGCTGCTCGGCCTGACCAGGCACGAACTGCTCGACCGCCATGTGGACGAACTGCTGCCCCAGGCCATGGCCCGTCTGGTCGTCGACGACAGCCACATCTGCATCGCCAGCGGCAAACCGCTCAACGCCGAGTGCATGCTCGACATGGCGGTCGGTCAGCGCCATTTCCTGCACAGCCTGATTCCGCTGCGCGACGCGGCGGGCCGTATCACGCGCTTCCTGCACATCGCCCGCGATATCAGCGCGAGCAAGCGCTACGAGCAGCAACTGCAAAGCGACACCCTGGCCTTCCGCACCCTCGCCGAGCACACCCCCGATACCATCGCGCGCTACGACCGCGACTGCCTGCGCACCTATGCCAATCCCGCCTTGGCACGCATAGCCGGGGTACCGGTGTCGGCCCTGCTCGGCAAAAAGCCCAGCCACTCGACCAACGCCGCCGAAATGCTCGCCTACGAAGCCAAACTGCGGGAAGTGCTGGACAGCGGCCAGGCCGGGGAACATGAATTGGTCTGGCGCGCAGCCGACGACCGCTTGCTGATCAGCCATATCCGCATCGTGCCGGAGCGCGCGGTCGACGGCAGGATGGTCAGCGTACTGGCCGTGGGCCGCGATATCACCGAGCTGCGCCGCGCCGAGCAGGACCTGCGCATCCGCGAACAGGAATTCCGCACGCTGGTGGAAAACTCGCCGGATGTGATCGTGCGCTATGACCGTGAAGGCCGGCGCCTCTATATCAACCCCGCGTACGAGCGCTTGTACGGCCTGGCCGCCGACGAGATCGTCGGCACCCCCATTCCCCATAAAATCCCTATGCCAGCTGACGTGGCGAGCCGCTATCGCCAGGGCATCCTCAACACCCTGCACAGCGCCGAGCCCTTTACCATGGAGACCCTCTCGATCAAGGTCGACGGCGAGCAGATCGCGCATCACATCCGCGCGGTGCCCGAGTTCGACCAGCATGGCCAGGTCACCAGCGTCCTCACCATCGCCCGCGACATTTCCACCCTCAAGGCCACCGAACGGCGTCTCGAACAGGCCGAGGCCCTGGCCCGCCTCGGGCATTGGCAACTGGATTATCGGCTCGGCACCCTCCAGCTGTCGGCGGAGCTGTGCCGCATACTCGGCAAACCCCGTGGCTGGACACCCCGACCGAGAGAGGTGTTCGCTCTGCTCACGGACGAAGACCGCTGCCGGGTCATCGGCACCATCGAGCAGGCCCTGGCCAATCGCACCGACGAATTCCACTTGGAATATCGCATCGAGGTCGACCGGCAACCCCGGCATATGCAATCGCACCTGCGCATCGAGTACGGCGAAGACGGCAGCCCCCAGCAGATGCTCGGCACCGCCCAGGACATCAGCGAACTCAAGGCCTATCAGCAGCGCCTGCACAGCCTGGCGTTCTACGACCCGCTCACCGAGCTGCCCAATCGGGAACTGTTCGGCGAGCGTTTGCAGCAAGCGCTGAACCAGGCCCGCCACAGCGGTCATCAGGTGGCGGTGGCAATTCTCGATCTGGACAATTTCAAGGTGATCAACGACACCCTGGGCCATGGCATCGGCGATGAATTATTGCGCAAGATCGCCAAGCGCCTGCAACGTGCCGTGCGCAAAAGCGACACGGTCGCGCGCCTGGGCGGCGACGAATTCGCCCTGATTCTGCCCCAGATAGCGATGGGTACCCGTATGGAGGCATTGGCCAACAAGCTGCTGCAGGCGATCAGCGGGGTGTACCCGATGCAGGGGCGGGAGCTTTTCGTTTCCGGCAGCATTGGCCTGGCCGGCTACCCGGACGATGCCGCGACCATCAGCGAACTGTTGCAGTACGCCGACGCGGCCATGTACCACGCCAAGGAGCAAGGGCGGAACAACGTTCAGCGCTACTCGCCCATGCTTACCCAGCAGACCACCGAACGCCTGGCCCTCGCCGCCAGCCTGCGCCGGGCGCAGCGCAACGGCGAATTGGCATTGCATTACCAACCGCAGATCGACCTGGGTAGCGGACGCATGATCGGCGCCGAGGCCCTGCTGCGCTGGAACCACCCCGAGCACGGCCAGGTGCCGCCGGATAAATTCATCGCCATCGCCGAAGAAATCGGGCTGATCGTCGATATCGGCGAATGGGTGCTGTACAACGCCTGCCGCTGCGCCGCCGCGTGGAACCGCGACAAGCGCTACCCAGCGTTGAAAATCGCCGTCAACCTATCGCCCCGGCAGTTCAAGATGAACGACCTGCTCGCCTCGATCGGCGCTGTCCTGCAAAGCACCGGCTGCAAGCCCGAATGGCTGGAACTGGAGATTACCGAAGGGCTGCTGCTGGACAACAGCATCGCCGTGCGCGAAACCCTCGAACAGCTCTGCGCCATGGGCTTCACCATCGCCATCGACGACTTCGGCACCGGCTATTCAGCGCTCGGTTATCTGAATCGGTTCCCGGTGAGAACCCTGAAGATAGACCGCTCGTTCATCAGCGATATCGGCCACGACCACGACAACGCCGAACTGGTCAAAGCGATCATCTCGATGGCCCACACCCTGCGCCTGGAACTGGTGGCCGAAGGCGTCGAAGAGCGAGCCCAGGAAACCTTTCTGAAGCGCTACGGCTGCCACAACGCCCAGGGCTACCTGTACGGCCGGCCCATGCCGGAGCAGGAGTTCGAACGTCTGCTGCGATCTCTGCCGTGATCCTCCGCGACCACGCGCCCCTCACGCGCCCCTTATGACACCCCGCGCGGCGCAAGACCGAAAGGCCCGCGCGCTTCCCCACTACCACTCGAGAACTCCCACAGTCACATGAGAAACCTCCGTAATATGCCCATTAGTCGCCGGCTATGGCTGGTCCTGCTGATCACCATGCTCATGCTCGTCATCCTCGGCATCTTGATGTTGCGCCAGATCTATATCGAGGAATACGCAGGCAAGGCGGGTAAGACCCGGGAAGTGGTCGAAGCCACCATGGGCATCCTCAGGCATTACCACAACTTGGAAAAAACCGCCGAACTGAGCCACGAAGAGGCGCAGAAGCAAGCGCTCGCCATGGTCCGCGGGCTGCGCTACGACGGCGATAATTACCTATCAGGCCGTTGAAAAACGTAGGCGAGGCAGCCAGTGCAAGGCAAAAACAGGCGAAAAAGCGGAGTTTACGTGTTGTAAATGAGCATTTTGAGCCTGTTTTTAACGCAGCAATGGCAACGCAGGTAATTTTTCAACAGCCTGCTATGGATCAATGATCTCGCGCCCAGGATGCTGATGCACCCGACCAATCCCAAGCTCGACGGCCAGGACATCTCCGGTTTCAGGGACCCGGACGGCAAAGCGCTGTTCCTGGAGATGGTCGCGGTAGCCAAGAGCCAGGGCGGCGGCCTGGTCGCCTACCGCTGGCCCAAGCCGGGCGCCAGCGACCCGGTGGACAAGGTCTCCTATGTCCAACTCTTCCAACCATGGGGGTGGATACTCGGCTCGGGCGCCTACATCGACGACGTACAGGCCCAATTCCGCGTACAACTTTGGAAAGCTGCCGGCATACTCCTGGGCATCGGTCTGCTGCTGGGCGGCTTAGTGGTATTCATCAGCAGAAGCATTACCCGGCCGTTGAACGAGGCGGTGCGGGCCATGGCCGACATCGCCAGCGGAGAAGGCGATCTCACTCGCCAACTGAATGCCCGGGGGCATGATGAACTGGCGGCGCTGGCCGGCCATTTCAACGCCTTTACCGAGAAGTTGCGCCATGTGATCGGCCAATCGCTGCAAGCCGCCAAAGCACTCGACCAGGCATCCGCGGCACTGGGCGACATCGCCAGCGAAGGCCAGGGGCATAGCCAGCAGCAGTCCCAGCAAATGGATCTGGTGGCCACCGCCATCAACGAGGTCACATACAGCGTCCAGGATGTGGCGAAGAATGCCGAACATGCCGCCAGCGAAGTGCACAGTGCCGACGAGCGCGCCCGCCAGGGCCAGGCCAGCATCGGCAGCTGCTCGCAGCAGGTCGGGCAACTGTCCGGCACCATCGAGCAGGCGGTCGAGGTCATTCGCACCCTCGCCGAGGAAAGCACGCGGATCGGCAGCGTGCTGGAAGTGATTCGCGCCATCGCCGAGCAGACCAACCTATTGGCCCTCAATGCCGCCATCGAAGCGGCGCGGGCGGGCGAACAGGGCCGGGGGTTCGCCGTGGTGGCCGACGAAGTGCGCATGCTGGCTCAGCGCACCCAGCAATCCACCACCGAAATCAAAGGCATGATCGAAAACCTGCAAAATAACTCGGAGGCCGCCGTCAAGGTGATCGACGAAAGCAGGCAGGGATCGCAACTGACCATCGAGCAGGCCGACCTGGCCAGCCAAAGCCTCGATCAGATCAGCCAGTCCTTGCGTAACCTGACGACCCTGAATGCCTCCATCGCCAGCGCCACCTTGCAACAGACCCATGTGGTCGAGGATATCAACCGGAACGTCACCCAGGCTGCGGGCCTTGCACAAGACAACGCCCAGGCCTCCGAACGCACCAGCGCCGCCAGCCAGAATTTGCGGCAGCTGGCCGACGAACTGAATCGTCTACTGGGCCAGTTCAGGGTTTGATCGGGTATCGCAGCGCCAGCACTGCTCCGCGCCCCTCGTAGGTGTCGCCTGACATATGTCAGGCGACACCTACGCAATGACGCCAGCCCCCTACCCCAATATCGGCCGATGCCGATGGTGCCGCACGCGGGAAAGAGGCATTTTGCGATCATCCTGCCGGAGCGACCAGCCACGCAGCGACAAGTTCCCGCCAGTCAGCGGCAAAAGGGCAAGCAGCATAGACCTCAGCCGCCTCTGAAGCAGGGTTGGTCCGAACGCAACGACTTCAGTGCCACGGCCAAGCGAGTCAGATCCAGATCATGCCATCACACAACGCCGACCCGCGGCCAATCCGGCACCTTTTGCAGCCTGTCTACCGATGCCTCGGCATGTCGGGCTTATGGCTGTTGTCGCAGGTGGCGGCCGCCGAGGATCTGACCAGCGTGCCCTTCGAGCAGTTGCTGGAAACCGAGGTGGTCGGCGCGACCCGGTTCGCCCAGCAGTTGACCGACGCCCCCTCGGCCGTCTCGGTGGTCACCGCCGAGGAAATCCGCCGCTACGGCTACCGCACGCTCGCCGAAATCCTGAGCAACATGCGCGGCCTGAATATCGGCTTCGACGGCGCCTACTACTTTCCCGGCGGACGCGGTTACGGGCTGCCTCGCGAGTATGCCGGGAGGCTGATGCTGCGCATCGACGGCCAGCCGGTCGCCGACAGCGTGTTCAACCAGATCTACCTCGGCGAGGATGGCTTGCTCGATACCGAGCTGATCGAGCGGGTCGAATACGCGCCGGGGCCGGGAGCGGCGCTGTATGGCAACAACGCCTTCCTCGGCGTGATCAACGTGGTAACACTCAGAGGCCGCGATCTGGACGGCGCCGAGGTCGCCGCGACAGTCGGTTCGAACCAGGATCGCAAGGTGCGCGCGAGCTGGGGCAAGCGTCTGGACAACGGAGCCGAATGGCTGGTCTCGGTCTCGACATCCCAGGCCGACCTCCCGGACTTCTCGATCGACGGGGTCGTACTGAAGGACAACCAGGAAAGCCAGCGCCTGTTTCTCAAGGGCTCGCAGGGTCCCTGGAGCATCGAGGGGGCATTCGCCGAACGCAAGCAGTTGGAACTGACTCCCGCCTACGGCGCTTCAGAGGACTTCTCCGACCAGAGCAGTTTCTGGAAGCTTGGCCACGACGTCGACCACGGCAGTTTCAGCACCTCCGTACGCCTCGCCCATGGCAGCTACCGCTTCCGCGACGCCTACCGCGAGCCCATTGACGATGGCCGCGTATACACCGAAGACCTGAGGGCCGACGGCCGCTGGTGGAACCTCGACGCCGCCATCAGCAGCTCGGCGATCGACGGCCATCGTCTGGTGCTGGGCAGCGAGTATCGCGACGACTACCTGCAGGACCAGCGCAGGCACCGCTATTTCCCCCGTCGCGACGAGCATGACTATTACCAAAGCAACGGCTCCACCCGGACCTTCAGCCTCTACGCCCAGGACGAGATCGCCCTGCGCCATGACCTGAGCCTGAACCTGGGCCTGCGCGTCGACCGGCACAGCAGCGAGAACACGGCGGTGCGCAGCAATCCGCGCGCCGCCCTGCTCTACACCGGTCTGGCCAATACCACGCTGACCCTGTCCCACGGCAAAGCCAGCCGTTTCGCCAGCCGCAACGAGGAGACTTTCAACGAGGACAGCATCTTCGAAGTGCCGGACGCCGAGTCGGAGCGCGTCACCACCACCGAGTTCGTCGCCGACCATCGCCTCGGCGATTTTCGCCTGCTCGGTACCCTCTACCGCTACCGCATCGACGACCCGATCAAGCGCTTCGCCGATCCCACCCTGGAGTGGATCGACAGCCGCGGCGCGGAACTCGAAGCCGAGTGGCAATGGCGCGGCATGCAGGTACGCGGCAGCCACGCCTGGCAACGTGCCGAGGACAACCTCGGCCGCGAACTGATCAACGCCCCGCGTCATCTGAGCAAGCTGCAAATCTCCGTACCCCTGGCCGGCGAGCGCCTGCGCGCGAGCCTCGCCAGCCGCTACGTGGGCAGCCGCCTGGTCGCCCCGGGGATACGCGGCGATGGCTACGCGATCACCGATTTCACCCTGACCAGCCGGGATCTCGTGCCTGGGGTGAGCGTCACCGGCGCGATACGCAATCTGTTCGACCGTCGCTACCAGGAGGCCTCGGCCTTCGCGCCAGAGGACGGCGGCGACCTGCCCGACTACGGCGAGCGTAGCCTGTGGCTGAGCCTGGAGTACGCGTTCGAATGAAGGCCTA
>NZ_CAMPHN010000014.1 GCF_946885885.1 uncultured Pseudomonas sp.
CCCACGCATCGCTTATGCGGCTTGATTTGGTGTATTTGATTGCCGGGTTAATAATAGGGAACTGATCTTGCCCCATCCGCCTCGCCCAACGTTTGGCACACAGAATGTCGCGTGATCAATGCCGATTGCTCAGCCTGGGCATTCGCCCGATAACTCGACCAGCGATACTCCGCCGGATGCTCCACCATTCCAGCCCGCACCGGGTTCATCTCAATGTATCGATAGCAAGCCAGGACATAACTGTCCTCCTGCATCAAGCAGGAGCGGAAGCGACCTTCCCACAAAGTGCCGCTGCGGCGATAAGTACGATTGATGTATTGCACATAGCGCTGACCAAGGCCCTTCATCAGCATTCCGGCGCTTTCCGGCTTGGCTGGGGTCAGCAGCAAATGAACATGGTTGGTCATCAGACACCAAGCATGGATCGCGCAGCCATGCTTTCTGGCTTGATCCGCAAGGTGCTCCAGATAGAACAGGTAAACTTCTTCCGCGAAGAAACAGGCCGAACGATTATTCCCCCGCTGAATCAGGTGCAACGTAACTCCCGGCAACAGTACACGCGCTCGACGCGGCATATGGAATCTCCTTTTCCATGGAATGACGCCCGAAGATTAGACCAGACAGGGATAATGGTGGTCTGTCCCCTATTGTCCATGAAAAACCGACGGGTGACCGGCTGAGGTGGCAAAACAGGGGGGCCTGAGGAAGAAAAATTCCCCGCCAGGGGGCGGGGAAGTCGGACGCTGGACGGGACACCCGAGACGCACAGAAAATTACCCTAGCAAAATGTCTTGCGTATCTACAGCCTCCACAACGCCGTTAGTAACTAGAACCCCCAAGCCAAGCTGAGCATCGAAGGTTGTATCAAAGATAAAACCTATCTGATGCTCTCTGGCATCAAAAGCAGACATTACTTTAATCCGCCTCAAAAAAACCAAATTTCGCAAGCCATCAACAGTATCGACTCTAGGAGCCTTAGCATCAACTTCATCGGCATCGAAGCAGTCTCGATACTCATCAACCCTATCACAGTAATAGCTGAGAACAGCTTGCTCCACCATCGAACAAATAGACTCTTTATTTGACTCAAACTCTCGAAACGCAAGCCGCTGATTTTCAGAAATCGGGTCATCATCAAACGTCTGAACAATAAGTTCTACCCTGGACCTCTCACCAAACAACTCAACCTCATACCCCCCTCTCCAAACCCCATCAAAATGCAATTCACCAAAATCATTATCCGCCACTATATTCATTTCTTCAGCATCTCCAACAAAGCCTTCTCGGCAACGCCGCCTAGATGGCCGTATTTTACGCCAAAATCCATCGCATTGACTTTACCCGTATGAATAAACGAGGGTACAAGCTGCATAGTCCGCATATCTTCTACTTCATGCCAAGTATATTTCTGCTCTTTCATAAACCGCACCACATCCGACTCCTTCACACCAAGTTTCTTAGCCAACATTTGGTTTGCAGCACGAAAGTTAACATCTCGATCTGTAGAAATAAGACCTCCAAGCCGAACCTCCTGCAATGTAATCGGAGAAAAATCCGGATAGCCATTCTTGTACGCGATACCATTCGGTAAAATCTTCTTTAGCTCTGGATTGTCGAATATAAAATTTGACTCCCCTCTAGCCCCTACCCACAAACCACCATTAATAGGCGTTAGCTTAATTCTATCTTCGTATCGACTAAGTTGAGGTATAAAAGGTCCCATTTCTTCATAGGCTAGATTTGGGCTTCCTGGCGCTCTTGCACCGCCCGACAATAGCCCACCAGAAGCAGCCAGCCCTACTCCAACCCCGGCCGCTGTGGCAGATGCCTCGTTACTCTGAACGACCTCGGCGCCTTTGCCCTGCATGATGTGCAGGTTATCTAGGTACGCTTTGTAACTCAGCTCCTCTGGTAACGCCTGAACGCTCTCCCAGGCATTCTGGATATCTGTCAAGGCACAGGACGGGCAGTTCGCAGCCCCCATCAACCACATCGCAGCTTTCGAAGGGCCTGCCACCGTATCCTCAACAGCGTTTCCAAATCCCTCCTGACTGCCAAGACCCTTAGCGTTCAGAACCTCTTGGAAATATTTTGGATCGGTTTTATAGGCAAGCGGATCAACCACCGCCACTTCTTTTAGAAGCGTATTTAAAGCCTCTTTGTTGTTGAAAAGTTCCTTTAGACCTAGACGCTCGTTGTTGTACTCCGCCAGGGTCACCTGGAAAAGATTCGACTGGTTGTTTGCTAGCTCGGCTCTCAAGAAGCTCGCCGCCTGAGCTGTATTACCATCTTGTTCGCTCAGTGCATTATTCCAGCCATTGTCAACCATTGACGCAGCGGTGCGCAGTAACTCCCGGCGAGCAGCCTCTTCAGACACTCCAGTTT
Source organism: uncultured Pseudomonas sp. (assembly GCF_946885885.1). The sequence continues at coordinate 2,386 of NZ_CAMPHN010000014.1, forward strand.
CCTGGGCGTATCGCTTTACTCGTTCATCATCAGATGCAAATTTGATTTCATCAGGATGCAACTGCCGGTTGTACTTATCCGCCTGCAACGCAATGAACGCAGCCGTCTCCCCATCCTTGCCAGCCAACCCCGCCGCGGTGATACCCACCACCTGGGACATGGCTTCACGTAGCTGAGAGTTCTCGTCAAGCATCTCGCTTAGCACACCGGCTAGAGCCTGGCTGGCACCCGCCGAGACTGCGCCCGTAGTGAAATCCTCGCCCATGGCCGACGACAGCATGCCACCCACAGCCGCATGCATCGCGATACGGCCGGCACCACCTTCTTTCCATAGGGCCATACCAGCGGTATCGCCCTTGCTTTCGGCTTCGCGATAGAACTTGCCCGCTTCATCGCCAACCAGCTTGAAGGCCATGGCCGAGATGATATTGGTGGCATTGCCCACCGCCGCATCCGTTAGGTTGTCCTTCAGGCTACCGCCGTAGACCGCCGTGCGCAGGCCGGCATCCACTGCCGTTTTGGTTGCAACATCGATAGCGCTGCCCGCATCGAATCCGAGGTTGGCCGGGTTGTAACCCACTTTTGCGCCAACCCCTGCCGTCAGTGCGCTGAAGGCATAACCTTTCAGGCTGTCGGAGGACGTGACATCTTTTACGACCGCCCCAAGGTCGCCACGGTTATTGATGGTGCTGATCGTTGCCGTCGAAGCCGCTGAAGTGGCGACTGCTGTTAATGCAACGTTGGCCCAACCGGCTGCAACGGTAGAGCCCACCGCAGCGCCACCTGCCACCGCTGAAGCAGTGGCCGTTCCCGTTGCGGCCAGCGCCGTACCTGAGCCGGCCGTTGCGCCTGCCATACTACCGATAAGGCCACTTGCCGCTCCCGCTGTCAGATAGGTCACGATGATCGCGATAATGATCATCGCCCCACCGCCCAGCCCCGAGTGACTGTACTTGAACGACTCGTGCACCTCCTTCACCCGTCGCCAATCCACGTCGCCGCGCAGTTCGGCTTCTTTCAGCCAGGCCAGTTGCGGGTCGGCCTGGACCATGGCGTCGATGGTTTGGGTGACGGTCTGTTGGTTGACCTGCTTGATGTCGATCTTCAGGCCATCAACGGCCTTGATCACCACCTCGCCCTGGGCGAGCAGCACGCTCTGACGCAGGGTTTCGTCGGTATTGCCTTTGCCCTTGGCCGAGGTCCAGACGAAGCCGCTGTCGCTCTTTTCGTGGCTCTCTTGTTTTAAGTCCTTAACGCCCTCGAAGGCGATTTCGCCGCCGCTCTCCAGGGTCAGGTCTTCGCCGCTGTCCAGACGGGCGCGTTGATAGGTTTGATCGTCCCCGCTCAGTAGCGTCAGATCGCCGCCGGTGGTGATCTCGCTGCCGACGTTGGTGATTTTGGTGATTTCGTCCCGCTGGGTCTTACTGCTGCCCCAGGAGCCTTTTTTCTTCATGTCATAGAGGCTGTAGTCCAGATCCTCCGCGGCCAGCAAAGCCATTTGCCCGCCCGCCACCAGATAGGCTTCGCCGCCTGCGTCGATGCGACTGGCGGACAGCACCATGCTGTTGTTGGCGCTAAGCATGACATCGCCGTTGGCGCTGACTTCCGTGGCCTGCTGGCGAACTTGGTCTTCCTGGCGAGTGACCTTTGTACTGCCGCGTTTGGTCTTGGAATAGAAGTGTTCCTCGTTGGCTGCCGAAGCCAGGGTCATATCGCGGCCGGCCCCCACGGTGATGTTCTCGTAGGCATCGATGCGGCCGTCGCGGGCCGTGAAGTCGCGGCTGGCGATGATCTCGATATCGCGCCCGGAGTTGACCTCCGCGGCATGCTGGAGGGTCCGGGAGTTACGGTTTTTCCTGCCGTACTCATCCACCAAGCGCTCTTCAGCCGAGACGAAGGCAACATCGCGCCCAGCATCGATGTCGATATCCCCACCACTGTCGAGAACGCCACCGATATTGGCCATGTCGCGCCCAGCGCTGAAGCTCAGACTATTGGCCGCCTCGATACGCGCGGCGCTGTCGGCGATGTCCTGGATGTAGTGCCGGCTGCGGGCAGCGCCCTCATGCTGCGTAACGGAACGTTCATTGAGCACATCGCCGGTCAGCGCCGTAAAGCTGAGATCGCGCCCTTTGATTATTCCGCCTTGGTCGTTACGGATACTGTCGGCGGCCAGCATATCCAGACGGTTACCCGCCTCGATCAAGCCGCCGTTGCCTATGCTGCCGCCGGCCACGGCGCTGAAGCCATTGCTCGCGCGCAGGGTGCCGATGCTGTTCAGGTCGCCACCGGTGATCAGGGAAAGGTTCTCGCCCTGGATCAGTGCCCCGTTAGGCCCCAGGCGGTTGTTGGCCTGCGCCAGATAAAGCACTGGCACCAGCACTTTCTCGCCGTTCACTTCGTACTCTTCCAGCCAGACGATATCGTGGGTCAGCGCCGCCACTTGCTCGGCGGTCAGGCTGATGCCGACGGAGAGGTTCAATCTCTGCTTGCTGGCGATGGCGTTGTCCATCAGATGGCGGTACATCGCCTCGTCCGAGTTCAGCCCGGCGAGGAAGCGCTGGCCGGTGCGGGCGGAAGATGAAAGAAATAATTCGGGGCGCCAGTTGGCACCCCGTTGGTTTTTCCGGTTCGGTTGTTAAAGAACGCTCCGCCAGCCCGACACTACTCGGCCCGGTAGCTGAGTTTACAGTGTGAAGAGCAACGGCTTCGCCGCATGGCTACCACCCAAGGGCGAACACAACCGCTGGTGCAGCCGAGTCAGATAGCCCACTTCGAAGGCCATCCGGGCGAAGCCGGGGGGATGGCGGAGGCGTTCGATGGAGAGGGGTAACCAGAGCCAGTCGGACTCGGAGTTGGTGAGCCAACGTTCGGCCACATCGAGGCCGTGGTCGGTGGCAGTTTGACACTCCTCCGGCCAGCGAATGGTCAGGCCGGATTTGCCATCGGCTTCGGGCACGATGGCAGGGAAGGTGATCGAGTCATGCATGGCGAACCTCCATAACATCGGTGATCAAGCCAACAGCACGACGGGGGACCGCGAGGGTAAAAAGCGGGTAATGCATTCCTTATGCTCCTTGGACAGATTAAGGAACCGCCTACCAACCTTTCCACAAGTAGGGAGGCGGACCGTGCAAGGGTGGAAAACCGGCGTCCAAGGGAACCGGCCAGGCCGAAGCCTGCCTCACACGGCCCGCCATAGAGATAAACAGCGGGCGATAAAATAGCGCCTGCTGTTCAGCTATGGCGCTGTCGCGCCTTGGACAATACGGGTTTCCACACCCGGTCACAGGATAGACCGTGACAGGCGGACTCTAGCCGCTGAGCGGGCAAGAAGCAAGAATGCCGACCCTGATCGAAACATGTGGGTTAGGATTATGCGTCTATTCCAAGCATTGTTGCGCTGGCTATTCCTTTGCACCCAGCCCCGTGCCGGACTAGCTGGAAATGGACCTCGACGGGTGCATCCTGCTGGAGGCCTGGCAAGGAATAGACCCTTACCGGCAACCCGCAAAACGGGAAACATGGTTCGAAGCCTGGGATGGTTTGTTGCAGGGTTACCATTTGCGCTTTTAGCGGGACAAACCGGTCAACGAGACAAGGGTGAGATCATCGGGCACCTGTCCACGGACAGGCCGGCTCAACTCAGCCCTTGGGTGGTGAAAGGCGGGATTTCGAGGGGAAACGCCGGGCCGTCCACACGAAAAACCGACGGGTGACCGGCCGAAGCGGTAAAACAGGGTGGCCTGAGGGAGAAAAATTCCCCGCCAGGGTGGCGGGGAAGTCTATTGGTCACTTGGACGGGACACCAGCCAGAGCAGCGGATTGTGGCGGTTCAATACGGTCATGAGGGCCGTATTTCATTGACAAGATTCATAATCAGCTGCCGATCAGAGTCGTTTTTTGCAGCCTTGTTAAGAACAGGGATCAAGTAATACAGCAGCAAGCTTGCGTCAGAAGCATTCATTGGCAAGCGTTCCCTAACACAATCCAGAAAATTCTTTACAGACATAAATGAAGCAAACGCCTCATATCCTCCCGCGCCAGAGAAAGGCAGTTTTCTAAAATAGTGCTGAGCCAGTCGCTTCTGATCGGACCGCTTCCAAGAGCGATGGGGGATCAACAACAGAGCCTCGCCATAATCTATGGAGTCTACCGGATATCTGTTTATCAACCATTCGGCAGCCTGCTCAGATCCCATTTTTACAAGCTGTGCACATAGTATTTTTTGCCTTTCATTCATAACCTGGCCTACCTCGGATTAAATAAGCTCTGCGGCAATCCAGCATTATTACTTAAAGTTGCAGGCGGTTGATAATGCCCAGAATTGTTAGTCCACTGAGTTATTGCTCCTCGACTTGGACCATCATTATTCCCGAAACGTACAGAACCCGCATATTTAACTTCTCCACCACCACTCAGCCCAAGGTGGGTTGAAAAGTCCTGATTCACATTTGGCCTGGCAACCCGAACACTCCCATCTGGCATCGTTACAAAATCATATGAACCTGATGGCGTTATTCTCTTTCCGGTTGAGGTTTGCAGCCAGTAGCGACCGGATTCATCCTGTACAAGAGTTCTTACTGGTCGCTGTGCAATGGCAACATCATTAGGGCGCAGATTAACCAACGTGCCCCGCTCAGTAAGATTCGGAACAGCACCTGTCGCTTTTGCACCAAAGGCTATTCAATAAAAGAAATATCTAACCTATCAATCTTCCATGAAACTGATTTCCCCTCAAGGAAACCGAAATCGGCCAGCAGCACCTCATCACAAAAAACAAGACCACCACAGTACAAGCAGCCATCTTTTAGCTCGCCAGTAATGCTGTACGAATACCCCAATCCTTCTCTGACAATTGTGGGCTCGCCATAGGAAACCTCTTGAACAAGGTACTCATCAAAAATCATGGGCAGCAACTCTGCCCGATAACCCCCCCCCACCTCAAGTTGGTAGGGTAGATAACTGGCAAAGCAGGTCAACCTCTGACCGCATACAATAACCGAGACCTCTTCCTCGACTTCTGAACAGATGGCATCAACAAGCACTGAATAAATCACGGGACAGGCCTTATGGTTTTGTCTGTGGAATTACCATTCAACATCTTCCAAAAACTCTTACCACTTTCCACATGAATTGTAGTAATGGCACCATCAGAATTAGTGCCTACAAATCCATACTTTGCATCACCACGAGACGAATTACCCATGAACTGAACGTAGCCGGTTCGAATCTCGCCTTTATATAGATACTGAACTTTATCTCCGTTTTGCATAATGTCCTTACCCACCTGCAAATACTCAGCTGATGACTTCACTCCAAATTCAGCACCGTGCTTTTCAAAATGGCCAAGCAGCTTAGCATTATCAGCAAAGTTAGCCGCTCTCACATTTGCTGTCGCTTTTGCACCAACTAATTAATTGCCAACGGCCTCTCTGCGACGGTACACGATCCGCCCAAGCTCCGATAACCCCGGAAGTCTTTCGCTACCCACAATCAACTCAGAGCGGCATCTCAAGCTAGAATTCTGATATGCCGTATATTGACAGACAATATCTTCAATTTCCTCGACGTCATCCTCAAGGTTCTCTTCAAGATAGAACCTCAACACCCATTCATCGCCACCCCACAGCAATGCGACCATTCTAAAGTTGGCAGAGACCGCCCCTACCAACGCCTGAACAAGCATTAGCACTTGGAAATTCCACTCTTCCAGCCTAGGCTGATCGCTCATTTCTGACTCCAGTTTGGATTCGTGGGGACAATGCTCGGCTTTTTTGTTCCCTTGATAATAAATACGTTAGTCGGCTGATCAGTTATACCAACACCGAGATTAACGTTAGTGCCAGTAACGCCCTCAAATTTAACCACTGGGAAACCTTGAGCATTCTTTCCTAGGATCTTCACTTGGCCGGCATGGTAAGCATCAAGCACTTTTTGAGCATCTGAAACACTGTTCACGAAACCAACGCTCCCCCGCTCCTCAAGCTGCTGCGTCCCTGCAGTATGACGATTCTGCTTCTGGCTTATTTTTGTTGAGACCTCAGGAAAGTCTTTAGGTGTAAGTATTCCTTTTGCACCATCTAAACCGGGTGATTTCTCAACAAACTGTCAATATCCTCAGGCGCTATACCAGGTGCTCCCACACTAAGCCACCGTTCAAATTCGTCAGGGAAAGGCGTCAGGTGTTTTCCATCCTTCTCTCCCTCGATAGCCGAATTGCCAAAATCAGAAACAAATCTTAGATGGTGGACCGTAACTATCCACAACCGTCGAAGCTCTGGCTCTTGGGGAACACCTTCCGAGGCATCGGAAATATAGGAAGATTCTCCTTCAAGTAAATCCAGCACGTCTTTTGCACGACCACCAGACACAAGCATTTTAATCGCTTCAACCTTTCCCATACCTAGCCCCGCCTGTCAGTGAGTGAACTTCACGCTACTGTTAGACACCTCAACATTCTTGAACCCTAATGAATTCATCGTCTTGCCCAAAGGCGTATTCCATACAGCCTGCTCTCTAGACAGCCCTGATAATGTTCCAGATTTAAATACTTCAAGATTCGTATTACCTAGCTGGGCAGAAACAGTTTTCACTTTTCCGGGGCCAACGGTCTCAATTGCTCTCGATATCATCTCGCTGCCGACTCCCTTTCCGGTGACAGTCGTCCCATACCAATCTATATAAAGATTCCCGTCCGGAGAGTATCTCGCCTGCAAATCACTTTGAGCAAACTTGCTGTCAACAACGTTTCCATTTTGGTCAAATTTCTGTCTAGTAGATAACTCAATCTCAATACGCCCATCTGCCTTCGGGGTGGTTTTAGTGTCAATGTTCAAGCCAGTTCGTTCTGCAGGGACAAAACCTTTTGGACCCGCCCGCTCAGTCCTGACCTTGGCCCAATATTCATAGGCTTTGTTAGCATTCGAAGCAACCGGCGTATTGCCCGAGCGTGTACCCGCCCCCGCCATACCAGCAACCGCACCGATGACGATGCCACCCTTTTCCACGGTAGAGGTCAGGCTTTCCGCAGCCTTGATGCCCCGGTCGATCAGGGTGAACTTGTAATCTTCGCATAGGGCCGTCGTGCAGTTCAGTTCGGCCAGGGCGTGGAGACCGCCCTCGATCTGGGTCAACTGATCCTTGGCCCAGACCGGCCCCATGGTGTCCAGGGCCTCCTTCAGGTTGTCCTGACTGATCCGGTCGAAGTCGAAGTTTTCTCCGGTCCACACGTTCCGCTGGCAATTGGTATCAGAGCCGCATTCGTTGATACTTTCGACGAAGTCTGCTGTTTCGTCGTGATTGAGGAAATTGTACTGCGTGGCGTTGTTCGCCACCCAGGCTCCGGTTTGCAGCTTGTCCGCATCCGTCGAGCCATCCACAACGGCGGCAGCCACCACACCGACCAGTTGCGACGACATGGTCAGCAGCATGTCCCGGTTCTCCGGGCTCATCTGGGTGACGGCTTGTCGCAGTTGGTCGGCCAGGGCTTCGTTGGCGCCTGCGGCCACGGCGCCGATGGCGAAATCGCTGCCTGCGGCTTCGGCCAGGAGACCACCGACAAGGGCATGCAAAGCGATTTTCTGCGGGCTACCGTTCTGCAGACCCAGGTTGCCAGCGGCATTGAAACTGGTCGCCGCCAAGGTGTTGAGCAGGGCAGACTGCAAAGCTCCGTCCAGGCTGGTGTCCTGGCCTAATGCCTTGCCAACCGCCGCCGCGGTGACATTCTGAAGCGTCTGGTTGGCGGCGAAGCGGCTTACGCCTTCGACGCTGTTCAGGTCGACCGTGACCTTGCCTGTTATAGGGTTGGTGTTGGTCTTGAGGACATTGTCGTATACACCCGAAGTCAGACCGGCAGTGATACCCGCAACGGCGTAGCTCTTCAGGGAGTCGCTGGAGGTGACATCCTTGAATACCGCACCCAGGTTACCGCGATTGTTGATGGTACTAACCGTCGTCTGAGTCGCGACACTGGTGAACACTGTATTGGCTATCGCTGCTTGCCAGGTGCCTTGAGCAGCTCCAACCAAGGCGGCCCCCGCACCCGCCGTGATCACCGACATCACGATCGCGATGATGATCGCCGCCCCTCCGCCCAGGCCCGAGTGCTCGTACTTGAAGCTCTCGTGTATCTCCTTCACCCGTCGCCAATCTACATCGCCGCGCAGTTCGGCTTCTTTCAGCCAAGCCAGTTGCGGGTCGGCCTGGACCATGGCGTCGATGGTTTGGGTGACGGTCTGTTGGTTGACCTGCTTGATGTCGATCTTCAGGCCATCAACGGCCTTGATCACCACCTCGCCCTGGGCGAGCAGCACGCTCTGACGCAGGGTTTCGTCGGTATTGCCTTTGCCCTTGGCCGAGGTCCAGACGAAGCCGCTGTCGCTCTTTTCGTGGCTCTCTTGTTTTAAGTCCTTAACGCCCTCGAAGGCGATTTCGCCGCCGCTCTCCAGGGTCAGGTCTTCGCCGCTGTCCAGACGGGCGCGTTGATAGGTTTGATCGTCCCCGCTCAGTAGCGTCAGATCGCCGCCGGTGGTGATCTCGCTGCCGACGTTGGTGATTTTGGTGATTTCGTCCCGCTGGGTCTTACTGCTGCCCCAGGAGCCTTTTTTCTTCATGTCATAGAGGCTGTAGTCCAGATCCTCCGCGGCCAGCAAAGCCATTTGCCCGCCCGCCACCAGATAGGCTTCGCCGCCTGCGTCGATGCGACTGGCGGACAGCACCATGCTGTTGTTGGCGCTAAGCATGACATCGCCGTTGGCGCTGACTTCCGTGGCCTGCTGGCGAACTTGGTCTTCCTGGCGAGTGACCTTTGTACTGCCGCGTTTGGTCTTGGAATAGAAGTGTTCCTCGTTGGCTGCCGAAGCCAGGGTCATATCGCGGCCGGCCCCCACGGTGATGTTCTCGTAGGCATCGATGCGGCCGTCGCGGGCCGTGAAGTCGCGGCTGGCGATGATCTCGATATCGCGCCCGGAGTTGACCTCCGCGGCATGCTGGAGGGTCCGGGAGTTACGGTTTTTCCTGCCGTACTCATCCACCAAGCGCTCTTCAGCCGAGACGAAGGCAACATCGCGCCCAGCATCGATGTCGATATCCCCACCACTGTCGAGAACGCCACCGATATTGGCCATGTCGCGCCCAGCGCTGAAGCTCAGACTATTGGCCGCCTCGATACGCGCGGCGCTGTCGGCGATGTCCTGGATGTAGTGCCGGCTGCGGGCAGCGCCCTCATGCTGCGTAACGGAACGTTCATTGAGCACATCGCCGGTCAGCGCCGTAAAGCTGAGATCGCGCCCTTTGATTATTCCGCCTTGGTCGTTACGGATACTGTCGGCGGCCAGCATATCCAGACGGTTACCCGCCTCGATCAAGCCGCCGTTGCCTATGCTGCCGCCGGCCACGGCGCTGAAGCCATTGCTCGCGCGCAGGGTGCCGATGCTGTTCAGGTCGCCACCGGTGATCAGGGAAAGGTTCTCGCCCTGGATCAGTGCCCCGTTAGGCCCCAGGCGGTTGTTGGCCTGCGCCAGATAAAGCACTGGCACCAGCACTTTCTCGCCGTTCACTTCGTACTCTTCCAGCCAGACGATATCGTGGGTCAGCGCCGCCACTTGCTCGGCGGTCAGGCTGATGCCGACGGAGAGGTTCAATCTCTGCTTGCTGGCGATGGCGTTGTCCATCAGATGGCGGTACATCGCCTCGTCCGAGTTCAGCCCGGCGAGGAAGCGCTGGCCGGTACGGGCGACTACCGCCTCGCGGATCAGGCGCTGCTCGTAGAGACCGTCGCCCAGGCGTTTCTGGGTGTTGTCCGTGTCGTAGCCGAGCAAACCCAGCATGTAGTCGGAACCGAGGAACTGCTTGAGGCTGGTCAGTTCCGGGTTGGTTTCGATCAAGTACTTATGGCTGCTGGGCGGGCTAACGCTGAAACCCTGGACGAGGGCCAGTTGCTGCACGGTCGGCGCCTCGAAGCTCGAACTCTGAGCGCTAGGTAGCTCTGCACCTAGCGCCTGCTCGTCATCCAGAACCAGCGGATCGAGACCAGTCGCGCCGGGGTCCAATGGGGCACTAGTGCGTTGAACCTGCTCGGAAGAGCCCGGCAAAGTCGCGGTTGCGGGCAGGTTCTGACCGTTGAGTGCGGATTGCACTTGATCGGTACCGGCCTCGACCGTTGCGACGCTGCCGCTGGCTTGCAGATCGGCGTCGGTAGCATCCAACTGCCAAGCGCTAGCGGATACCTGCGTAACGGCTTGGCCGTTTTGGCTGGCAACGGAGAAACTACGGCCTTTGCTGTCGACGGCCGCCAGGCTCTGCTCCTGCTGCCCAAGCGTGACCTTGCTGCCCGCCTGGGTGCGGTCAACGATAGCGCTTTGCGCGTGGTTGACCGCGGTGTTTCGAGCCTGCTGACCGCTCAGGCGGAACAGGCCGTTTTCGCCTTGCGGCAGGGTAAAGCCGGGCAGGGTCAGCGGGTTGACTTGCTGTTGTTGCAAGTCTGGCGGAAGTTGCGGATTGAGGTGCGCGACCGTGCTTTTGCCAGTGCCGACGGCGCTGGTATCGGCCACCCGATTGCCGCCAACACTATGCACGTAATCCTGCCGGATTACGCCGTTTTCCAGATTCTGAGTCGCCTGAATGGACACATCGCCGCCTGCCTGGACAACAGCAGAGCGAACCTCCCCACCATTAGTGGCTACTTCGACATCACTGACTAATGCGTAACGTCCCGCCAATGCGCTCGGCAGCTGAAGTAGGTTGTTCGGGTTGTATTGGGATGTTGGCAGGCTGGTTTCGTAATAATAAGCACTCGGGATCCACACTTGCTTCCCAGTGACCGAATCGAATAATTGGAGCTCTTCATAGCCTCCCGCCTCTCCTCCCCCTTCAACATAAACGATACGCGCAATGGCCAACCGGATATTACCCCGATCATCTCCATAATAGATATTGGGGTAGTCAGGGCTATTACGTCGATTATAGGGATCTACGTAGTTATATATAAAACGCTCAACAGAGCCATCGCTGATCCTGCCGGTGTGGTAGATGCGGGTTCTTTCGATAGAGCCGCCAATTGCGCCGACATTACTGAAGTTAGCGCCCTGCACCGTGATGTTTCCAGCCGCAGAAATCGTGCTCTGGCGATTGAAGAGGTCACCGCCGACAAAGTTGAAATTTCCGCCCGATGAAATAAAGGCCGACGGCGAATCGTCGAGCACGGTGCCCTCATAAAATTCCTTGGCGATATAGTCGACATAGTATTTGGTGCCATCACAGTCATAACAACGCACCGCGATAAAACCAGAGATCAACTTGCGCCCGAGCGAATACACCTCCGTGCGGTTATCCAGCGTTTGCGCATCGATCCGCATATCACCTGCGCTTTCCAGGGTGGCGGAGATATTTTCGACTGCACTTGCTTGTCCTAGCTGATCATCCTTGGCGATGTTCAGCTCCCCCAGGCTATATACATCCGCATATTTATTGGTGAAACTATTCACCCGCAGCGTCATATCATCGCCGCTGAAAATCAGCCCGTTCTCGTTAAGCAACGTCGGCGCAACTATGCGCAGTTTTTCCGCACTGCCGAGAGTGCCGTAGTTGTTCAGCGTATTGGCGGTAACCGTGAGGTCGCCCGCGGAGGTGAGTTTGCCGAGGTTGCTGAGCAGGCCGCTGGCGCTGACGGTGGTCAAACCGCCACCGGCGATGCGGGTGCTGTTGCCGAGGCTGATGCTGGCGGCGCTAAGGTTCAGGTCACCAAGGCTGGTGGCCTGACCATTGCCGCTGTAGCCGCCGCTCAGGTTCAGGTTGAAAGTGCCATCGCTGGCCAGCAGGCCGTGGTTGACCCAGTTGCTGCCGCTGCCGGTCAGGGATTGGCCTGCCAGCAGTTGGCCGCTGGCGGTCTGGGTGAAGTTGTCGATATTCAGCACCAGATTGCCGGCTTGCAGCACGCCGCTGTTGGTCCAGTTGTCGGCCGTCAGGGTGAGCAGGCCGTTGGTGCTGAGATCGCCACCGGCCCCGGTAACCTGGGCGGCGCTCAGACCGAAGTCGCCGGTGCCGACATGCAGGATGCTACCGCCGCTGCTTTGCAGGCCGGCGACGTTCAGTTCCAGGTTGGCGTTGGCGGTTTCGATGGTGCCGATGCGGTTATCCAGGCTGGCCGCAGCGATGCTGGTATCGCCACTGGTGCCGAGGGCGCGCAGGCCGCCGTTTCGGTTGTCGATGCTGGCGGCCGCCAGACTCAGGGTACTGGCGCTTTCCAGGATGCCGTAGCTGTTGTTCAGCGCACCGGAGAGGCTGAAGTCGATGGTTTCAGCGGCAACCTTGCCGCCCTGCCCGGCTTGCTCGCCGTCGTTGTTGAAGTCGCCTGCGATCACCTTCAGCAATTGGTGGGCATAGAGGCCGCCGCCCTGGTTGTTGAAGGTGGCGGTGCCGAGGTCGATGTCGGTATCGCCGTCAAGTGCGGAGATGTGCCCGCCGAGGTTGTCGATGCCGTTGGCGTCAATCTCCAGGGACTGCGCCTGGGTGATGCCGGCGTCGTTGTCGAACAGCCCGGCGCTGACCAGCTTCAGCCAGCCCTTGACGCTGCTGAGAACCCCGTCGTCGCTGTTGTCCACCGCGCTGGATTTTTGCAGGTCGAGGTTGCCTTCGAGGCTTTCGATGTGCCCCTTTTGATTGTCCAGTTTGCCGCTCAGGCTCAGCGTCAGATCTTGCTGGCTGCTCAGCACGCCATCGTTGTTGTTCAGGCTCTGCGCCTGAATATCGAGGGCACCTTTCTCGCTGTGAATCATGCCATCGGCGCTGTTGGTCAGCACACCGCTACCCAGCACGATATCCAGGGCGTCACGCGCGGCCAGGGTGCCGCCGTTGCCGTTGTTCAGGCTGCTGGCGGTGATATGCAAGAGGTTCTGGCTGACCAGGCTGCCGCCCTGGTTGTCGATGGCCGCGGCCTTGAGCACCAGCGGGCCGGCGCTGGCCAGTTGGGCCTTCTGCGTGTTGAGCAGGTCGCCGGTAAGCGTCAGGGTCAGCGCGGCGTTGCTGGACAGCTGGCCGGCGCTGTTGTCGAGGCTGGCGGCGGTAATGGTGGCGGCTTTCGCGCTGCCGAGTTGCCCCGTGCTGTTGTCCACCTCGCCCGCAGTCGCGTTGAGCGTGCCTTGGCTATCGATCAGGCCGCCGGCGCTGTTGTCCAGCTTGCCGGTGAGGGTCAGTTCCAGGTCGCCTTCGCTGGAAACGATGCCCTCGGCGCTGTTGTCCAGGCTGGCGGCCTCGACCGTCAATTCACCCTTGCTGACCAGGGCGCCTTCGTCGCTGTTGTCGAGCGCGCCGCTCAGCTCGACGTCGAGATCGCCGTCGCGGCTGGACAGAGTGCCGGCGCCGCTGTTGTCGAGGTTGCCGGCCTTGACCGTCAGGCCTTGCCAGCCGGAGATCAGGCCGCCTTCGGCGTTGCGCAGTTTCCCGGCGTCCAGGTCGATCGCGAGCGTGCCGGCGCTGATCAGCTTGCCCTGGTCGCCGTTGTCGATTTCGCTAGCGCCCAGGCTGTAGCTCTGGCTGCTGGAGACTTCACCACCGCGGTTATCCAGCTTGCGCAGGTTGGCGAAGGTCAGCGGCCCCTTGGCGCTGAGCAGCCCGCCGCGGTTGTCCAGATCGCCGCCGAGGAGGTTCAGGCTGACGCCGGCTTCGCCGATCAGGCGGCCTTGGCGCTGGATCAGTTGGGTCACGGTCAGACGCAGATCGCCCTTGGCCGAGACCTCGCCGCCGCTCAGTGCCAGCTCGCGGCTGGAGTCGAGGCTGTCGGCGGTCAGGGTCAGTTCGGCGGCGCTGGTGATCAGGCCGTTATCGCGGTTATCCACAGCATCGGCGGTCAGGGTCAGCGCCTGCTGACTGCTGATTACGCCGTTGCGGTTGTCGAGATCGGCGGTGGTGGCGGTCAGGGTGGTCTGGCTGGCGATGCTGCCGCCCTGGTTGTTCGCCGCGCCGGTGGTCAGGGTCAGGGCGCCGCCGCTGGCGAGCAGACCGTCGTCCGAGTTGTCCAGCGATGCGCTGGTGAGGGTCAGCGCTTTGCCGGCGGAAATGGTGCCCTGGTCGTGGTTGTCCAGCGTGCCGGCGAGGGTCAGTTCGATATCGCCCTTGCTGGCCAGTACGCCGGCGCCGGCGTTGTTCAGGCTGGCGGCGTCGACGATGAGCTTGGCGGCGGAAAGCACGCCCTTGAGGTTGTTCAGCAGCGCCTGGGTAATCTGCAGCTGCAGTTGCTGGCCGCTGATCACGCGACCGGCGCTGTTGTTCAGCTGGCTGGCCTTGAGCAGGAAGCCCTGGCTGCTGGAGATTTCGCCGCCCGCGCTGTTGTCGACCTTGCCCAGGTTGTTCAGCAGCAGCGCGCCGGGGGTGGCGATCAGGCCCTTGCCGCTGTTGTTCAGCTCGCCTCCCTTGAGGTCGAGGGTCAGCGAGGTTTCGCTGATCAGTTCGCCGCCCGCGTGTTGATCGAGGCCGGTTGCGGTGACTTTTGCAGCGCCCTTGCCAGCGATCAGCCCCTGGTCGTGGTTGTCGATCTGGCCCGCCGTAACCGTCAGACCGGCGCCGGTGGTGATCAGGCCCTTGTTCTGGTTATCCAGCTGGCCGGTGCCGATGGTGAGTGCCTGCTTGGCGCTGATGATGCCGCTATTGCGGTTGTCCAGGCTGCCGTTGGTAATCGTCAGCTGGCCATCGCTGAGCAACTTGCCGCCCTGGTTGTTCAGGGCCGCTTTATCGACGGTCAGCGCGCCGGCACTGGAAAGCAGGCCGCCGGCGCTGTTATTCAGGCTGGCCGCGTCGACCGTCAGGCTGCCGCCGCTGAGCAGCGCGCCCTTATCGTGGTTGTCCAGGGCGCCGGTGAGTTGCACATCCAGCGTTTTCTGGCTGCTCAGGGTGCCGCCGGCGCTGTTGTCCAGGCTGTCGCCGATCAGCACTAGGCTGTCGCGTCCGCTCAGCACGCCTTTGGCGGTGTTCAGCAGGCGTTGCACGGTGAGGGTCAGGCCCTGGTCGCCGATGATCAGGCCGGCGTCGCTGTTGTCCAGCAGCGCGGCCGGTTGCCCGGCGGCGGCCTGTACACGGACGCTAGCCAGAGCCTGGGTGGAGATTTCCCCGCCGGCGCTGTTGTTCAAGCCGCCGGTGACGATATCGATGCCTTGGGTGGCGGCGATCAGGCCGGCCTGACGATTGTCGATGCTGTCGGCGACCAGGGTCAGTTTGCCCTCGCTGAGCAGTTCGCCGCCCTGCTGGAGGAGTTCGTCCAGTTCGACCTTGAGGTCGCCTTTGCTCGCCACCTGGCCCTGGCTGTTATCCAGACGCTCGGCCTTGAGGGCAAGCTTGGCATCGGAGGCGATGCTGCCAGCGGCGCTGTTGTCGAGGCCCTGCACGTCAAGGAGCAGGTCGCCCTTGCTGCTAACAACGCCTTGCTGGCTGTTATCCAGTTGCTGCGCGCCGATCTGCAGCGCGCCGTCGGCGATCAGCGCACCCGCCTGGTTGTTCAGGTCGCCGGTCAGTTCGAGGTCCATCCCGGCCTTGCTCGAGAGCAGGCCGTCCTGGCTGTTGTTCAGGCTGGCGGCCTGTAGCGTCAGAGGCCCCTGGGCGAGCAGCGAACCGCCCTCGCTATTGTTCAACGCCGCCACGAGCGTCAGATCGATAGCGCCCTGGCTGACCAACAGACCCGCGCCGCTGTTATCCAGCGAAGTGCCGCTCAGGCTCAGGCTGTGCTGACCGGAGAGCACGCCCTTGGCCTGGTTGAGCAGTTGCGCCACCGTCAGGCTCAGCGCCTTGCCGGCGATCACTTTACCAGCGGCACTGTTGTCCAGACGCGTGGCCTGGATGCTCAGGTCTGCATCCGTGGACAGTTCGCCGCCCTGGTTGGTCAGGCTGTCGGCGCTGATGCTCAGCCCCTCCAAGCCGGAGACCAGGCCACCGTTGTTGTCCAGGGTATCGATTCGCAGGTCGAGCTGGCCGTTGCTGAGCAGTTCGCCGCCATCATGCTGATCCAGGGTTTTGACCTCGATATCGAGGTCGCCCAGGCTGGAAAGCTGGCCGCCGTCGCTGGAATCCAGGCTGTCGGCCACGACTTTGCCCTGACCATCGACCAGGATGTTGCCGCCGCGATTGTCCAGCTCTGTGCCTTGCAGCAGCAGGTCTCCACGGCTGCTGAGCAGGCCGGCATTACTGTTGTTCAGCTTATCGAGGGTCAGTTGCAGGGCGCCGCCGCTAAGCACGCGACCAGCGCCCTGGTTGTCCAGCGTCTCGGTATTCAGAGTCAGCAGTTGCACACCGCTGAGGGTGCCGCCAGCGCTGTTGTCGATCTGTTTGGCCTGTAGCACCAGGCCGGCGTTGCTGGCCAGCAAGCCGTTGCCGCTGTTATCCAGCTGTTCGAGGCTGGCGTTCACCCCGGCTTTACCGATGATCCGCCCGCCGTCGCTGTTGTCCAGGCTGTCGGCGTTCAGCGTCAAACTGCTCTGGCTGGAAATCTCACCGCCCTCGGCATTGTCGATGCTCGTGGCGGTAACCTGCAGTTCGCCATTGGCGGCGATCAGGCCCTGTTGCCGGGTAGTCAGGCTGGCGGCTTGCAGGTCGAGCGCGGCTTCGCCGATCAGTTGGCCGCCTTGCGACAGATCCAGCGCATCGGTGACGCGGATATCCATCGCCCCTTCGCTGGCGATCAGCCCGTGGTCGTGGGAATCGATATTCTCGGCGTGCAGTTCGAGATCGCCGCCGCTGAGTACTTCGCCCTGCTGTTGGTTATCCAGCTGCTGGGTCACCAGCAACAGATCGCCGCCGGCGCTGATGCGGCCTTGCCCGGCGTTGTCGATTTGTTCCGCGCTCAGGCTGAGCAACGCGCCGCTGAGTACGCGGCCGCCGCGGTTGTCCAACACACGGCTTTGCAGGCTCAGATCATGAGCGGCGCTGAGCACGCCCAGGGCGCTATTGAGCACACGGTCGGCCACCAGCTTGAGGCCGGCCTCGGCGATCACGCGGCCCTTGTCGCGGTTATCCAGTTCATCGGCGACGAGCGTCAGGCCGAGTTTGCTGGAGATTTCGCCGCCCAGGCTATTGTCGACAGTGGTCGCCTCGACCGAGGCTGCGCCTTTGCCGGAGATCAGTCCGTGGTCGCTGTTGTCGATCGCTTGCGCGCGCAGCAGCAATGCCGCGCCGCTAAGCAACTGGCCGCCGGTGCTCAGATCGAGTTGACCGTCGAGCTGAACATCCACCACGCCATTGGCCACCACGCGCCCGCTATTGCCGGCGTCCAGGCTGTCGGCCTGCACCTGCAACTGCCCAGACGTAACTATCACACCGCCATCGCGGCTGCTGGCAGCGCCGCTAACCAGGTGCAAATCGCCCTGGCTGCTCAGCGTGCCGGCATCGTTGTTCAAACCGCTGCTGGTTACACGACTGGTCCCGGCGCTGGCCAGGGTGCCCTTGGCGTTGTTCAGCGCGCCGCTGGTCAATGTCAGCGTGCCGCCACTGCTCAGTTTGCCGCTGCTGTTATCCAGCGAACCGCTGACCAGCAGTAAATCGCTGCCCGTACGCAGGCTGCCGGCGCTGTTGTCGAAGGCGCCCTGAATGGCCGCCTGCAAGCCGGCGTCGCCTTGGATCAGGCCCTTGTCGCTGTTAAGCAGTTGCCCAGCTTTGAGACTGAATGCCGCGCCCGCCGCCAGCACGCCTTGCTGGCTGTTATCGAGCAGCCCGCTGGTTTCGAGATCGAGGGTGGTGTCGCCGATCACCAGGCCGCCTCGGTTGTTCAGGCTGGTGGCTTCGATCTGCAAAGCCCCGGCGCTGGAAAGCTCGCCCTGGTCGTGGTTGTCGATATGGGCGGCATCAATGCGCAAGGCCGCCTGGCTGCCGATCAGGCCCTGTTGGCTGTTGTTCAGATCGCCGGCAAGGGATAGCTGCATATCGCCGACGCTGCTGATCTGGCCGGCGCCGCTGTTGTTCAGGCTGGCCGCGCTCAGATTCAGTTGCTTGGCGGCCGAAAGCAGGCCGCCAAGGTTATTCAGCAAGGCCTTGGTGATGCGCAGTTCCAGCGCTTCGCCGCTGAGGATCTTGCCGCTGCCGTTGTTCAGTTCACCGGTGACCAGGCTAAAGGCACGGTCACTGGATATCTCGCCGCCCTGGCTGTTGTCGATGGCGGCGACATTTTTCAGCAACAGGCTGCCGGGAGTGGCGAGCAAGCCCTGACGGCTGTTGTTCAAGCGCCCGCCGGCCAGGTCGAGGGTCAAGGCACCGCTGCTGACGAATTGGCCGCCGCCCTGCTGGTCGAGCCCGCTGAGGTTTGCGGTCAGTGCGCCCTGGCTGCTGATCCGGCCCTTGTCGCGGTTGTCGACTTGCCCGGCTTGCAGTTGCAAGCCCTGACGACCGTGGATCAAGCCCGACTGGCTGTTATCGATAGCGCCGGCATCGACGTTCAACTGCCCCTCGCTGAGCAGCACGCCGCCTTGCTGTTTGAGGTTGCCCAGGGTGGCCTGCAGATCGCCACGGCTTTCGACCCGCCCGCCGGCGCTGCTGTCCAGGCTAGTTGCGTTCAGGCTCAGCGCCTGCTCGCTGCTGATAGTGCCCTGATCGCGGTTAGCGATGGCATCGGCCTGCACCGTTAGGTCGCCAACGCTGCTGATCGAGCCGTTATCGGAGTTATCCAATTGGGTGACATCGAGCCCCAGCTCCGCGCCCGCGGAGACTTCGCCGCCCTGAGCATTACTCAGGCTCTGCGCCGCGATCTGCGCGCTGGTCTGCGCCGAGATGCCCCCGGCGGCGCTGTTGTCGATATCTTGCGCATTCAGTTGCAGCGCATCGCCGGCGATAAGCCGACCGCCCTGATTATTCAACTGCTGCGCTTGCAGGCCCAGCGTGGCCTCGCTGACGAGCTGGCCTTGCTGGTTATCCAGCGTACCGGCCACCTGCACATCGGCAGCGCCATGGCTGTGGATCAGACCGGTCGCGCGGTTGTCGATGGCGTCCGCGGCCAGATTCAGGGTGCTGCCCGCGAGAACGCGACCGGCACGGTTATCCAGCTGCCCCGCGTCGATCTGCGTATGACCTTTGCCGCTGAGAGTGCCGGCCTGGTTATCCAACAGCTGACTGACCTGTACTTCGAGTTCGCGATTGGCCAGCACTGTGCCGCTGTTTTGCAGACGCTCGCCGCTCAGGCGCACATCGCCCAAGGCGTTGCGGCTGTTGTCCGGGTTGACGCCCGCCTCGATCGCCCCCTGGTTGATCAGTTGGCCGCCCTGCAGGGCGATGCTGCCGGCAGCGGCCAGGCTCTTGCGGTTGGCCAGTTCGCTGTCCGCGCTGATGTCGACATTGCCGGCGGCATAGGCGTTATCGGTGAGGTCTACGCCTTGCGCCTGAATCGTCAGGTTCTGGCTGGCGGCGGTCTGCGCCAGCGTCAGTTGCCCATTGGCATCGATCTGGATATCCCCGGCGCTGGCGGCCAGGTCGCCGGCCAGCTTGACGCCGACGCCGGCCTCGGTGCCGACCAGGCGGATGGCGCCTGCGTACATGCCACCCAGGGCCGAGCTGTCGATGGCCAGTTGCGGTTTGGCGCTGCCGTCATCGGTTTTGGCCGTGGCGCTCAGGGTGTCGGCATCGACCTGGTTGCGCCCGGTGACGACGTTGAGTTGCTTGGCGTACAGCTCGGCGTTGATTTTCGCGCTGCGGGTGATCAGGTCGAACTGGTCGACGTTGCTGGCGTTGAGGCCGGCGCCTTCGATGGCGATTTGGCCGCCGTCGACATCGAAGCGATCGAGCTTGCCATTTTCGACAATCGGCTTGCCGGTTGTGAGGGTGGCGCGCGGGGTGTTGATAAAGCCGCAGCCGTCACAGGTGATGCCATGAGGGTTGGCGACTATCACCGCGGCCGACTTGCCGGCCACCTCGGTATAGCCCTTGAGCTGGCTGGCGTTGGCCCCGGTGACTTCGTTGAGGATCAAACCGGCGGCCTGACCGTTGAAGTTGGGGTTGCCGACGATAAGGCCGCCCAACTGAGTAGCCTGCAGCTTGTCGGTGGCGTTATTGAGGATCAGCCCCTGCTGGCCGACGTTGTAGTCGCTGAACTTGTTATGCGACAGGCCGCTGCCGTTGGGCGTGGCGATATTGACGATGGGTACGCCGTTGCCGGCCTGGTTCAGGCTGGTGTTGCCGCCGGCCTGGGCATCCACCGTCAGCTGCGCGGCAGTGGACACGATCGGGTTGAGGAAGAGAACGCCGATCAATACACAGGCGATGTTTTGGAACAATGGGCTGCGAACGTCCATGTATGAAACTCCCAGCAGGCTAAATCAGAAAAAAAGGTCGACGCGGAAATACAGCGGATGCTCCTGGCGCTCGATGGCATCCGGGCGCTCCAGCGAGCGCGCGAAGGTCACCGAGGCGGCCAGGTGTTGGCCGCGGGCGCTGAGTTCGATGGCGTTGCCGGAGAGCCGGCCGCGTTGCTCGGGGTTGTAGCGACCGCCACTGATCGCCCCGACGTCGTAAGCGAAAGCCAGGCCGTATTCCTGGACGAAGGGCCGCAACGGTTCCCAGGACACCGGCTTGCGCCAGCGCAGCTGGTTGCGCCAATAGCCGCCGCTGTCGCCGGACAGGGATTGTTCCTTGAAGCCGCGCACCGAGCTGAGGCCGCCGACGCTGATACGTTGCGGGCTGAACAATACGTCCTCGCTGCGCTGGGCGTTGACCAGGCTGTCGAAACTGAACGACTCGCCCCACAGTTGAAACGGCTGCAAGTAGCTCAGGGTCAGGCTGTATTTGTGGTAGCGGGCAACCGGCTTGCCGCCCTGCGGATCGCCTTCGCGCTGGGCATCGAAGGCACCGGTGCCATGCTGCCAACCGATATCGGCGTTGACGAAGGCAGTGCCAATACGTCGGCCGTGGTTGAAGCCCAACTGCGCTTCGGACAGGCGCTGACTGGAGACATCGATCAGATTGCCGAGGATGAAGTTGTTGCTGCGCAGGTGGCTGACGCCCAGGTTGATCGCGGTTTTGCTCAGGCTGTCGCGATGCAGTACGCGCTCGGCGCGCAGGGCGTGGGTCGTGCTGTCGCCGTCGGTGTCGAAGGCGAAGCCATTGGCCTCGCTCTGGGTGCGGTAGTAGCTCTGGCTGTAGCTGTAATTGAAGTTCCACCAGCCGTAGGGCAGGTTGTAGTTGAGGCTCTGATTCTCGGAATGGCGATAGTGGTCGCTGAGCGCATCGCGACCGGCGCGCAGGCTCAACTGATCGGCCAGACCCAATGGGCTGTCCCAGTCCAGACCCAGACCCCACTGGTGTTCGCCGGTGCTGAGTTGCCCGTCGTTATGCCGCGCCAGGCTGACGCGCCAGGGTTTGCTGCGCTGCCCCTGCAAGCGCACGCGACTGCCGCCGACCTGCTCGCCCGGCACCAGATCCAACTGAGCCTGGCGCGAAGGTAGACGCCCCAGTTGCTCGACCAATTGTTCGAATTCGCGCAAATTCAGAACACGTCCCGGCGCACCGGGAAAGCCCATGGCCAGCTCGCGTTCGCTGGCCAACTCGGAACTGTCCAGGCCTTCCAGCAAGCCCTCGACCACTATCACTTGCAGGGTGCCGCTGGCCAGGTCCTGCTGCGGCAGATAAGCGCGGCTGGTCACATAACCACGGCCGACATAGTGGTCGGTAATGGCCTTGAGCAATTGATTGAGTTGGCTAACGCCCAGGCACTGGCCGATAAAGGGCGCGAGGATCGCGGCCTGGTCGGCCGGGCCGAGCAGGCTGGCGCCGCTGAGTTCGATGCGCTGGATGTCGAAGCAACGTTCGCCCTGGGTGCTCGGTTCGGCAGTGGATTGCGGGGCTTTGCCCGGCAGTTGGCGCAAGTCGTCGAGACGTCGTTGCTGCTCTTCCAACAGACGCTGCTGGCGGTCCTGGATCAGGTCGCGCTCACCCGGGGTCTGGGCGATAGCAGCAATAGGGGCAATACATACCGTTAGCCATAAAGCCAACGTACTACGAAGGGACATGCCTTCAATCCTTGAATAGCGGAGACGGGCGGCGAAAAACGGGGGGCATTAAAACGCATGGCGTCTTGACATCACACCCCAAGGGCGTGACAGCGGTCACATACTCAATCATCCACCCGGAATTCCAGCCGAGCGGTCTGTCCGCTCTCGTCGAGCACGCTGAGCTGGTAGCGGCCATTGCGGCCGAAGGGTTGATTGATCTCGCCACCGGCGCTGCTTTCGCCGACCGGTTGGCCGTCGACGAACCACCAGCGTTGGCCGCTGCCGCCCAAGGTCGAGAGGCGCAGGCGTAGCGGTTCGGTGCTGCCCGCGGGGCGGCGCAGGCGGTCGCCGTCGCGCACGCCAACTATTGAAAGCGGCGCGGCGGGCGGCGGGTTTTGCGGCGGGCATGCAGGGTCGACTGCCGGCAGACGGGCGCTGCGCCGCTCCCGGCGCGGCAGCCAGGGTTCCAATGGCGCCGGCCACAGGGCCAGGCTGTGCGCTATGGCGCCGGGGCAGCTGGCTTCGACGCGCAGGCCCTCGGGGCTCAGCCAGAGCTTTTCCTCCAGGCCCAGCCCCAGGGGTTGATCGCGGGCTTGCAGGGTCGGCGGTGTGGTGCCGGCCAGGGTCCAGGCGAAGCGTTGGCGCCGGCAATTGGGGTCGCGGCTGTCCAGCGGCTGGCCCAGCGGCCAGCAGATCGCCGCGACGCCGACCTCTGCGGGCTGCGGGTCGGCAGGCAGGGCAATACCGCGCTGGCTGTCGCGGTTGACCAGCAGATCGTGCACCTGCAACAACAAGGGCGCAGCCGAGGCCAGGCCGAACTGGCCGGGCACCGGGGTGCCGTCGGGGCGGCCGATCCAGATGCCGATCAGGTAACGCGGCGCCACACCGATCGCCCAGGCATCGCGAAAGCCGTAACTGGTGCCGGTCTTCCAGGCCAGGCTCGGGCGTTGCAGCAACTGCGCGCGCGGGTCGCGGTCCGGCCGCGCCTGGCCGCCGAGGATGCGCCGCACTATCCAGGCTGCGCCCGGCGACAGCAGGCGCCGTTCGTGCAGCCCATCCTGCGGCTGAAAACGCAGGCGCGCCGCCTTGCCGCCACGGGCGAAGGCGCTGTAGCCGCTGACCAGTTGTTCCAGACGGCTGCCGGCGCCGCCGAGGATCAGCGCCAGATTCGGCTCGGCCATGGGCGGCAACGCCAGGGGCACACCTGCGCTACGCAGTTCGCCGGCGAAACGTTTCGGCCCGTAGGCTTCGAGCAGCTGCACCGCCGGTAAATTGAGCGAAGTGGCCAGGGCCTCGCTGGCCGAAACCGCGCCGCTGAAACCAGCGGCGAAATTGCCGGGGCGGTAATCGCCGTAGCGCCGCGGCACGTCCTGCAACAGGGATTCGGAATGGATCAGCCCCTCGTCCAGGGCCATGCCATAGAGAAAGGGTTTCAAGGTCGAGCCGGGCGAGCGCTGTGCGGTGACCATGTCGACATGGCCGAAGCGTTTGGCATCGCCGATATCCACCGACCCCAGGTAGGCGCGCACCGCCATGCTCGGTTGCTCGACCACCAGAATCGCCGCCGAAGTGCGCTCCGGCAGACGCGCGCGCCAGCCCAGCAGCAGGTCTTCCAGGCGGCGTTGCAGGGCGGCGTCCAGGGTGGTGCGGATCAGCGGCGGGCTGCCGACGGTGTTCAAGCGCCGCGCCAGCAAGGGCGCCAGGCGCGGTTCCTGGCGTGGCGCCAGCAGTACCGGCTCTTCCAGCGCGTCCTCGATCGTCGATGGCGGCCACACTTCGAAGTCGGCCAGGCGCTTGAGCACTTTGTCCCGCGCGGCCTGGGCCCGCTCGGGGTGGCGATCGGGGCGCAAACGGCTCGGCGCCTGCGGCAACACCGCGAGCAGCGCGGCTTCGGCGCGGGTCAGTTGGCTCGGCGACTTGCCCAGATAAGCCCAACTGGCGGCCGCCACGCCCTGTAAGGTACCGCCGAAGGGCGCTCGATTGAGGTACAGGGTAAGGATCTCATCCTTCGATAGATGCCACTCCAACTGCGCGGTGCGCCACAGCTGTTTGAGTTTGCCGGGGTAACTGCGCGCATGCGGGTCTAGCAACCGCGCCACCTGCATCGACAGGGTGCTACCGCCGGACAGCACGCGCCCGCCGCTGAGGTTCTGCCAGGCGGCACGGCCCAGTGCCAGCGGGTTGACCCCGGGATGGCGATAGAACCAGCGGTCCTCGTAGGTCAGCAGCGCTTGCAGGTAAAAGGGTGAAACCTCGGCGGGGCTGACCGGGTAGCGCCATACACCGTCGCGGTCGGCGAAGCGCCAGAGCGGCGTGCCGTCCTCGGCCAGGACCACGCGGGCCAAATCGTCCTGCGGCAACGGCAGCGGGAACAGGCGGTCGGCGGCGAACAGCAGCAGCGCCAGGCACAGCGGCGCCGCCAGCCAGGGGCGGCGCAACACGGGCCATAGTTGGCTTGGCCAGGCGGACGGCTTCAGCACTGGTAATTCCTGGATTGCATCTTGGCTTCGCTCTTACACATCCGGTTTAAATTGCCCAAGCCCCTGCTGCGCCCGCCTGAAAGCAGCCATTTTGCCGAATGCCTGGCACACTGGCGCCCAGCAGCAATAGTGCTCGGCAAATTGGAACAGAGAAATATGAGTGTTGAAGGTTTTTTCGAATCGCTTGGCCAGGCATTCGGCTCGATTATCCGCTTTATCGTCGAAGGGCTGAGCGGCTTTTTCGGGCTCATCACCGGTGCGGTCGGCAGTTTTATCGACGGCATGTCCAAGGCCTTGGGCGTGACCCCGTCGCTGCTCAGCATCGCCGTGCTGATCATCGGCCTGTGGCTGCTCTATCTGGCCGTGCGGGCGTTTCTCAAGCGCTCGATCGTCGCCGGGTTGATCTGGTTGGTGCTCGGACTGTGGTTGCTCAGCGGCTTGATCGGATAGCGCCAGTCCTACGATAGTCTTGTCCGAACGATTTCCCCGGATTGCATCCGGGCTACCGGAGCATGCTTTTGTAGTCCGGATGAAATCCGGGGGCGATCTCGCATCCCCAAAGAGCTAGTTGCCTGATAGACCTCCTTGTCCGAACCATTTTCCCGGATTGTATCCGGGCTACGGGGCCTGCTTTTGTAGCCCGGATGAAATCCGGGGAGGAACCTCACTCCCCCGCAAGGGTTATTGCCTGCTCGCCCCCTCCTGCCCAATCTGCCGTCAACAGACCATGTTGCACATAGCGATGAAAACTGGAAAACGGCCAGTCGCTCACCCGTTCGACCAAGCCATGTTTCAAGGGGTTGATATGGATGTAATCCATATGGGCGGCGAAATCTCGCTCATCGCGGATCAGATGCTCCCAGAATCTTCGTTGCCAGATATTGGCCTCGCCTTTGGCGTTAAGCCTGACACCTTGAGCGTCTTGGGCATGCAATGCGTTTACGAAGTTGGATTTGAGTAAACGGACTCGCGCAGAAAAGTCGGCGTCACCGTCGGGCAGTTGCATCAGCATATGCAGATGATCCGGCAACAAGACTATAGCGGGCAGGCGATACGGGTTTTGCAGGCGCACGAGACGCAATGCATCGCCTAATAGGGCGTGATGGCGCACAAGCAAGTCCGAGGATCGGTCTCGCAAGGTGAGCGTCAGGAAATAACAGGCTCCGGGCGTTTTCGCTCGGCGGTAATGCACCATTTTTCAGACCTCCTTGTCCGAAAGATTTTCCCGGATTGCATCCGGGCTACCAGAGCGCGCCTGTGTAGCCTGGATGAAATCCGGGACGGTCTCGCAGCCTCATAGGGCCAATTAGGGACTGGTTGTCCGAGCCATCTCCCCGGATTGCATCCGGGCTACAAAAGCCAGGATGCACTCCGGGAAGGCTTACCGCTCCTCGACCACCATTCGCGCCGGGGTTTCGCCGAGGGCCTGCCAGTTCGGCCGGTACATGGATTCCACCAGGGGCGGCGGTACGCGGTAGCTGCCGGGGGTGACGGCGCGGGCCAGGTACAGCAGGTGCGTGGTGTCGTAACCGTTGACGTCCACTGCCGCGACGTAACGGTCGCCACGGAATTCCTGGTGTTTGATCGCCGCGTTCTGCATCGCCTGCAACCATTCCTTCACGGCGCTACCGGCGTCCTCCAGGCTCGCCGAGCTTTGCCCCAAATTCTGGTTTTCCAGCTCCAGGCCCGCCGGCAGTAAATCGACCACCAGGGCGTCCGGCACCCGTTGCTTGGCCGACACGCCCAGGTGCACCAGCACCAATTCGCCGCTTTGCAACGCGGTGAGATCCAGCGGCCGGCCATCCATGCCCAGGTATTCGCGGTAGATGCTGAGGTTCTCGCCGCCCGCGGCCGGCGCCTTGGCCGGATAGCCGGAGAGGGTCAATTGCTGGTACAGCGGCGCATCGCCCGGATTGGCGATGGTCAGCGGCGCGGCCAACTCGTCGCCCTCCAACTTGAGCCCCGACTGAGCATCGCTCAGGGCGAACTCGAAACCACCGCTGCGCAGATCGGCGTGCCAGCTCGGCTCGGGTTTGCCCAACAGATTACGCCCGGCCAGGTACAGCGAATTGCGCTCCTGGGTCGACAGCCAACGGTTGCCGGCCATTTCGTCCGCCAGATTGAACAGGCGCTCTTCGCGGCGGTTGGCGGCCAGGTCGTGTTCCTCCAGCAGCGCCATGATCAGCGCCTGATCGCGTAGCGGGCTGCCGTAGTCGCCGAGCCAGTTGTCGCCGTCGCGACCGCGCGCCAGGCCGGCGGCCAGCAGTTCCTCGCTGCGCGGCTGGTCGCCCATCTTCCGTAGCGCCACCGCCAACTGCACCAGCGGCAAACCGGATGCGGCATCGGCGCGGCGCTCGTATAGGCTGCGCAAGGCGCCGAGCGGCGCCTGTTGGCTGCGCGCCAGCACATAACCGGCATAGGCCTGCACGGCGAAGCGGCTGTGGTTGGCGTCGTCGCTGTAGCTGACTTCGATCAGGTTGCGTTCCTGCACGTAGCGCAGCAGACGCTCGCTGGCCTTTTTCAGCGCCTCGTCCGGCACGCCGAAGCCCTGCTCGCGGGCGCGCAGGAGGAAGTCGGTGACATAGGCACTGAGCCAATATTCCTCATCGCTGTCCGCGCCCCACAGGCCGAAGCTGCCGTTGTAGCGCTGCATGCTGAGCAGGCGCTCGATGCCCAGTTCGATCGAGCGCTTGCGTTGCGCATCCGACTCGCCAGTGATGCCCAGGCGCTTAAGGCTGGCGGCATCGGCGTACAACGAGGGATAGAGGCCGCTGGTGGTTTGTTCCAGGCAACCATAGGGGTAGGCCTTGAGCGCGCGTATATGCTCGCCGAGGTTGAGCGGCGGACGACTGGAAATCGCCAGGCGCGCCTCCAGCCCCGCGGGCTCGAACATCTCCAGCACGCCGGCCGGCAGACTCCAGGCTTGCTCCTTGAGCACCGCGCGGAAGTGCTGCAGTTGTGCCGGATAGGCCGGGCGCACGCCCAGGGTCCATTCGCGGCTGAACGGCGGCAGCTCCTCGCCCGGCAGGGCCAGCCCTTGCACGCTGACCTTGACCCGGCCCTGGCCATAACCGCCGAGGGCGCGCACCGGAATGCGCAGAATGCTCCGCGCGCCGTCGGCCAGATCGAGCGCCGCCGCGGCGGCGGCCGGTTCGGTCAGGCTCAGCTGCCCTTCCGCGCTCAGTTGCACCTTGAGCTGCTGAGCCTGACCCGAGAGGTTACTGAGGTCCAGGGCCAGGGTGGTTTCGTCGCCACCAGCGAGGAATCGCGGCGCCGACAATTCGGCGATCAGCGGCGCGGCCACCACGGTCTTGCCTTCGGCCATGCCATAGCGCTCGTCGGTCCAGGCTTGCGCCATCAGCCGCAACTCGCCGTTGAAGTCGGGGATATTCAGGCTGACTTCACCCTCGCCCTGCTCGTTCAAGCGCAGCGGCTGGCTTTGCAGTGCGACTATCAGCACGCTGGTATCCGGGCGTTTGCCGCCGGCGGCCAGGGCCGCGTCGCCACCGAACGCCAGCTTGGCCACCCGGCCCTGTCCGGCTTCGATCAGTTGACCGTAGATATCCAATTGGTCGGCGCCATAGGCCTTGCGACCGAACAGGCTGGCGAACGGATCGGGAGTGGCGTACTCGGTGATATTGAGGATGCCGACGTCCACCGCGGCGACCAGGACCTGCACCTGTTTCGGCACGCCGCCATCGGCATCGCGCGCGCGCACCTTGACCTTCAGCGCCTGGTTGGGGCGCATCTTCTCGGGGGCTTCCAGGCTCAGCGCCAGCTTGCGCGGCGCGCGTTCCAGCGGCAGGTGCAGCAGGCCGACCGCGCGCTTGGGCGTGGCGTTGCTCTTGCGTTCGCCGGGGCGGATCACCAGGGCGCTGATATACAGGTCGTGCCGCGCCCAGTCTTTGGCGATCGGCACCTCGAAGGCTTTGCCTTCGGCCGGCACCTCGATCTCCTGCCACCACAGCGGCCCGTCGCTGGATTCGACCAGCAGATAACCGTTACCGGCTGCGGGCGGAGTGACCGTGACCTTAGCGGTTTCGCCGTCGGCATAGGCCGGCTTGTCCAGCGCCAGCTTGACCTGATCGGGGCGCACCGCGCCGCCGTCGGCATTGTCCTGCCAGCGGTAACCGGCCCAGAAACGCAGGCTGCTGAGCAGGCCGGTCTGGGCGTCGATGACTTCGACGCGGTACGGGCCCCACTCCACCGGGAAGCTGACTTTCGCCGTGCCGTCGGCCGCGGTGCTGAGGGTCTGTTCGTCGAGGGTGAGGAATTTTTCGTTGTAGTTATGGCTCCAGCCATCGCTCTCGGAGAAGTTCCAGAAGTAGTCGCGGCGCTCGCGGATAAAGCGCACGGTCAGTTGCTCGGCGGCCAGTTTGTTGCCATCGGCATCGGCCACCAGCACTTCAAATTCGGCCAGGCTGTCGGCGTCGACTTCTTCGCCGTCGAACAAGGCGCGCAGGCCCGGCAGGCGCTCGGCGGGCCATACCGGTTGGATCAGCCGACGGGTGATGGCGCGGCCGCCGGACTCCTGCAGGCTGGCCTGGAGGATCAGGCGTAGCGGCGAATTGGCATCCGCCCAGCGGCTGTCGATGCTCAGGCGGGTTTCGCCCTGCTCGTCGAGGCTGACCTCGTCGAGTTCGATGTCCTGGCTCAGCTCTTCCTCGGTGACCGAGCCGAACTGATAGCCCGGCAAACTGGCGACCGCTTCACGCAACGGCCGTACATAGAGCTGGCCGCTCAGGCGGTTGCCGGCGGCCGGCGCGCCGTACAGGTAACGCCCGCTTACTTCGAAGTCGGTGCTCTGCGCCGGGGTATAGGGCTGCTCGCTGCCTTTGAGTTCCAGGGCCAGGCGCTCGGGGAGGAAGTCCTCGACCGAGAATTCATACAACTGCGGTTTGCCGTCGCCGAGGTCGAGCAACAGCTGCCAGCGCCCGGTCGGCGCCTCTTCGGCCAGTTGCAGCTGGTATTGATAGAGACCGGAATCGTCGGCCTGCCAGACGAACTTGCGGCTGACCTGTTCGTCCGGCCGGCGCACCTCGACGTTCACCGGCTGGGCCTTGACCGCGCGGCCATCGGCATCGCGCAGCAGGGCGTTGAGCAGCACGGTTTCGCCGGGGCGGTACAGATCGCGCGGGCCGAACACGAAGAATTGCAGCGGATCCGCCTTGGGCCCGGCGATATCGAACTCGGCCAGGTCCAGGGCCGAGCCGTTGAGGCGCAGCAAGCTGGTCTGCTCGCCCTTATGCGCGAGCAACACCTCGGCCTTGGGCGGCAGCGGCAGTTCGGCATGGCCGGCGCCGTCGGTAGTGGCTTCGGCCAGCAGTTGGCCGTCGGCGTCGAGCAGTTCCAGCGCCACATCGGCCATGGCCTCGCCGCCGGCCAGGGCCTGGGTGAACACATCCAGACGGTTGCGGTAGCGGTGCGCGGACAGGCCGATATCGCTCAGGGTGAACAGCGTGGCCGGTTGCGAATAGCTGTAATTGCCGGCCTCGCGCATCACCGCCAGGTACACGCCGGGCTGTTTGAACGGCTCCAGACCGGCGATCGGCAGCAACAGGGTCTCGCGGGTGTTGCGCGCGGGATTCAGATCGAAACGCCCGCCATAGACCAGCTCGGCCATGGGCAACAACGAGCGCGATTCCCAGGTATCCAGGCTGCTGCTAGTGCCCCAGCGGCTGAGAAAGGCCGGCAGGGATTCGGGCTTGATGCGGAAGAACTCGACATTGACCTTGTCGACGTTCAGCGCGATCACCGGCAGCCCTTCGGCCAGGCGCGTGGGCAGCAACGAACCGCGGCTGGCGAAGCCGACGCTGGCTTGCAGGTCGCGGGTTTGCAGGCGGCTGACGTGCTCGGCGGCGAGTTTCGCGCCGGTCAGCGCGCGCAGGCCGGCATCCACCGTCAGCACCAGTTTGCGCTGCGGCTCGAGGTGGCGCAGACGCAATTCCATCAGGTTATCGCTCAGCACCCAGGCGCCGTCGACCTTGCCATCCTTGCTATCGACCAGATGCAGGCGCTCGGCGAATTTCTGCTCGGGATCGAGCGGTACCGAGAAGCTCACCGACAGACTGCTGGCGCCGTCGATCTGCACCTCGGAAACGTCCACCACGCTCAATTCGCGCCCGGCGTAACGCTCGCTCAGGGCCTGCACGTCGACCGCCGGTTTGGCCGCCTCATCGCTGGCGGCAGGAACGCTCGCGGGTGGCGCGGTCTGGGTCACCTTGGCGGGTTCGGAGGTGGAGGAATCACAGGCACTGAGCAGGCTCAGGACAAGCGCCAGAAGGAATCCATTCTTCGGCATCGCGGGGGCTCCAACAAAAGGATGTGGCAGAGGGCTGACACTATAGTCGAGCGCCCGAAAAGCCACGAGAGGGAAACGAGAGAAGCGCCAATCCACGCACGCATTCCATTCCCGGAAAAATAGGGCTCATCGCATTTTGTGGGCATGGTGGGTTTAACACCGGACTGGCAAGTTTGTGTGTTTCGGCCGGTGGCTTAGCACGGCCCATTAACGCGTGTGCTGAACGTTTAGGTTGCGCCCCTCACGGGCGCCACACCTTTCTTGCTTGCCCAAGAAAGGTGTGCCAAAGAAGGGCACCCGGCATCCGGGTTTCGCTTCGCTCAACTTCCCTCGCTCCGGTGCCGCTCCGGGGGCCGGCTTACATGGGCCGTCCCTGGCCCATTAAGCGGGGCCGCCATCGGTATCTCGCCGCATCCATGCGGCTCGTCCCCCTACGCAACACCTACGCTCGGCCTTCTGACGGGACCGGGTCGCGAGCTTGCAAGATTTCCACGGGATCAAGTTCGGCGGCGTCTTTTTTTGCTTTTGCTCTTAAGCTGCGATCGCATAGACGACACCAGAATCCCCTTCAGGAGGCCGAGTGGAATCGCTGCGTAAGGGGCCGGACGGGCAGTCTTGAGCGACATGGATGTCGCGAGAGCCATGATGGGCCAGGGATGGCCCTTCGTGGCGTGCCCCTGGAGCGGTGATGGAAGGAGGGAACCCCGGCGCAGCCGGGGCCGGATGTCGGGGTGCCCTTCTCTTTGGTTACTTTCTCTTGGGCAAGCAAGAGAAAGTGACTCGCCCGTGAGGGGCGAAACCAGAACTCAGGATCAATACGCCAATGAACCTGTTCCAGAAGCAGCGAGCGCCGCGATCAGAAAACACAAACTTGCCAGTCCGGTCTTAACCGGCACTTCTCTCGAAACTCCACGAGAACCGAAAATATCACTTGGAGTGGTTCGACCGAACGCTGGCGCGGTGGCCTTATACTGCGCCGTTCGAACGGAGCCCTTATGTCCCTGATCCGCGACGCCTGGCAGCACGCCCCGACCCACACCCGGGTCTGGGCGCTGGCCGCCCCGATGATTCTGTCCAACCTCTCGGTACCGTTGGTGGCGCTGGTCGACAGCGCTGTGATCGGCCACCTGCCCCACGCCCATCAACTGGCCGCGGTCGCTGTCGGCGCCAGCCTCTACACCCTGCTGACCTGGGCCATGGGCTTTCTGCGCATGGGCACCACTGGTTTCGCCGCTCAGGCCGCGGGGCGCGCGGACGGCGGCGGGCTGCGTCAGATTCTGCTGCAGGCGTTGCTGCTCGGCGGCCTGCTGGCGGTGCTGCTGATCCTTCTGGCGCTGCCGCTGAGCGATCTGGCCCTGCGCCTGATGCAACCCTCGGCGGCACTCGACGACCTGGCGCGCAGCTACCTGCATATCCGCCTGCTCGGCCTGCCGGCGGTGCTGGCCGGTTATGCGCTGATCGGTTGGCTGCTCGGCACCCAGAACGGCCGCGGACCGCTGGCGATTCTGCTGACCACCAACCTGCTCAATGTCTCGCTCGATCTGCTGTTCGTCCTCGGCCTGGACTGGGGCGTGGCCGGCGCGGCCTGGGCCTCGGTGATCGCCGAATGGAGCGGCGCGCTGCTTGGTCTATGGCTGGCGCGCCGGGCGCTGACCGCTTATGCCGGACGCATCGACTGGCCGGCGCTACGGCGCTGGCTGAATTGGCGACCGCTGCTGGCGGTCAACCGCGACATCTTTATCCGTACCCTGATCCTGCAAGGGGTGTTCTTTATGCTCACCGTGCAGGGCACCCGCCTCGGCGATGCCACCGTGGCCGGCAATGCGCTGCTGCTCAACGGCCTGCTGCTCACCGCCCACGCCCTCGACGGTTTGGCCCATGCGGTGGAAGCGCTGAGCGGCCATGCCCTCGGCGCCCGCGACCGCGATGCGTTACGCCGCAGCCTGATCGTCGCCGGCGGCTGGTCGCTGCTGGCCAGCCTGGGCTTCGCGCTGTTCTTCTGGCTCGGCGGACATTGGTTCATCTATCTGCAAACCGATATCGCCGCGGTGCGCGCCATCGCTATCGAACACCTGCCGTACCTGGCGGTGCTGCCCTTGATCGCGGTCTGGAGTTACCTGCTCGACGGCCTGTTTATCGGTGCCATCCGCGCCCGCGAGATGCGCGACGCCATGCTGATGGCGCTGCTGCTCGGCCTGCCGCTGGCGTGGTGGCTGCAAGCCCTGGGCAACCATGGCCTGTGGCTGGCCTTTCTGTGTTTCATGGGGCTGCGCAGCCTGTGCCTGGGCGGCTATGCTGTGCGCCTGAGTCGGCGCGACCTGTGGTTCGCGCCAGCGCCCGCAACAGCCTGACGATTCGAATATCCAAATAAGGAAATCACCATGGTCCAGGCTATCGCCGCCTACCTGCATTACCTGTCGATCTTCGTGTTGTTCGCCTTGCTCAGCATCGAACACCTGCAATTCAAACTACCGCTGGATCTGACCCGCGCGCGCCAATTGATCGTCGTCGACATGGCTTACGGTTTGACCGCCGGCGTGGTGCTGGCTACCGGCCTGGCGCGGGTGATCTGGTTCGGCAAGGGCAGCGCCTACTACCTGGGCAACAGCCTGTTCCACGCCAAAGTCGGTCTGTTCGTGCTGGTCGCGCTGCTGTCGATTCTGCCGACCTTCGTCTTCCTCAACTGGCGTAACCAGCTCAAGGCCGGGCAGGTGCCTATGGTCAGCCCACGGCAAGCCAAGCTGGTGATCATGACGATTCGCCTGGAGCTGCTGTTGCTGCTGATCATTCCGCTGCTGGCGGTATTGATGGCCCGCGGTTACGGGGTGATCGGCTAGCCCATGCCCATCAACGATCTTCTCCTGCTCGTGCTCGCCGGGTTCGCCGCCGGCGGGATGAACGCCCTGGCCGGCGGCGGCACCTTCTTTTCCTTTCCCGCGCTGCTCGCCGCCGGCTTGCCGCCAGTCACCGCCAACGCCACCAACGCCGTGGCGTTATGGCCGGCCAGCCTGGCCGGCGCCTGGGCCGCGCGCACCTCGTTGCGCCCCCTGGGTCGCTACCTGCTGCCGCTGCTGTTGGCCGGCCTCTGTGGCGGCCTGCTCGGCGGCCTGTTGTTGCTCGCGGGCGGCGATGAGATTTTCCGTCACCTGATTCCCTGGCTGCTACTGATCGCCACCTTGCTGTTCGCCGCCAGCCCCTGGCTGCGCCGTTGGTTGGCGACCCATCGCGTCGCGGCGCAGGCAGGCGCGGAGCAACCGCCGCATAGCCCGCTATCGCTCGGCGCGCATATCGGCGTGTCGATCTACGGTGGCTACTTTGGTGCGGGCATGGGCATTCTGCAACTGGCGGCGTTCTCCATCGAAGGCCATCAACTGGCCCGCGCCAATGCCTTGAAGAATCTAATCTCCGCGGTGATCTACAGCATCGCCACCCTGACCTTCGTGATTGCCGGCCGGGTCAGTTGGTACGAGTTGGCGATTTTGCTGGTCGGCACCACGCTCGGCGGTTATGCCGGCGGCGCCCTGGGCGAGCGCCTGCCGCCGACGCTGCTGCGCACCCTGGTGATCGCGGTGGGCGGCGGCATGACCGCGTATTATTTCTGGGCCACTTATTTCGCCGGTTGATGGCGCGGCTCCAGCCGCCCCAACAGCCTCTGCAACTTATGGTTATTTGCCCGCGCGGCGCGGCTCTGCTAGTGTCGCGCCGGTTGCAAATCCCGCCAGAGAACGCCCGCCATGGCCCGTAAAAAAGCCTCGCTCGACTTCGAGCAGTCCCTCACCGACTTGCAGAACCTGGTCGAACGCCTGGAGAACGGCGATTTGTCGCTGGAAGACTCGCTGACCGCATTCGAACAGGGTATTCGCCTGACCCGCAACTGCCAGGCAGCACTGGCCCAGGCCGAACAAAAAGTACAGATCCTTCTGGAGCGCGACGGCGAGCTGGAGGAAGCCCCCTTCGACGCGGCCCCGCAAGCATGATCGAAGCCTACCAAAGGCGCTGTCAGGCGCGTGTCGATGCCGCGCTGGATCGGCTGTTCGTCCCGCCGCACGCCGAATTGGCGCGTCTCTATCAGGCCATGCGCTACAGCGTGTTCAACGGCGGCAAACGGGTGCGCCCGTTGCTGGTTTACGCCGCCTGCGAAGCCCTCGGCGGCGCGGTGGAAGATGCCGACGGCGCAGCCTGTGCGGTGGAATTGATCCACGCCTACTCGCTGGTCCACGACGACCTGCCGGCGATGGACGACGACGATTTGCGCCGCGGCAAGCCGACCACCCACAAGGCATTCGACGAAGCTTGCGCGATTCTCGCCGGCGATGGCTTGCAGAGCCTGGCCTTCAGCGTGCTCGCCGACCCGCAACTGAACCCGCTGGGCAGCGAGTCGGGCCTGGCGATGGTCGCCTGCCTGGCCCAGGCGGCGGGCCCGGCCGGGATGGTCGGCGGCCAGGCCATCGACCTCGGCTCGGTTGGCCAACACCTGGATCGCCCAGCTCTGGAAAGCATGCACCGGCACAAGACCGGCGCGCTGATCGAGGCCAGCGTGCGCCTCGGCGCCCTGGCCAGCGGCAGGGCCGACGAGCTCTCGCTGCTGGCCCTGCAGAATTACGCCCAAGCCATCGGCCTGGCGTTCCAGGTGCAGGACGACATCCTCGACGTGGAAAGCGACACCGCCACCCTCGGCAAGACCCAGGGCAAGGACCAGGCCAACGACAAGCCCACCTACCCCGCCCTGCTCGGCCTGGACGCGGCCAAGGCCTACGCCCTGGAACTGCGCGACCTGGCCCTGCACGCCCTGCGCCCATTCGACGATGCCGCCGAGCCGCTGCGCGAACTGGCGCGCTTTATCGTCGAGCGCCGCAGCTAGACCAGCGGCCTACCCGCCCCGTAGTCCGGATGCAATCCGGGGGAAATCTGTCGTCAGCCACACCGCCCCCGGATTGCGCCAAGGCTTATCCAGGCTACAAAAGCGCGCGTCGTCGCTCATGCAATCCGGGGAAATTCTGGCACCGCATCCGACGATCCAAACCTGGCGATCATCACCCAGGCAAATATCCGCTCCTACGCCTGACGTGGCTTGATTTACCTAGCCCGCCGAGCGCCTAAGATGGCTGCCGAACAAAAAACTGGAGCCACCATGCCCTTTTCCGCCCAGCGGGTCACCGAGGCGAGATCGCCATAGCCCGGATTTGACCGCCGCGCCCCACGGGCGGATTATCGCGGCGGCGCTGAGGCGCCCGGAAAAACCTCGCCGATAGCAGCTTTAACGAATAGTGATATCGGCTCAATGCTGGAGCTGCGCCAGCAGTTCGCTCCCCGTAAGCCCATCTGTTCGGGTTTGCCAGGCGCTCAACAGAAACTCTCGAGCCGCGCCACATACCACTCCGGAAACCCATACTCGCGCGCAGCCATTGCCAAACGGCCGACATATTCTCGATCGGCCGGTTTGTCATCGCGTGAAGGCGGTATGTAGCACATGGCGGGTTGCAAAGTGCCAAGCCTGGTTTCCACCAATACGGCTTCCGGCAAAAAGACACCGACACCATCCTTCGAATAGAGTCGGTCAAGTTCTTGATGCGTTGCGTGCACCAGGATGCCGTAGATCGAATGTTGATCCGAACGGCTAATATTCGCATGTGGACAGAACGAGATATCGAACCCGTTGAGCCGGGCGACTTCGATCTGGTCCGGGTGAAATCCGCTGCCGGCCATTACGTCCCGCCGCATGAAGCTGCCGTAGAAAAATACTGGGATACGTTTGGCCGATGGTATTGCGTGCGACATAAATGATCTCGCTTCTTGTTCCGTTATTTTTTGATGCGTCCGAATGTTGGACGAGCCGCATTAATCCTCGAACGGTTTGGATAATATGTCGGCGCTATGGAATCGAAACGCCAAAAAATATCGCCGAAAAGCCAAAACACCGAGAGGGAATGGCGTGTCTTGGCGAAATGCCATGCGGCCGGCTCGGCGCGCCCGGAGCATAAGCACCGAACCGGGCAACTGATATTTGCCTTGGGCGGCGTAATGTTGGTGAAAACGGGCTCAATGCGCTGGACGGTCCCGCCGCAGCGCGCGCTATGGATACCCGCAGGGCATCCGCACTCGATTGCCATGCTGTCTCAGGTGGAAATGCGCACTGTTTATTTTCAGCCGGCCCTGATTGAGGCGTGCTCGGGATTCCTGCGCAAGCATGAAGTGCATGCGGTGGTTGCCTCATCCTTGCTCAAGGACTTGATCCTCGGCTTGTTCGACGAGCAGCGTGACGTGGGCACACGCAGCCTGATGGCGCGTCTTGTGCTGCATATGTTACGCGAGACGGCCTGCCTGCCGACTTTTCTGCCGATGCCCAGGAATGAGAGGCTGCACGGGGTGCTGACGATGCTCATTGCGGCCAATGGCTGGAACATGCCGGTACATGAAGTCGCGTCCCGTGCCGCCATGTCCGAACGTACTTTCAGTCGACGCTTTAATGCTGATGTCGGTCTCACATTTCGGACCTGGCGGCAGCGGGCGCGCATTATTGCGTCGCTCGATATGCTCGCGGCAAACAGCCCCGTAAAAGCCATCGCAAGCACCCTGCAATTCGCCAGCTCGGCGGCATATGTTTCGGCGTTCCGACAACTGCTCGGCTGTGCACCGAACGAGTTTCGAGACGAAAGGCGAACCAACCCTCCATAAGCCCCGACCAATTGCAGCTTATGGCTTGCCGTTGGCGGGTTTCCCCGCCAGATAATGGCGCAAGGCTTCGAGGGAGTCGGGGCAGAACGGCTGCTGCTGTGCCCGCAGCAATGCCTGTGCGGTGGGCATAAACGCCGCCTCCAGCACCTCTTCGGGCTGCAAGCGCAAGGGCGCATCGGACACTGCGGAAAACACCGTGCACCACAGGCGATTGTCCGGCTGGTCGAAGAAGAAGCGCCGGTGTTCGCGCAATTCGACCGCGACGATACCCAGCTCTTCTTCCAACTCGCGCGCCGCCGACTCGGCGTAGCTTTCGTCCGCCAATACCATGCCGCCGGCCGCCACATCCCAGTAGCCGGGATACAGCGCCTTGCTCAGGGTGCGGCGGTGCACGCAAAGCTCGCCGGCGGAATTGAACAGCAGGATAAAGGTCCCGCGGCCAATCGCCCCGCGCTCGCGCAACTGCGCGCGCGGCAGGCTGCCGAGCAGGCGGTCGTGCTCGTCGACCCAGGCGATCAGCTCCGCATCGGAAGCGGCGCGGTGCGCCGCTTCAAGCGCCGAAACGGCCATGCCTCAGCCCTGGCTCAGCAGCATACGCAAGTCGATCAAGCCAGCATTGGCGCGGGAGATGTAATTGGCCATGACCAGCGAATGGTTGGCCAGCAGGCCATAACCGCTGCCGTTGAGCACCATCGGGCTCCACAGGGTTTCCTGGGCGGCTTCCAGCTCGCGGATGATCTGGCGCAGGCTGACGGTGGCGTTCTTCTTCACCAGCACATCGGCGAAGTCCACTTCGATGGCGCGCAGCAGATGCGCCAGCGCCCAGGCCTGGCCGCGCGCTTCATAGAAGACGTTGTCGATTTGCAGCCAAGGCGTCTCGTAGGCGCCTTCGACCACTTCCACTTCGCCGCTGTCGCCCTGGGCCGGGTCGCGTACCTCGGTGTTCAAACGCACCCGTCCGACACTCGCGGACAGGCGTTGGGACAGCGAGCCCAATCGAGTCGCCGCATCGCCCAGCCAGTTGTTCAGGTTGTCGGCACGGGTATAGAACTGCGCGTTGGCTTTGCTCGGATCGCCGAGGCTCGCCATGTAGCGATCCAGCGATTTGATCGCTTCGCTGTACTCCGCTTCGGAGGCCGGCAGGGCCCAGCTCTTGTTGTCAAAGTGGAAACGCGGCTCGGCCTTGGCCAGATCCGGATCTTCGGTGGATTGCGACTGCGAGCGGGAGAAGTCTTTGCGCAAGGCCCGCGCCATGTCGCGCACCTGCACCAGCACGCCGTATTCCCAACTCGGCATATTGTCCAACCACAGCCCCGGCGGGGCGAGGTCGTTGGCCAGATAACCGCCGGGCTTGTCGAGCAGTGTGCTGGCGACCTGCTTCAGCGTCGCCACCGTGGTGTAGCCGTGGACCATCTGATGCCGGGCATCCTGAGCCGCCACCTGGGCATGCTGCTGCACCGAGAAGGGTTCGGGTTCCTGACTCCAATACCAGCCGACCAGTAACGCGACCAGCAGATAGAGGCCAAGCACGGCACCGCCTATCCGGACGAGCCGCCCTTTACCTGAGAAACCACGCACCTTGGTGGCCGAATCATCGACACTGTTACGCGCACCGGCAGTGCGATTCTTCCAATCCAACATGACAACGTCCTTTATTCGTTACGCATGAAAAATATTCGACCACAGCCGCGCATTTGGGTTGCTAATGGTCTGGAGCTTACAGCTTTGTACTATAAAGGAGCCTAGACTTGGGCGCAGTGCTTGGTGGCAAACTTAGCGCCGCCCCCTAAACCGCGACCGGCTTGGCAATCTGGACAGAAGGCTTGCGCCGAGGGATCGACGGCACTGGCGACGGCCAGCGCCACTGGTAGCATAGCGCCACTATACAGCGGGCGACCTGTCGCCCCATCCAGATAAAAGGCCATGACCGAGCAAGAAGACTTCAGCCACGACCGTCTCAAGCAACACTTCGCCCAACGGGTCATCCATCAGGCGCGGCAGGTGCTGGAGATCTGGCAGCGTTTGCAGCGCAGCGAATGGAGCGAATTGGGCATGCGCGAACTGCGCGATGCCACTTTATTGTTGCAACGCTACGCCGAGCGCTTCGAACAGGTCGAGCACGGCACCTTGGCGCAAAGCATCGATCATTGCCTGGATGCCGTGGCGAAGAACGGCGGGCGGCTCAGCAGCCACCTGATCAACGAACTCAACCATTTGATGCACCGTTTGCCGCGCATCGGCCTGCGGCATGGCGACCGCCTCGGCCAAACCGTGCTGCAGCAACTGCGCAAACCGGTTTACCTGGCGATGCAGCACCTCGATCAGGCCGAGCGCCTGGCCCGCCAGCTTGAGTTTTTCGGCATCACCGCGCTGCCGCTGGAAACCGCCAACGCCTTTCGCGATGCCATGCTGGAACGCCATCCCGCCGCCATCGTCATGGATGTGGATTTTTCCGGCCAGGGCTGCGGCTTGCGTCTGGCCGAGGCGGTGCAGGACGGCCTGGAGCAGAAAATCCCGCTGTTATTCTTCAGCCAAAACGAAACCGACACCCCGACCCGTCTGGCCGCGGTGCGCGCGGGCGGGCAGAACTTCTTCACCGGCACTCTGGATGCCTCGACGCTGCTCGAACGCATCGAAGAGCTGACCCATGTCAGCCAGAGCGAACCCTACCGGGTGCTGATCATCGACGACTCGCGCGCCCAGGCCACCTACACCGAACGGGTGCTGAACAGCGCCGGGATCGTCACCCGCACCCTGCTCGATCCGATCCAGGCAATGAGCGAGCTGGCCGAATTCCAGCCGGACCTGATCATCCTCGACATGTACATGCCCGAGTGCAACGGCCCCGAGCTGGCCAAGGTGATCCGCCACAACGACCGTTATGTCAGCGTGCCGATCATCTACCTGTCGGCCGAAGACGATCTGGACAAACAACTCGACGCGATGAGCGAAGGCGGCGACGACTTCCTGACCAAACCGATCAAGCCGCGCCATCTGATCGCCACCGTGCGCAACCGCGCCGCCCGCGCGCGCAACCTCAAAGCGCGCATGGTGCGCGACAGCCTGACTGGGCTGTTCAACCACACCCATACCTTGCAGTTGCTGGAAGACTGTCGCACCCGCGCGCAACGCGACAACCAGCCGCTGTGCTTCGCCATGCTGGATATCGACTTCTTCAAGAAGGTCAACGACAACTACGGCCACCCCATGGGCGACCGGGTGATCAAGAGCCTGGCCTTGTTCCTCAAACAACGGCTGCGTAAAACCGACTTCATCGGCCGTTATGGTGGCGAAGAATTCGCCGTGGTCATGCCCGGCACCCGGGCCGAGGAAGCCCAACTGGTACTCGACGAGATACGCACGCGTTTCGCCGAGATCCACTTCCCCGCGCAACCGGCGGATCTGTCCTGCACCTTCAGTGCCGGCATCACCCAACTCGCCCATGGCGCCGACAGCAAGGTACTGTCGCAGCAGGCCGACGAAGCGTTGTATGCGGCGAAACACGGCGGGCGCAACCGGGTGGAAATATTCGCCGGCAAATAATGTCATAACGCCACATCAGACATGTGCCGTCATCTTGCTGTCATGAAAACGTAATAGCTTCAGGGCTCGCCGGCCTCGCTCGTGATCACACGAGCGGGCCAACAGCGTTCCGTATCGGTCGAGCCCCTATGCGCCTGAAGTCACTCACCAACCTCAATACCCTCTTATTGGTCATCGTCTGCATCGCCCTGGGCGCGACGCTCTGGTGGTCGCAACGCGCACTCGAACGCCCCTACCTGCTGATGGAGCGTTACCTGAGCCTGTCGCAGCAGTTCCAGCAGCAAGCGGCGAGCAACGTGCTCGGTTATCTCGGCAGCGGCGACGCGCTGAAGCACAGCGCTGCGGTGCAAGCGCTGGATACACTGACCGGCGCAGTCGCCGAACTGCCGCCCGAATTGGCCGCGAGCGTGGGTCCGAGCCTGGCGGAGTTGAAGGCGTTCAGCGCCAATGAACTGCTCGCCGCCGGTAAGCTCGCCGGCAACCCGCAAGGCCTGTTGTTGCAAGCCGAACGGGAAATGGCCGGCATTCTCGAGCAACTGGCGCAATACGCGCAAAGCGGCGAAAGTGCGGTCGCGGCGAGCTATCACCCGCCACTGTTCGCCGCCGCCCAACACCTGACGCGCCTGGTCCATGCCCGCGAGAAATTGATCGCCAGCGAACGCAGCGAGCTGTCGACCAATGTCGAGCGCGAACTGGCGACCCTCGGCGAGCTGGCCAAGCAACTCGATAGCCTGCCCCTGCTCGGCGTAACCGCAGCCGGCGACAGCAATAGTGCGAGCTTCGCCGATATGCTCGGCCTGTCCACCGACGGCACCAGTACGCAGGCGGAAGATCAAGGCCTGGCGCTCAAACGCGACCTGGCCAGCCTGATCGGCCGCTATCCGGCGGAACTGCAACGCACCCGTCAACTGATCGAACAACGCATCGAGCTGGCCGCCGCCACGCGCCTCAACATCGACGGCGTGCAGCAAGCCCTCGCCGCGCTGGAGCCGGCGGTACGCGCCGAGCATGGGCGTATCCAGGGGGAAGTGCGACTGATCCTCGGCGTGATGATCGGTGCGATCTTGCTGATCGCGCTGGTCATCGACACGATTCAGCGCCGCCTGACACGGGTGCTCGATCGTCTGGTGCCGGCACTGTCGGCCTGGGCCGGCGGCGATTTCAGCCAGGACATCGCGCTCGGCTCGCGCACCCGCGAGTTGGTCGACATCGAGGCCTCGCTGAACCGTCTGCGCAGTTACCTGGTCGAGCTGGTGGGCAGTATCCGCCAGCACGCCGAGCAAGTCGCGGGCTCCAGCCGCATTCTCGCCGACCTCAGCGGCGGCCTGCATCAAGGCGCCGAACGCCAAGCGGGCGATACCGCGCAAATACGCGACGCCCTGGGCGAACTCGACGCGACCATCCAGCAAGTCGCCGGCAACGCCAGCCAGGCCGCCGATGCCAGCCGCGACGCCGGCCGCGCCGTGGAACAGGGTCAGCAGGTGATCGGCCTGAGCCTGAGCGGGCTGCACGCCCTGGTCGGCGAGGTCCAGGGCAATGCCCAGGCCGTCGAGCGCCTGAGCGAGGAAACCGCGACCATCGGCAGCGTGCTCACGGTGATCCGCGGCATTGCCGAACAAACCAATCTGCTCGCGCTGAACGCCGCCATCGAAGCCGCGCGGGCCGGCGAGCTGGGCCGCGGCTTTGCCGTGGTCGCCGACGAAGTACGCTCGCTGTCGCAACGCACCAGCGGCGCCACCGCCGAAATACAGGAGTTGGTCGAACGCCTGCAGCAAGCGGCCCGGCAATCGGTCGCCGCCATGCGCATCCAGGTCGAACACGCCCAGGCCGCCGCCGGCCAGGCGGAAGCCGCCGATGGCGCGCTGGACGAAATAGTCGCGGCGATCCGTACCATCGCCAGCATGGCCGAACGCATCGCCGACGCCACCGC
This sequence comes from uncultured Pseudomonas sp., assembly GCF_946885885.1. The sequence goes on from NZ_CAMPHN010000014.1 coordinate 45,265, forward strand.
TCAACAGAGCGGCGCGGTCAGCGAGATCCATGGGCACAGCGAGCGCATTCATCAGCTAGGCGGCAGCAACCTGTTGCGCATCGGCGAAGGGCGGCAACAGGGCGAACAATTGCTGCATTTAGGCGAACGCCTGCATACCGCGGTACAGGCGTTCCGCCTGTAACACGCGCGTGGTGCTGCCAGCACGACGGCGCCAAGGGCCCGGGGCCGCAGGTCATAACCTGCCAGCCGGCGATTCGCGCCGCCGAGCCAGTCGTCGACTGACCGTAACCTCGGCTTCCGTTATCATGCCCCGACCTTCGACTCGCGAGACGTCCATGCGCCGCCTGTTTATCTTGCTGCTTCTGTCCATTGCGCTGCCCGCCGGCGCAGGCCTCTTCGACAATCGCCCCGCCCCAGCGCCGCTGGGCGCCGTGCTGAACAACAGCGCGGACTTTCTGCCGGTACGCGAAGCCTTCAAGCTCAATCTGATCGACAGTTCCGCCGATTCGATCAAGCTGCGCTTCGTCGCTGCCGAGGGTTATTACCTCTATAAGCATCGTTTCAAGTTCGCCAGCGCTCCCGCGGGTATCGCCCTGGCCGCCCAATTGCCTGCCGGCGAGGCGAAACACGACGAGTACTTCGGCGATGTCGAGGTGTATTACGGCGTACTCGATATCGAGCTGGCGGTAGAGAATCCCGAGCAGCGCCCGTTCGAGCTCGAAGTCACCTACCAGGGCTGCGCCGATAAAGGCCTGTGCTACCCGCCGGAAACCGAGGCCTTGCAAGTTGCCAGTCCCAATGCCGCGACTTCGACGTCGATTTCAGCCCCCAGCCCGGCGCGTAGAATGGCGGACGTGCCCCCCGTCGTAGACTGGAGCTGGAGCGATCTGGCGCTGTTTTTCCTCGCCGGCCTGGGCCTGACCTTCACCCCCTGCGTGCTGCCGATGCTGCCGATTCTGTCCGGCGTGGTATTGCGTGGGCGCCCCAGCAACAGCCGTGGCCTGGTGCTGTCGCTGGCTTATGTGCTGCCAATGGCCGCCTGCTATGCGGCGCTCGGCGCACTGATGGGCCTGTTCGGCGCCAGTCTGAATTTACAGGCAATGCTGCAATCGCCGTGGATCCTGGTCCCCTTCGCGCTGTTTTTCAGCCTGTTCGCCCTGGCCATGTTCGGCGTCTTCGAACTGCGCCTGCCGGGCTTTATCCGCGACCGTCTCGACCATAAGGCGACCCAGGTGCGCGGCGGTTCGATCGCCGGCGCCGCCACCCTCGGGGTATTGTCCAGCCTGATCGTTTCGCCCTGCATCACCGCGCCCCTGACCGCCTTGATGTTGTACATCAGCAGCACCGGCGATGCCGTTGGCGGCGCCTTGCAGCTGTTCGCCCTGGGCCTGGGCATGGGCACCCCGCTGGTGCTGTTCGGCGCCGGCGGCGGCGCCCTGCTACCGAAATCGGGCACCTGGATGATCACCGTGCGCAATGCCTTCGGCGTGATGCTGCTGGCGGTTTCGATCTGGCTGCTCGAACGCGTGCTACCGGGGCAGGCGTCCCTGGCGCTGTGGGGGCTGCTGGCGGGCGGCGTGGCGCTGTTTCTCGGCGCCCTGGAATTCGGCCCGAAAACCCACAAGCAGAAGCTCGGCCAACTGGCCGGCCTGGCCCTGTTGATCTATGCCCTGGCCGCCGGCGTCGGTGCCCTGCAAGGGCAGAACGACCCGCTGCGCCCACTCGGCCGCGCGCCCCTGGCCAATGCCGCAGCTAGCCAGGTCGAAACGGGCGCCTGGCTGACCGTCAGCAACCCCGCCGAGCTCGACGCCGCCCTGGCCGACGCCAAGCGCAACGGCAAACCCTTGCTGCTCGACTGGTACGCCGATTGGTGCATCAGCTGCAAGGTGATCGAGCGCGAAGTGCTGACCGCACCGGAAGTCGGCAAGCAGTTGGGCGATTACCGCTTGGTGCGTTTCGACATGACCGAGAGCAACGCGGCGCAACGCACCTTGCTCGACCGTTATCAACTTTTCGGCCCGCCGGCGATCCTACTGTTCGGTGCCGAAGGTGACGAGTGGCGGGATTTGCGAGTCGTAGGTGAAGTCGACGCCGCCGCCTTCGCCGCGCGCCTGAGTAGCGCCAGCGAGCGTTTCTAAGTATTCCAACGAGAAACTGCAGACATCGTGTCGACTACTGTCGAGAACTGGACAGTCATAAGGCGTCTCCGGCATAGTCCTCCGCAGCAAAAAACAAGGGAATACGATCATGGCCACCCTATTGGTACTCCATGGACCCAACCTCAACCTGTTGGGTAGCCGCGAACCGGGCGTCTACGGCGCCACCACGCTGGAGCAGATCAACCTCGACCTTGAGCGTCGCGCACGCGAGGCCGGTCATCACCTGCTGTACCTGCAGAGCAACGCGGAATACGAGCTGATCGAGCGGATTCATGCGGCAAAAAGTGAAGGTGTCGACTTTATCCTGATCAATCCAGCCGCTTTTACTCACACCAGCGTCGCATTACGTGACGCATTGCTGGCAGTGAGCATCCCATTCATCGAAGTGCATCTGTCCAATGTGCATAAGCGCGAAGCATTCCGCCATCACTCCTACTTTTCCGATGTAGCCGTAGGCGTGATCTGCGGCCTTGGCGCCAGCGGTTACCGGCTGGCCCTGGAGGCCGCGCTCGAACAACTTGAACGGCCCTGACCTCACTGGGAGTTGAACACCTATGGATATTCGTAAAGTTAAGAAATTGATCGAACTGCTGGAAGAGTCCGGCATCGACGAGCTGGAAATCCGCGAAGGCGAAGAGTCGGTGCGCATCAGCCGCCACGGCAAGCAACCAGCCTACGCCCAGCAGCCGGTCTATGCCCAGGCGCCTGCACCGGCGCCGGCCGCCGCACCGATCGCCGCAGCCGCGGCCGCGGCCGAAAGCGCAGCCCCGGCTGCCGCCAAGCTGAACGGCACCGTGGTGCGTTCGCCGATGGTCGGTACCTTCTACCGCGCCGCCGGCCCGACCTCGAGCAACTTCGTCGAAGTCGGCTCGACCGTGAAGAAAGGCGACATCCTCTGCATCGTCGAAGCGATGAAGATGATGAACCACATCGAAGCGGAAGCCAGCGGCGTCGTCGAATCCATCCTGGGCGAAAATGGTCAGCCAGTGGAATACGACCAACCCCTGTTCACTATCGTTTGAACTGCGGAGAGCCTGCGATGTTGGAAAAAGTTCTGATCGCCAACCGCGGCGAGATCGCCCTGCGCGTCTTGCGTGCCTGCAAAGAGCTGGGCATTAAAACCGTTGCGGTGCACTCCACCGCCGACCGCGAGTTGATGCACCTGGCCCTGGCCGACGAATCGGTATGCATAGGCCCGGCTTCCGGCGCCCTGTCCTACCTGAACATCCCGGCGATTATCAGTGCCGCCGAAGTCACCGGCGCCACCGCCATCCACCCCGGCTACGGCTTCCTCGCGGAAAACGCCGACTTCGCCGAACAAGTCGAAAACTCCGGCTTCGCCTTTATCGGCCCGAAAGCCGAAACCATCCGCCTGATGGGCGACAAGGTTTCGGCCAAGGACGCCATGAAGCGCGCTGGCGTGCCCGTAGTACCCGGCTCCGACGGCCCGCTGCCGGAAGACGAGGAAGTCGCCCTGGCGATTGCCCGTGATGTCGGCTACCCGGTGATCATCAAGGCCGCCGGTGGCGGCGGTGGTCGCGGTATGCGCGTGGTGTACAAGGAAGAAGACCTGATCAAATCGGCCAAGCTGACCCGCAGCGAAGCCGGTTCGGTATTCGGCAACCCGATGGTCTATCTGGAGAAATTCCTCGGCAACCCGCGTCACGTGGAAGTCCAGGTACTGTCCGACGGCCAGGGCAACGCCGTCCACCTCGGCGACCGCGACTGCTCGCTGCAGCGCCGTCACCAGAAGGTGTTGGAAGAAGCGCCGGCACCGTTCATCAACGAACAGTCGCGCGCCGAAGTGCTCAAGCGCTGCGTCGATGCCTGTATCGAGATCGGCTACCGTGGCGCCGGCACCTTCGAGTTCCTCTATGAAGACGGCAACTTCTACTTCATCGAGATGAACACCCGCGTTCAGGTCGAGCACCCGGTATCGGAAATGGTCACCGGCATCGACATCGTCAAGGAGATGCTCAGCATCGCCGCCGGCAACAAGCTGTCGTTCACCCAGGAAGACGTGGTGATCCGCGGCCATTCCCTGGAATGCCGGATCAACGCCGAAGACCCGGACAACTTCATGCCCTGCCCCGGCAAGGTCAAGCATTTCCATGCCCCGGGCGGCAATGGCGTAAGGGTCGACTCGCACCTGTACAGCGGCTACAGCGTACCGCCGCACTACGACTCGCTGATCGGCAAGCTGATCACCTACGGCGCGACCCGCGAAGAAGCCATGGCGCGCATGCGCAACGCCCTGGACGAGATCGTGGTCGACGGGATCAAGACCAATGTGCCGCTGCACCGCGACCTGGTCCGCGACAAAGGCTTCTGCAAGGGTGGCGTGAATATCCACTACCTGGAAAAGAAACTGGGTATGGATAAGCACTAAATCGAGCTGCAAGCTGCAAGCTGCAAGCTGCAAGAAGTATGATGTGCAACCCACGAGGGAGCGGCCAGTCCGCTCCCTCGTTTTTTCTTGCGGCTTCAAGCTTGAAGCTTGCAGCTGCTTGCCGAAGGAAAGCCTATGCCCTGGTTACAAGTCCGTCTCGCCATCACCCCGGAGCAGGCGCAAACCTATGAAGACGCGTTGCTGGAAGTGGGCGCCGTCTCGGTAACCTTCATGGACGCCGAAGACCAGCCGATTTTCGAGCCGGACCTGGGCACCACGCCGCTGTGGTCGCACACCCACCTGCTCGCCCTGTTCGAAGCCGACACCGAAGCCGATGCGGTATTCGCCCATCTGCAACTGCTGACCGGCGCCGACCTGCCGGAACACCATGCCGAGGTGATCGCCGATCAGGACTGGGAACGCAGTTGGATGGACGGTTTCGAGCCGATGCGTTTCGGCCGGCGCCTGTGGATAGTGCCGAGCTGGCATGCCGCCCCCGAACCGGATGCGGTCAATCTGCTGCTCGATCCGGGCCTGGCGTTCGGCACCGGCACCCACCCGACCACCGCAC
>NZ_CAMPHN010000015.1 GCF_946885885.1 uncultured Pseudomonas sp.
TGGCCTCGACGCCGACGTCGGCGGTCAGTAGCCGGGTTTCGATCTCTTCGAGCAGGTCGTCGTCGATGGCCTTCTTGCCGAGGAACAGGCTGGCCATGCCTTCGCCGATGCTCGCACTGGTTTTCGACAGGCCCTGCTTGAGGCGGTCGAAAAAGTTCGCGAACGATTCTTCGCTGCGTTGAGCCGGAATCTCGACCGGCACCTGCACCGGCGCTGTGGGCACCGGCGCAACCGGCGCAACCGGCTCGGGCTGCACGGGCAGATCGACATGCGCGTGCAGCACTTCGCGGCCGGCGTTGATGCGAAAGCGTGAAGGCCGCGGCGCAGGCGCGGCTTCGGCGACAGGCTCAACGGGTGCAGGCGCTGTAATCGTAGGCTCGGGGGTAACAGCGGCGGGCGCTTGCGGCGCGGCGGCCTCGGGCGCAGCCGTTGCAGGCGCGCGGGGCTCGACAGCGGGCACCTCGACAGGCGTGACCGGTACGGCAGGCGCAGGCTCGGCGCTGCCCGCTTGCGGCTTTTTACGCAGCCAGCCGAACAGGTCTTTCTTCTCGGCGGGCTTGTCGGCGGCGGACGCGGGGGCCGCGCTGGGGGTTTTCTTGTCGTCGTTGGAACCTAACATGAAGAGGAACCTGGCATGGAGGCGGCTATCTCAAGGGTGCGAGGCGCCAGCAGGCGGGTCTAGACCGTTAACCGCGCAGCCGAATAAAGCTGAAGAAACCGTGCAGTAACAGGTAGACGACTTACCAGACGTGGCCGCCAGTAAAACGGATGCGTATCCTAGCACCTCCGCGCCCGACGACGCTAAGATCACACGGGCCCGTCCGACAGGTCCACAATTGATGAAAACGATTGCCCAACGCGCCGCGGCCGTATTGCTCGCGTCTGCCTTTATGCCGCTGCTGGCCTTGGCCGCAGCCCCTCAGCCGACCCACGAGTTCACCCTGGACAACGGCCTCAAGGTCATAGTCCGCGAAGATCACCGCGCCCCGGTGGTGGTGTCCCAGCTCTGGTACAAGGTCGGCTCCAGCTACGAATCGCCCGGCCAGACCGGCTTGTCCCATGCCCTCGAGCACATGATGTTCAAGGGCAGCCGCAAGCTCGGCCCCGGCGAAGCCTCGCGCATCCTGCGTGAACTCGGCGCCGAAGAGAACGCCTTTACCAGCGACGATTACACCGCCTATTACCAGGTATTGGCCCGCGACCGCCTGGCCGTCGCCCTGGAGCTGGAAGCCGACCGCCTGGCCAGCCTCAAGCTGCCGGCCGAGGAGTTCGTCCGCGAGATCGAAGTGATCAAGGAAGAGCGCCGCCTGCGCACCGACGATAACCCGTCGAGCAAGGCCTTCGAACGCTTCAAAGCCATGGCCTATCCCGCCAGCGGTTACCACACGCCGACCATCGGCTGGATGGCGGACATCGAGCGCATGACCGTCGAGGACCTGCGCGCCTGGTACGAAGCCTGGTATGCGCCGAACAACGCCACCCTGGTGGTGGTCGGCGATGTCGGCGCCAGCGAAGTGAAGGTGCTGGCCGAGCGCTTTTTCGGCGATATCCCCAAGCGCGCGGTGCCGCCGGCGAAAATCCCACTGGAACTGGATGCCCCTGGCGAGCGGCGCATCACCCTGCACCTGCGGACCCAGTTGCCGAGCCTGATGATGGGCTTCAACGTGCCCGGCGTGGCCACCGCCGAGTCGCCGCGCCAAGTGCACGCCCTGCGCCTGATCGCCGCCCTGCTCGACGGCGGTTACAGCGCACGCCTGCCGACCCGCCTGGAGCGCGGCGAGGAACTGGTTGCCAGCGCTTCGGCCTGGTACAACGCCTACCAGCGCGGCGACAGCCTGTTCGTATTGTCCGCCACGCCCAACGTGCAAACCGGCAAAACCCTGGCGCAGGTCGAAGCCGGCCTGTGGCGCCAGTTGCAGGACTTGCAGCAAAACCCGCCATCCGCAGAAGAGCTCGCCAGGGTGCGCGCCCAGGTCATCGCCGAGCTGGTCTTCGATCGCGACTCGATCACCAGCCAGGCCACCGCCATCGGCCAACTGGAGACCGTCGGCCTGTCGTGGAAATTGATGGACCAGGAACTGGCCGATCTGGAGGTCGTCACCCCGGCGGATATCCAAAGCGCGGCCAACAGCTTTTTTACCCGCGACCGCTTGAGCGTCGCCTACGTATTGCCCGAGGAGAAGGACGATGAATAAGGGCAACGCCATGCGTTATGGCCTGCTCGGCCTGGTGATCGCGGCGCTGGTCGCGATGCTCGCGCTGACGCTCGACGAACCCGAGGTCGCCGCACCGTCGGCGGCTGCGCTGCCGGACGCAGCCACATCGATCGCCTCGCTCGCCGAACTCGGCGACCAGGCGCCGAGCCGGCGCGACCTGGATATCCAGACCTGGCGCACCGCCGAAGGCGCCGAAGTGCTGTTCGTCGAAGCGCGCGAGCTGCCGATGTTCGACCTGCGCCTGACCTTCGCCGCCGGCAGCAGCCAGGACGACGGCGTAGCCGGCCTGGCGATGCTGACCAACGCCATGCTCAACGAAGGCGTGCCGGGCAAGGACGTCGGCGCCATCGCCGCCGGTTTCGAAAGCCTGGGGGCGGAGTTCGGCAACGGCGCCTACCGCGACATGGCGGTGGCCAGCCTGCGCAGCCTCAGCGCGGCGGAGCAGCGCGAGCCCGCGCTGGCGCTGTTCAACCAGGTGCTCGGCCAGCCGACCTTTCCCGAAGACTCGCTGGCGCGGATCAAGAATCAGCTGCTGGCCGGTTTCGAGTATCAGAAGCAAAACCCGGGCAAATTGGCCAGCCTCGAGCTGTTCGAACGCCTCTACGGCGGCCACCCCTATGGCCACCCGAGCGACGGCAGCGCCGAATCGATCCCGCAGATCGGCCGCGAGCAGTTGCAGGCGTTCCACGCCAAAGCCTATGCCGCCGGCAACGCGGTGATCGCCCTGGTCGGCGACCTCTCCCGCGACGAAGCCGAAGCCCTCGCCGCGCAAGTATCCGCCGCCCTGCCACGCGGCCCGGCGCTACCGAAGATCGGCGAGCCGCAAACCCCGGAAGCCGGTCTCAGCCATATCGAGTTTCCGTCCAACCAGACCCACCTGATGATCGCCCAGCTGGGTATCGAGCGCAGCGACCCGGACTATGCCGCGCTCTACCTGGGTAACCAGGTCTTCGGCGGCGGCGGTTTCGGCACCCGTCTGATGACCGAGGTCCGCGAAAAACGCGGCCTGACCTATGGCGTCTACTCCGGCCTCAGCGCCATGCAGGCGCGCGGGCCATTTATGATCAACCTGCAAACCCGCGCCGAGCTCAGCGCCGGCACCCTGCAATTGATCAAGGACCTGATGCGCGATTACCTGGCCAACGGCCCGACCGAGCAGGAGCTGGAGGACGCCAAGCGCGAACTGGCCGGCAGCTTCCCGCTGTCCACCGCGAGCAACGCCGATATCGTCGGCCAACTCGGCTCCATCGGCTTCTACGATCTGCCGTTGAGCTACCTGGAAGATTTTATGCGCGAGGTGCAGGCACTCAGCACCGAGCAGGTGAAAGCGGCGATGGCCGAGCACCTCGATGTCGACGGGCTGGTGATCGTCAGCGCCGGCCCCACGGTCGAACAGAAAGAGCTACCGCCACCCAGCGACGCACCCGTCGAACTGCCCTCGGGCGTACCGGAGCACTGATGCGCAAACCCAGCAAAGCGGCACCCTCCCACGGCGGCGACGGCCGGCTGCGGATCATCGGCGGGCAATGGCGTTCGCGTCAGTTCGACTTCCCCATGGCCGCCGGCTTGCGCCCGACGCCGAACCGCGTGCGCGAAACGCTGTTCAACTGGCTGGCGCCCTACGTCGAAGGCGCCAAGGTGCTCGACGCCTTCGCCGGCAGCGGCGCGCTGTTCCTCGAAGCCCTGTCGCGCGGGGCCGGCAACGCCCTGGCACTGGACCTCAACCCCGCCGCCGTCGCCAGCCTGCGCAGCCACCTGGCAACCTTGGCCTGCGACAACGGCAAGCTGATTCAGAGCGATGCCATCGCCTACCTGAGCAGCCAGCCGGCCAGCCCCTTCGACCTGGTGTTTCTCGACCCGCCGTTCAGCCAGAACCTGCTGCTGCCCGCCTGTAACCTGCTGGAAGAAAAGGGCTGGCTCGCCACCGACGCCTGGGTGTATACCGAAAGCGAAAACCCACCCTCCAGCCTCGGCATGCCGGGCAACTGGCGCCTGCACCGCGAGCAGAAAGCCGGCCAGGTGTATTACGCGTTGTGGCAGCGTTCAGCAGCGGCGTAGGGCGTCTATCAGAAGGGTGGGTTAGCCGCGTAGCGGGGTAACCCACCAACAACTAACAGCACCAGTCCACCTACGCTTTAGCCCGCGCGCCGGTTACTATCCTTACCTGCTCTCTCGGCACGGAAGGCAAGGCCGCCCATGACGCCACAGCCCAACCAGAACCCCATCACCCATTCCCTGCAACAGGCCGAAGCCCTGCGCCAATTCACCCTGAAAAAAGCCTTCTCCGGCCAGTCGGTGGCGCAAGACTCCAATGACGAACCGGCCAGTGTGCTGCTGGAGCGTATCCGCGCCGAGCGTGCCGCCCAGCCCAAGGCGCGTGGGCGCAGGGCCAAGGCGTCGGCATGAGCCTGCTGACCGGGCGGTGGCCGCGAAATGCTCTTGTAGGAGCGGGCTTGCCCGCGATCAGCCTGCTGGGCGTGGTACCGCACCACCGCACCGACGCCATTCTGCGGGTGCACAACCTCGACCGTTACGATGACCGCGACGATATCCGCACCAACCTGCTGGAAAGCTATGACCGGCTGATGGCCTTCGTCGGCAAGCACATCGCCGATCCCTTCTATCTCGAAAGCGATCAGCGCGTCAGCCTGCGCGAGCGGATCTTCCGCGAGGTGGTGGCCAACCTGCTGATCCACCGCGAATACCTCAACCCGTTCCCGGCCAAGCTGATCATCCAGCGCGACCGGGTGACCACGGAGAACAGCAACAACCCGCACGGCATGGGCCTGCTGCGCCCGGACGACTTCGCCCCCTCGCCAAAGAACCCCGCCATCGCCCGGGTGTTCCGCGAAATGCAGTGGGCCGAGGAACTGGGCTCCGGCGTGCGCAACCTGTTCAAGTACGCCCGCGCCTTTGGCGGCCAGGACCCGATACTCAGCGAGGAGTCGATCTTCCGGGTGACGGTGATGTTGCCTCAGCTCTCAGGGGTGAGCGCTACCTTGCCCGCACTGAAGTTGGAAGCGACCTTGATACAGCCAGAGTCACAGCCAGGGTCGCAGCCAGAGTCATTGCAGCAGCGGGCCCTGCGTCGCCTGCAGGCTGGCGCCCAAAGCAAGGCGGCACTGTCTCACGCGCTCGGCCAGCGCAGCGTCTCCGGACCGCTCAACCAGGTAGTGCGCCAACGCCTGGCCGCCGGTCTGATCGAATACACCCTGCCGGACAAACCCAATAGTCGGCTGCAAAAATATCGCCTGACCCCAGCCGGGCAGGCCCATCTGAATCAGCAGGCCTCTTCGTTATGAGCCCCGTGCCCCATGCCATCGCCTCCAAGGTCTGGAGCCTCTGTGCCACCCTGCGCGAGGCCGGGCTGGCCAGCTTCCGTGAGATGCTGGCAGGGCTTGGGCGCTAAGCATGAACCCGACCTTCAAACCCGCCTGGTGGCTACCCGGCCCGCATCTGCAAACGCTGTGGAACCCGATGTGCCGCAAACCGCCGGCGCTGCAACGCCAGCGGGAGCGGTTATGGCTGGAGGATGGGGATTTTCTCGACCTCGACTGGTACGGCCCGCATGAGGCGACGGCGCCCCTGGTGCTGGTGCTGCACGGCCTGACCGGCTCGTCCAACTCGCTCTACGCATTGGGTTTGCAGCAGACATTGGCCGCCCAGGGCTGGGCCAGCGCGGCGCTGAACTGGCGCGGTTGCTCGGGCGAACCCAACCTGCTGCCGCGCGGCTACCACTCCGGAGCCAGCGAGGACCTGGCTGAGACCGTGCGTCACCTGCGCGCGCAACGGCCGATGGCGCCGCTGTATGCCGTGGGCTACTCCCTGGGCGGTAATGTGCTGCTCAAATACCTCGGCGAAAGCGGCGCGGACAGCCAACTGCAGGGCGCGGTGGCGGTGTCGGTGCCGTTCCGCCTGGACCAGTGCGCCGACCGTATCGGCCTGGGTTTCTCGCGGATTTACCAGGCGCATTTCATGCGCGCGATGATCGCCTACGTGAAGGACAAGCAACGCTTGTTCAGCCATCAGGGCCAGGCCGATCGCCTGTCGATCCTGGAGAAACTCGGGCCGCTGGATGGTATGCGCACGTTCTGGGAGTTCGACGGCCGCATCACCGCGCCGCTGCACGGCTATGCCGATGCCCAGGATTACTACAAGCGCGCCTCCAGCCGCTACTTCCTAGGCCGGATCGAGACCCCGACCCTGATCGTCCAGGCCGCCGACGATCCCTTCGTGTTCAGCCACAGCGTGCCGGATGCCAGCGAGCTGTCGGCGAGCACCGAAATGGAATTGCACGATCATGGTGGCCATGTCGGTTTCGTCGCAGGCTCGCCGCGCCGCCCCGTCTACTACCTCGAACAGCGCATCCCGCAGTGGCTGGCGGCGCGGGCGAATGGCTAACAACCCACCGTTCGGGTCAAGTGTTGAGCTTCGCGTAGGGCGGGTTAGGCGCATGGTGCAAATCGGCCGTAACCCGCCAAAGGGGGCAACCCTGATTCCGCTCGGCGGGTTACGCGGCGCACAGAAACCGCGGCGCCTGCCGGACTTGGTATCAGGCGCCACTAACCCGCCCTACATGACTACTATGGCGATGCCCCCACCATGTTAGGCCTGGGGTTCAAATCACCTGTTCCAGCGGCACATGCAGCTTGCGGTAGAGCGCCTCTACCGCGTCCCGCGCCTCTGGCGCGATATAACCGCCTTCCAGCGCCAAGACCTGATAGATGCCGCGGCGCAGCATCTCCTCGCTGAGGTCGCCCGGGTTGCTGCGCGCGGTGCAGAGAAAGCGTACCCAGGAGGTCATGATGATCCAGGCGTTAAGGGTCAAGGCCTCGATCTGCGCGGGGTCCATCAGCAGGATGCCGGCGTCGACGAAGCCTTGGTAAATATCCCGGGCGCCCACCAGGCAGCGTTTGGCGAATAGCCGGTAGCGCTCGGCCAACGCCGGGTCGCTGTCGAGCAGGTGTTCCAGGTCGCGGTGCAGGAAGCGGTAATGCCACATCGCCGCCAGCACGGCCTCCAGATAGAAGGTCTTGTCGTCGATGGTCAGCGCACGGGCTCCGGGCCGGCGCAAGAACGCATCGACCTGGGCTTCGTATTGGCAGAACAGCTCGGCGATGATCGCCTGCTTGTTGCGGAAGTGATAGTACAGATTGCCCGGGGAAATCCCCAAGTGCGCGGCGATGTGATTGGTACTGACCGCGCGCTCGCCCTGGGCGTTGAACAGCTCCAGGCTGGCCCGGACGATACGTTCGCGGGTTTTCGGTGGAATGGCCATAACGCTCGATCTCGACTCTAACAGGCTGTTGAAAAACGTAGACGAGGCAGGCAAGACAATACCGATGGCGGCCCCGCAAAAACAGGCGAGAAACGTAGCGCGGCGAAGTAACAGCCAACGGCTGACCCGTAGGGTGAGCGTAGCGAATCAAGCGGACTGGGCTCGCACGCGAGTTCACGCGCTGTAAATGAGCATTACTCGCTCCGCTCGCCTTACGGGCCGCGCTGAAGCGCGTTAGCCGCAAGCGGCTTCCGACCGGGCTGGCGCTCCAGCCTGTTTTAACGCCCCTCTCTTTTATTAAGAGGGCCAACGCAGGTAGTTTTTCAACGGCCTGCTAAGCCCGGCAAAGGTACAGGGTCGGGCGCCTGAAGTGCTAGCCGACAGACCGTTGGTTCTCTTGTGATTTGACAGATTAGAGCAATTGCTCTAAAAATCCAGCAGCCCTTTTCGCAAGCGCTTACTCGCCAGCCCCGGCGAGCCGACTTCCGTCACAGCACGCCGAGGAATCCGCATGGTTGCCGACATTGCCCACCTCCACCAAAACCAGCAACAGATCGACCAGTTGCAGGCCAGCTTCGCGCAGCAGCGCCAGGCATTCGAGGCCAACCGGATGCCCTCCGCCGAACAACGCATCATGTGGCTCGAGGCGCTCGCCGAGATGCTGCGCGACGAGCGCGAGGCGCTGGTCCAGGCGATTTCTCAGGACTTCGGCAACCGCAGCGCCGACGAAACCCTGCTCGCCGAGCTGATGCCCAGCCTGCACGGCATCCACTACGCGAGCAAACGCATCAAGAAATGGATGAAGCCGTCACGCCGCCGCGTCGGCATGCAATTCATGCCGGCGTCGGCCAAGGTGATCTACCAGCCGCTCGGCGTGGTCGGGGTGATAGTGCCGTGGAACTACCCGCTGTTCCTGGCTATCGGCCCGCTGGCCGGCGCGCTGGCGGCGGGCAATCGGGTGATGATCAAAATGAGCGAATCGACCCCGGCCACCTCGCAGCTGGTCAAGGATCTGCTGGCCAAGGTATTCCCTGAAGATCTGGTGACAGTGGTACTCGGCGAGGCGGAAGTGGGCATGGCGTTTTCCAAACTGCCGTTCGATCACCTGCTGTTCACCGGCGCCACCAGCATCGGCAAGCACGTGATGCGCGCCGCCGCGGAAAATCTCACCCCGGTGACCCTGGAACTCGGCGGTAAATCGCCGGCCATCGTCTCCGCCGACGTGCCCCTGGCGGACGCCGCCGAGCGCATCGCCTTCGGCAAGACCCTGAACGCCGGGCAAACCTGCGTGGCGCCGGACTATGTGTTGGTGCCCAAGGAGCGCGTCGAGGGTTTCGTCGAGGCCTATCGCGCAGCCGTGTTGCGTTTCTATCCGCAGCTGGAGAACAACCCGGACTACACGGCCGTCATCAACGAACGCCAACAGATGCGCCTCAACGGCTACCTGAAGGACGCCGAAAGCAAAGGCGCGAGCGTTCTTCCGCTGTACCAGCAGAGCCAAGGCCGACGCATGCCGTTCAGCCTGCTGCTCGACGTCAGCGACGAGATGAAAATCATGCAGGAGGAAATCTTCGGCCCGTTGCTGCCGATCGTCCCCTACACCACCCTGGACGACGCCTTCGCCTATATCAATAGCCGTGCCCGGCCGCTGGCGCTCTATTACTTCGGCTACGACAAGCGCGAGCAGCAACGGGTGCTGCATGAAACCCACTCCGGCGGCGTGTGCCTGAACGACACCTTGCTGCATGTGGCTCAGGACGATATGCCGTTCGGTGGCATCGGCCCGTCCGGCATGGGTCATTACCATGGCCACGAGGGGTTCCTGACGTTCAGCAAGGCCAAGGGCGTGCTGATCAAGCAACGTTTCAACGCCGCCAAGTTGATCTACCCGCCTTACGGCACGGCGTTGCAGAAGCTGGTCTACAAACTGTTCGTTCGCTGACGCCCTGATCGCCAGCAAGCTGGCTCCTACCTCGAGCGACCCTGACGATGCACGACACCTCTATTGATTCGCCGCAACTATCACGCCGCAACCTGCTCAAGGTCGGCCTGCTGGGCTCGGCCTTTCTCGCCACCGCGGGGCTGACCGCCAGCCTCAGCGGCTGTTCGGCGAGCACGCCGCTGGCAGGTTTCGCGGTGATCCGCGAGTCCGATCTACCCTTTCTGCAGGCACTGATCCCGGTACTGCTGGAAGGCGCGGTAAAACCCGCGCAGATGCCTGCAGCCGTCAACGGCACCCTGGAAAGCCTCGACTACAGCCTCAACCACCTGTCGCCCGAGATGCTCAAACTCACCGTACAGCTGCTCGATGTTCTGGCCATGCCCGTGACCCGCGGGCCGCTGACCGGCGTGTGGGGCAGTTGGGAAAACGCCTCGGCGGCCGATGTGCGGGCCTTTCTCGCGCGTTGGCAGAACAGCTCCATCGGCCTGCTGAAGATGGGTCATGCCTCGTTGCTGCAATTGGTGCTGATGAGTTGGTACGGCCGGGCGGAGTCCTGGGCACATTGCGGTTATCCGGGGCCGATAACAGTCTAGCAGGCCGTCCGAAAATACGAATTTTGTAGGTTGGGCTGAGCTCGGCGAAGCCCAACTGGGCGGTTCTGTTGGGCTTCGTACCTCAGCGCCAACCTACGATTTGAAGTCGATGGCCATGCTCGGACAACCTGCTAGAAGCCAACCATTCCAATATGAATTCGCCTGAGAGCTGCCTAAATGCCCGTACCTGATTTATTCGCCGAAGGCCTGGCCCGCGGCTGGAAAACCTACAATGGCTCGCGGCTCGACAGCGACCTGACCCTGGAAGCCGATGTGGCCATCGTCGGCAGCGGCGCGGGCGGCGGCACCACGGCGGAAATCCTCAGCGCCGCCGGCTTCAAGGTGCTGCTGATCGAGGAAGGCCCGCTGAAGACCAGCAGCGACTTCAAGATGCTCGAACACGAGGCCTACGCCAACCTCTATCAGGAAGGCATCGGCCGCATGAGCAAGGACGGCGCCATCACCATCATGCAAGGCCGCGCGGTGGGCGGCACCACGCTGATCAACTGGACCTCGAGCTTCCGTACCCCGGCGCCGACGCTGGAACATTGGGCCCGCGAGCACGGCGTGCAGGGCCATGGCCCGGCTGAAATGGCGCCCTGGTTCGAGCGCATGGAGCAGCGTTTGGGCGTGGCGCCCTGGGCCGTGCCGCCCAATGCCAACAATCAGGTGATCCGCAGCGGCTGCGACAAACTCGGCTACAGCTCCAAGGTGATCCCGCGCAACGTGCGCGGCTGCTGGAACCTCGGCTACTGCGGCATGGGCTGCCCGACCAATGCCAAGCAGTCGATGCTGGTCACGACCATTCCGGCGACCTTGGAAAAAGGCGGCGAACTACTGTACCTGGCGCGTGCCGAGCGTTTGTTGCTCGACGGCGAGCGGGTCAGCGGCATCGAATGCCTGGGCATGGACGAACGCAGCGTGGCACCCAACGGCCGCAAGATTCTGGTCAAGGCCAAGCACTACGTGCTGTCCGGCGGCGGCATCAACACCCCCGGCCTGCTGCTGCGCTCGAACGCCCCCGATCCGCATCGGCGCACCGGCAAGCGCACTTACCTGCACCTGGTGAACTTCTCCGCCGCGCAGTTCGAAGAGGTGATCAACCCCTTCTACGGCGCGCCCCAGTCGATCTACTCCGACCACTTCCAGTGGGACGACGGCACCGCCGGGCGCATGTCCTACAAGCTGGAAGTCCCGCCGCTGCACCCGGCGCTGGCCGCCACACTGCTCGGCCGCTTCGGCCTCGACAATGCGTTACGCATGGAGCAATTGCCGCATACCAACGTGATGCTGGCCCTGCTGCGCGACGGCTTCCACCCCGACAGCGCCGAGGGCAAGGTCGAACTGCGCGGCGACGGCAGCCCAGTGCTCGACTACCGAATGACCGATTACACCTGGGACGGCGTGCGCCGCGCCTTCCACAGCATGGCCGAGATCCAGTTCGCCGCCGGGGCCCAAGCGGTGCTGCCGCTGCACGCCGACGCCGGCTACGCGAAGACCCCGAACGAGGCCAAGCGCCTGATCGACGGTCTCAGCCTGGAAATCTACCGCACCCGCCTGGGCAGCGCCCACGTGATGGGCGGCTGCGCCATGGGCGAAGACCCGCGCCAGGCGGTGACCGACAGCCTCGGCCGGCATCATCAGCTGAGCAACCTGTCGATCCACGACGGCTCGCTGTTCCCCACCAGCATCGGCGCCAACCCGCAGCTGTCGATCTACGGCCTGACGGCAAAGCTGGCGACCCGACTGGCCGAGCGGCTATCCACTTGAAACCGTCACATAGGAACCCCTTGCATGGCACCCAAAATCATTTCAGGCCTGCTGATAATCGCCGGCATCATCCATCTGCTGCCGCTCAGCGGCGTGCTTGGTGCCGAGCGCTTGGCGGCACTTTATGGCTTGTCCTTCGAGGATCCCAACCTGTTGCTGCTGATGCGCAGCCGCGCCCTGCTGTTCGGCCTGCTCGGCGCCTTTATGCTCTACGCTGCCTGGCGCCCGACGCTGCAACCCCTCGCCCTGTTCGGCGGACTGGTCAGCGTACTCGGCTTTCTGCTGCTGGCCTGGAGCGGCCCCGGCTATAACGACGCCTTGCGCCGCGTGGTGATCGCCGACTGGGTCGCCCTGGTCTGCCTGGCGCTCGCGGCGCTGTTGTACCTGTTGGCCCGCAGCAGAACCTGAGTCGCGCGCCGACTTGGCCCCAAGGGGATCGCTGCGCTACCATCCGACTCCCAATGGACCCGCCAGGACATCGCGATGAATCGAGTGTTATACCCCGGCACCTTCGACCCCATCACCAAGGGACACGGCGATCTGGTCGAGCGCGCCTCGCGCCTGTTCGATAGCGTGATCATCGCCGTCGCCGCCAGCCCGAAGAAGAACCCGCTGTTCACCCTGGAACAGCGCGTGGCACTGGCTCGCGAAGTGACCAAGCACCTGCCGAATGTCGAAGTGATGGGGTTTTCCACCCTGCTCGCGCATTTCGCCAAGGAACAAGGCGCCAATGTGCTGCTGCGCGGCCTGCGCGCGGTGTCGGACTTCGAATACGAATTCCAATTGGCCAATATGAATCGCCAACTGGCGCCGGATGTGGAAAGCCTGTTCCTCACCCCGTCGGAAAAATACTCCTTTATCTCCTCGACCCTGGTGCGTGAAATCGCGGCCCTGGGCGGGGATATCTCGAAGTTCGTCCACCCCGCCGTGGGCGCTGCCTTGACCGAACGTTTCAAGCAGTAAGCACTAGCAGGCCGTTGAAAAACGCTGGCGAGGCAGGCAAGACAAGGCAAAAACGGCCGAAAAAGCGGAGTTTACTGCTGTAAATGAGCATTTTGAGACGCCGAGTCCCGGGCCGTTTTTAACGCAGTATTGCCAACGCAGGTAGTTTTTCAACAGCCTGCTAGCTCCCGACGCAAGCCACGTGCATGCGCGGCGTCAATGCGGCACAATTTGCCGCATTGTCTTTGCGCGTTTAACGCTGCGATCGCGGTCGCAGCAGGAGTGGTTATTTCATGTCCCTGATCATCACCGACGACTGCATCAATTGCGACGTCTGCGAGCCAGAGTGCCCGAACGGCGCGATCTCCCAGGGGGAAGAGATCTATGTGATCGATCCCAACCTGTGCACCGAATGCGTCGGCCACTACGACGAACCGCAGTGCCAGCAAGTGTGCCCGGTCGACTGCATCCCCCTCGACGAGAACAACGTCGAGAGCAAAGAGGAGTTGATGGAGAAGTATCTGATCATCACCGGCAAGGCCTAACAGGCACCGTTCAACTCAGCCGAATCAAAGGGCCATCCTCGGCCACCATCTGCCGCAACGGGCGGAACAGCTCGTTGCCTTCGCCCTGACCGAGCATCAATACATTGCGCAGGCTCTGGGTGATACGGCTGGCGTAACCCAAATCGTTCATCAGCGAGCCGGCTTGCTGGCCGCTCAAGTGATGCTCACGCACCTGGGCGAACAGATGCTGACGGAAGCGGCTGTCGAAATCGGCGGCCTGCCGGTCGAGCAAATCGAGGCGCTCGCTCCAGGCCTGCTCCGGTAAGTCCATGCGCCCCAACTCGCGCATTTCGTGCAGCATATGCAGCAAGTGCCGACGCAGTTCGACATAGGCCTGGCGGCTGGCACCTTCCTGCTCTCTTAAATAACGCCCCAGATTCTTCTGCAGGTGCTTGGCATCCTTGACCGCGTCCACCAGTTGCAAGGCGGCCAGCTGGCAGCGTACCCAGAACTGTTGATGGGCCTCGTCCAGGGTCACTTCCAGACGCCCCATAAACGCCAGTAGATCGCCATACACGCCCTTGATATGTCGCTGATACAGCTGCTCGGCGTCGAGCGCGTGGGGTTCGGGGCGGGCATTCAGCAGGCTGTCGTCCGGCGCGCTGCGATTGAGTTGGTCCACCGGCAGGTAGAGCGCATGACAGATGACTTCCAGGCTCAGGCGCGCCAGGTGTTGCAGCTCCTGCACCACGGCGCTGGCCGCGGTATCGGCGCTGGCCAGGGCATTGTCGTCCAGATAACGGGCATGGCTGACCTGCGCCGGGGACGGGGACGGGGACGGGAGAATATCGCTGATCAGCACGGTCGGCTCCGTCGGTTCGGGCAACCAGCGCTGCAGCAGGCTCGCCAGTTTGCTCTGCCAAGGCCAGAACAACGCCACCCCCAGCGCATTGAACAGGGTGTGGAACAGCGCCAACTGGATCAAGGCGTTATCGCCCAAGCCCAGCGGCGTGGTCAGCCCCTGCACCAGCATGACCAGCGGCACCAGCATTAGCAGGGCCAAAATACCCGTGGTCAGATTGAACAGCACATGCGCCAATGCCAGACGTTGCCCGGCACGGGCCCCACCCAGAGCGCCGATCACCGCGGTAACGGTACTGCCGAGGTTGGAGCCGATGGCAATCGCCAAGCCCTGCTCCAGCACCAACTGACCGCCGGCCAGCGCCGTGAGGGTGAGCATCAGCGTGGCATGGCTGGATTGCAGCACCACGGTGATCAATACGCCCAGCCCGGCGAACAGCAAAGCGCCGGCTATGCCGGGCAGTTGGTAGTGCAGAGGATCGAAATCGCCAGCCACTTCGGAGAAGCCGGCCTTCATCTGTTCGATACCGAGGAACAGCAGAGCCACCCCCAGGGCGAGCCGCCCCAGCGCCTGGCCGCGCGGCCCGGTGAAGCCGCCCAGCACGCCGAACACCAGCAGCGGCAAGGCCAGCGGGCCGAGGCTGACGTTCTGACCGGCCATGGCCAGCAACCAGATGCCGCTGGTGGTGCCCAGGTTGGCACCGAAGAGGATCGCGATACCGGCCGCCAACTGGATCAAGCCGGTGCTGAGAAAAGCGATGGTCAACAGCGATACCAAGGAACTGGATTGCACCAGCATGGTCGCGGTCACGCCGAACATCAGGCTTTTGAAGGGGGTGGCGGTGCTCAGCGCCAGCAGCCGTTCGAGCTGGCCGCCAGCCAGCTGACGCAACGCTTCTTCCAGGCATTGCATGCCGAACAGAAAGAGCGCGAGCCCGGCGCATAGGGCGAGCCAACCGGCGCTGAAGAAGAAGCTCAGCGCCAGGAGGGCGAACAGCGCTATCCAGGCGAATGTGCGCAACCGGGATAGGGGATTGCGCACGGAGGGTTCAGGCATTCAGAACGGCATCAGTCCTTGCGATAACCGCTGGTGGTGCAACCCAGGCAGCGCACGAAAGCCGCAGCGCCAGGCTCGACGACCAGCGCCTTGCCGGCTTCGCCGATATTGCCGCCGGCGGCGGTGAACGGCAGGCTGACCACGAACAGTCCCGCGCCGAGTACGGTGGCGCCGATCAGCAACGGCCGGGCGATCAGCAGGTCGCCGACCATGGAGAAGGCCTTGGGGGCATCGGCGGTATACATGGGGTCGCCGCTCGCGTTTTGCTGAACCACCTCTGCGTGTGCCGGCAAAGCCAGCAGGCCAGTGGTCAGCGCCAGGACGACAGCGGTTGAACGAAACACTTTCATGGGGCGATCCTTCAGCTATTAGGAGGCAGTACGGGTAACTATAACAGTGCTCCGGCAATTGTCAGCGTGACGGCCGTCAATCGCCATAAAAGGCATATTCAGGTTTTTTCGGGACAAAGGGCCGGTAGAACTCGAATATAGTCTTGAGATCGGCCGCCTCGTCCCCCGTCGGCCAGAATGTCGGGCCGATGAACACCCGCTTGTTCTGGTAATCCAGCGCGGCCAGGACCAAGGGCACGTTGGCGCCGACAGCGATGTGATAGAAGCCCATTTTCCAGCGCTCGACTTTCTTCCGCGTGCCTTCGGGCGACAGCACCAGCACGAACTGCTTGTGCTCTCGGAACGCCTGGATCGCCTGCTCCACGGTATTGACCTGGCGATCGCGGCGGATCGGGATACCGCCCCAGGCGCGCATCAACGCGCCGAAGGGCGGGCGAAAGATCGTGTGTTTGCCGAACCAACGGGCATTCAGGCGCAGGACGAACTTGAAGGCGATGAAAATCACGAAATCCCAGTTCGAGGTATGGTGCGCGCCAATCGCGATATACCTGTCGAGCCTGGGCAATGTCCCTTCGATGCGCCAGCCCATGAGTTTCAGCACGGCATGGCCGAGCGCTTCGGCCAGCAGATTGCGGGGCAGATAATTACCGGACATCGCGAACCTCGGGTTTTATTATTGTTGTTTTGCTCGAATCCAGTTCGGTAATTGTAGATTCATATTGCCTTGCAAGCGCCATCCCGTAGATTGGCGCTGAGCGTAGCGAAGCCCAACGGCCCCAGGACTTCGTTGAACTTCGTGTTGCTCAGGCGACGTCCAGCCAATTCACCTCGGATCACAGGCGAAACTCAGCGCTGACAGCGCGGACAAAACACACTGGCGCGCTGACCCAATTTGACCTCGCGCAGGGTGCTGCCGCAATACTTGCAGAACTCGCCGCCGCGCCCGTAAACGAACAACTCCTGCTGGAAATACCCCGGCTGCCCGTCACCGCCGACGAAATCGCGCAGCGTGGTGCCGCCGCGTTCGATGGCATGGGCGAGGATGCGTTTGATCTCCACCGCCAGCGTCATATAACGCGCCCGGGAGACCGAGCCGGCCTCGCGCCGCGGATCGATGCCGGCGGCGAACAACGCTTCGGTCGCATAGATATTGCCGACCCCGACCACCACCGCGTTATCCATGATAAAGGGCTTGATCGCCATCGCCCGGCCACGGGATTGCTGGAACAGGCGCTCGCCATCGAACAGCTCGGTCAAAGGCTCGGGGCCGAGCTTGCTGAGCAGCACATGGCTTAATGGATCGGCGCTCCAGAGCAAGGCGCCGAAACGCCGCGGGTCGGTGTAACGCAGCGCCAAGCCGGACTCCAACTCGATATCGACATGTTCGTGCTTGGCCGCCGGCAAACCGCACTCGACCAGCCGCAGACTGCCGGACATACCCAAATGACTGATCAGGCTGCCGGTTTCGGCCTTGATCAACAGGTACTTGGCACGCCGCTCGACGCATTCGATGCGCTGCCCGGACACCCGCACATCGAGGTCTTCGGGGATCGGCCAGCGCAACCGCCGCTCGCGCACTATCACCCGGCTGACACGCTGACCTTCGAGATAGGGCGCGATACCGCGGCGGGTGGTTTCGACTTCGGGGAGTTCGGGCATGGCGATCGATCAGGCATACGAATGGGCGGCCGCCACCTTAGCAGGAATGCCCCGGGGCGACGAGCCGGCGCCCGCTAAGCGATACCCAGGTCGTGGACGCTTTCCTTGAATATCTGGAAGTCGTACTCGGAGAAACCGACATATTCGAGCACCAGGCTTTCGATGCTCAGCCACTCGTGGTCCTCGGTCTGATTGCCCAACACCCGATGGCTTTCGCACACATGCTCGGCCATCTTCAGAATCGCCAGCAACATCTTCAAGCGGCCATCCGCGGCCTCGTCGCTGATAATCGCCAGAGCGTTGTGGTGGCTGGCGATGGCCTCGCACAGGTGCAACGGCAGGTTCCACGACTTGGCGGTGAAATAACCGACCACCGCGTGGTTGGTGTTGAGCAGGCGGTTTTCCGTGTCCACCACGCGGCGCTCGCCATTCGCGCTGGCATAGGCCTCCTCGAGCACCGTCATGTAGCCGGGAAAACGCTTGATCATCAAGGGGATGCCACAGTTATGGAACAGGCCCAGGGTGTAGGCCTCGTCCGGCGCCTGGAAGCCGACGCGCTTGGCCAGGCTCAGGCAGGTCATGGCCACATCCTGGGCGGTATCCCAGAAGCGATTGAGGGTGACGATGGCCTCGTCGGTCAACTCGCCACGGATCGACTGGGCATTGATCAGGTTGATCACGGTGTCGCAGCCGAGCAAGTCGACCGCCTGCTGAATCGAGGCGATACGCTCGCTGAGGCCGAACTGCGGCGAATTGACGATCTTCAGCAAGGCGCCGGACAACCCCGGGTCCTGGCTGATCAGCTTGGCGATGCTGCGCAGATCCGGCGATGGCATGAACTGCTCCATCTGCAGATCGACCATGATTTGCGGCTGCGGCGGCACGCTGATGCCTTGCAAGGCTTTTTGGAGCTGTTCGGCGGAGAGTTCGTAAGCCATGGAGACATCGACGAGAAGGTGATGACTTTCACAGTCTACCCAGTTGTCGCGAAAACTGCGCTGGCGCTTTTACCTGAACTTTTATCGGCTGTCGGGTCGGACATTGAACAAGCCTTAACCCCACAGTGAGGAGGTTCGCATGAGCGATTCCCTGAAAGGCAAACGCGTCGCCCTGCTGGTCACCGACGGTTTCGAACAGGCCGAGTTGACCGGGCCGAAACGGGCGCTGGAGCAGGCCGGTGCGAGGACCGAGATTCTTTCCGCCAAGCCCGGCCGGGTCACCGGCTGGCACCACACCACGCCGGGCGATAGCTTCGCCGTCGACAAGACGTTCGACAGCGCCCATATCGACGACTACGACGCCATCATGCTGCCCGGCGGGGTGGTCAATGCCGACACCATCCGCATGGACGAGATGGCCCAGGAGCTGGTCAAGGATGCCGCCCGCGCCAACAAGCCGATCGCGGTGATCTGCCATGGCGCCTGGATTCTCGCCAGCACCGATCTGGTCAAAGGTAAAACCATCACCAGTTGGCCATCGCTACGTGACGACCTGCAGAACGCCGGCGCCAACTGGGTCGACCAGGAAGTGGTGGTCGACGGCCGGCTGATCAGCAGCCGCAAGCCGGACGATATTCCGGCGTTCAACCAGAAACTGATCGAGGCGCTGGCGGCCTGATCGCACAGCGAGCGGGCGTATCGCCGCGACGATACGCCCAACCCCGCGGGCTCGGGCGCCCTTTGGTATACTTCCGCTCTTTTTTCGGAGCGCCCACCCCATGTCCCTGCCCAGCCTGCGCCTAAAAGCCAATGCCGATCGTCGCCTGCGCGCCGGCCACCTGTGGGTCTACAGCAATGAAATCGACGTCGCCGCCACGCCGCTGCACGGCTTTGCCGCGGGCGACCAGGCGATTCTCGAAGCGGCCGGCGGCAAACCCCTGGGCGTGGTCGCCATCAGCCCGA
The DNA here is from genome assembly GCF_946885885.1 of uncultured Pseudomonas sp. The sequence goes on from NZ_CAMPHN010000015.1 coordinate 19,076, forward strand.
ACAACCTGATCTGCGCGCGCGTGCTGTCGCGCGACGTCAAGCACGTGCTGGACAAATCCCTGCTGGTGCACCGCATCAACGTCGCCCTGTCGCTGCGCGAGCGCCTGTTCGAGCAGCCCTGCTATCGCCTGGTGTACGGCGATTCCGACCTGCTGCCAGGGCTGGTGGTCGACCGCTTCTTCGACATTCTGGTCGTACAGCTGGCCTCCGCCGCCATGGAGCGGCACAAGGACGAGGTGCTGGCCGCGCTGATCCAGGTGCTCAAGCCCCGCGGCATCCTGCTCAAGAACGACTCGGCCGCCCGCGACGCCGAAGGCCTGGAACGTTATGTCGACACCGCTTTCGGTGTGGTGCCGGAGTGGGTGGCACTCGAAGAGAATGGCGTGAAGTTCGAGGCCCCGGTGATCGAAGGCCAGAAAACCGGCTGGTTCTACGACCACCGCATGAACCGCGCGCGCCTGGCGCCTTACGTCAAGGGCAAGCGCGTACTCGACCTGTTCAGCTATATCGGCGGCTGGGGCGTGCAGGCGGCGGCCTTCGGCGCCACTGAAGTGATGTGCGTGGACGCGTCCGGCTTCGCCCTCGACGGCGTCGAGCGCAACGCCGCCCTCAATGGCCTGTCCGAACAGGTCGCCTGCATCGAAGGCGACGTGTTCGCCGCGCTCAAGGAGCTGAAAAGCGCCGAAGAGCGCTTCGACGTGGTGATCGCCGATCCACCCGCGTTCATCAAACGCAAAAAGGATCTGAAAAACGGCGAGGCCGCCTACCGTCGCCTCAACGAAGCGGCGATGCGCCTGCTCAACAAGGACGGCATCCTGGTCAGCGCCTCCTGCTCCATGCACCTGCCGGAGGACGACCTGCAGAACATCCTGCTGACCAGCGCTCGCCATCTGGACCGCAATATCCAACTGCTCGAACGCGGCGCCCAAGGCCCGGACCATCCGGTCCACCCGGCGATCCTGGAAACCCGCTATATCAAGAGCCTGACCTGCCGATTGCTGCCCAACAGTTAACAGGCTGTTGAAAAACTACCTGCGTTGCCGATCCGGCGTTAAAAACAGGCTCGGATGCGAGCCCAGTCGGAATGCTCATTTACAGCACGTAAACTCGCGTGCGAGCCCAGTCCGCTTGATTCGCTGCGCTCACCCTACGGGCCAGCCGTTGGCTGTTACTTCGCTGCGCTAAGTTTCTCGCCTGTTTTTACGGGGCCGCCATCGGTATTGTCTCGGCTGCCTCGCCTACGTTTTTCAACGGCCTGTTAAGCCGGCGCACCTCCTCAGGGCCTGTCGACGTTTCGCGCGAGCGCGACGGAACGTCGACACTGCATGGACGTGTCGCTAGGTGTCCCTTTCCGCCCAGTAGTGTTACTCACTCCCACATCCGGCTGGCGGATGGACCAATCCACGCTAGGCTTTAAGCCAGCGTTTGCAGGCGACAAGGGGTTCTTATCGCCATTTGGCACAGATATTGCCTCGTCACCAAACGGAAGCTTCTAAAAAATACCTGACTTACCAGCGATGGCGAGTCACTGGGTGAAGGCCAAAAGCCGCACACCTGTTTATGAAATGTTGGGGAGGGGTATGGCTGACCAGGCTGGGGACAAACCGTTCCTGCAATTTACCAATGTGAAGAAGACCTACGACCACAAGAACCTGGTGGTCAAGGATTTCAACCTGGATGTGGCCAAGGGCGAGTTCATCACCCTGCTCGGCCCCTCGGGTTCCGGCAAGACCACCTGCTTGATGATGCTCGCCGGCTTCGAAGACGTCACCAGCGGCGAAATCCTGATCAATGGCCGTTCGGTCACCAGCATCGCGCCCTATCAACGCAATATCGGCATGGTGTTCCAGCAATATGCGCTGTTCCCGCATATGACGCTGCGCGAGAACCTCGCCTACCCCCTGAAAATCCGCAAACGCCCGAAAGACGAGATCAACGCCAAGGTCGACGAGTACCTCTCGCTGGTCGAATTGCTGGATTTCGGCAACCGCTTCCCCGGCCAGCTTTCCGGCGGTCAGCGGCAACGCGTGGCCCTGGCCCGCGCCTTGATCTTCGCGCCCGATATCGTGCTGATGGACGAACCCCTGGGCGCCCTCGACAAGAAGCTGCGCGAGCAGATGCAGTTCGAGATCAAACGCCTGCACGAGCAGCTCGGCTTCACCGTGATCTACGTGACTCACGACCAGACCGAAGCTTTGACCATGAGCGACCGCATCGCCGTGTTCAATAACGGCATCGTCCAGCAATGCGCGCCTCCCCATGTGCTCTACGAGCGCCCGGCCAACCTGTTCGTCGCCGACTTCATCGGCGAGAGCAACAAGCTCAAGGGCGTGATCGAATCGGTCGGCGACGAGACCGTCCAGGTTCGCCTGGACGACGGCGCCATGGTCAGCACGCTGAAGGCCAACTGCACGGAAGTCGGCCTGCCCACCACCGTGTCGATACGCCCGGAAAAACTCACCTTCAACGACCACCTGGGCACCGCCGGCAACCAGGTCATGGCGCGTTTCGTCACCCGCCACTATGTCGGCGAATACATCCGCTACCACTTCGAGACCGCCGACGGTACCGAGCTGGTGGTGAAAAACATGAACGACAATTCCGCACCGCAACTCAGCGCCAAGGATGAGGTCGCCCTGGCCTGGCTGCCGCAAGACAGCCAGGCCCTGGATCGATACGAGGTTCCGACGACGCTCTGACAGCTTGTCGAAAAACACGGCGCGCGACGGCCGGGCGGCAACGCCGGGGCGGAATCGAGCAAGGAAGTGCGACCCAGGCGGGTCCGCATCTTCCTTGACCGATTTCAATCCGGTACGGCCTAGCGCAATGGGTTTCCGGCAACCTGCCAATCCTAAAACTAGAAGCAATGGAGCACAGCAATGGCTAGAACACTGACCACCCGCTTTTCCACATTCGCTTTGGCAGCGGCATTGGGTACGGCCTCCTTCGCCGCCAGCGCCGAGGACTCTCTGACGGTCGTATCCTGGGGCGGCGCTTATGGCGCGGCGCAGAAAAACCACATGATCGATCCCTTCCAGAAAGACACCGGGGTCAAGGTGCTGTTCGAGGATTACTCCGGCGGCGTCGCCGAAATGAAAGCCCAGGTCGAATCCGGCAACGTGCAATGGGATGTGGTCGACGTCGAGGTGATCGACCTCGAACGCGCCTGCTCCGAAGGCCTGCTGGAAACCATTGACCATGACATCCTGCCAGAGGGCGCGGACGGCACTCCAGCCGCCGAGGACTTCATTCCCGAAGCCCTGTCCAACGATTGCGCGGTCGGCAACATCGTCTGGTCGGTGGTGTTCGCTTACAACAAGGACACCATCGGCGGCACCACCGCCTCCTCCATCGAGGACTTCTTCGACACCGCGAAAATCCCGGGCAAGCGCGCTATGCGCAAACGCCCTCAAGTCAACATGGAATGGGCACTGCTGGCCGACGGCGTCGCCCCGAAAGATGTCTATGAAGTGCTGGCGACCCCGGAAGGCCAGGCGCGCGCCTTCGCCAAGCTGGACACGCTGAAGAAAGATACCGTCTGGTTCGACTCCTGGTCGCAAGCCCCGCAACTGCTCAACGACGGCGGCGCGGTGCTGGTGCAATCGGCCAACGGCCGCTTCTACGACGCCATCCGCCAGGAAGGCAAACCCTTCGTTATCGTCTGGGACGGCCACGTCTATGACCTCGACGCCTGGGCCGTGCTGAAAGGCTCGCCGAAGAAAGACCTGGCCATGAAGTTCATCGCCTACGCCACCCAGTCCAAGCCGCTGGCCGGTATGTCGGACGTGGCCTACGGCCCGACCCGCAAGTCCTCCACGCCGATGATGGACCCAGCCGCCGCCCCGCACCTGCCGACCGCACACCTGGACAAAGGTATCCAGGCCGGCTCCGAGTTCTGGGCCGACTACGGCGAATCCCTCGGCGAGAAATTCAACGAGTGGCTGTTGAAGTAAAAGCAGTCCGTAGGGTGGGTTAGGCGCAGGACGCACAACTGTGGGTACACGCAAAACCTGTTGCGCCGTAACCCACCATTGAGGAGACCTGGTTCCGCTCGGTGGGTTACGCAGCGCACAGAAACCGCGTCGCTCGCCCAGGCCGGTGCCCAGCGCCGCTAACCCACCCTACGGACTAACCCACTTTCACCCTGAACGACTGGAGAAGTCGCTTGTCCTCTCTGTCCACCACCGAAGCCAGCCAAGCCGCCAGCGGCCGACGTAAAAAGCGTCTGACCGCCTTTCTGTTCGTGGTGCCGCTGCTGGTTTTCATCCTGCTGACCTTCGTCGCCCCCATCGCCAGCATGCTCTGGCGCAGCGTGCATCACCCGACGGTCGCGGAACTGATTCCCCTGACCTTGAGCGAATTGCAGCGCTGGGACGGCAAAGCCCTGCCCGACCAGCAAACCCTCGATGTCTTCGCCAAAGAGCTGCACGGCCTGGCGCAAGAGCGCCTTTCCGGCAAACTCGCCGAGGAGTTCAACCGCGCTCAGGCCGGCATGTCCAGCGTGGTCAAATCCAGCGCGCGTAAAGTTGCACGCCTGACCCCGGAGCAACTCGAGTCCCAGGGCGCACAGACCCTGCTCGATGCCCACCGCAACTGGAGCAAACCCGAAGTCTGGATGGCCATCCAGCGCGCAGGCCAACGCTACACCTACGACTACTATTTGACCGCCCTGGATCTGGAGCTGGATGCCGAGCAAGGCATTCAGGTGCGTGAAGACACGCAAATCTACCTGCAGCTGTACAGCAAGACCCTGACCATGGCATTGGTCATCACCCTGTTCTGCGCCCTGCTCGGCTACCCGCTCGCCTACTACCTGGCCGGCCTGCCGAGCAACCGCGCCAACCTGCTGCTGGTGCTGGTGTTGCTGCCGTTCTGGACCTCGTTGCTGGTGCGCACCACCGCCTGGATCGCCCTGCTGCAAACCAACGGGGTGATCAACTCGTTCCTGCTCGGCGTCGGCGTCATCGAGCAACCGTTCGAGATCCTCTACACCTCGTTCGCCACCGTCATCGCCATGACCCACATCCTGCTGCCGTTCATGATCCTGCCGCTGTACAGCGTGATGCGCGGCATCGATCCGAGTTACCTGCGCGCCGCCATGTCCCTGGGCGCCCGGCCGATCCCGGCCTTCGCGCGGATCTACTTCCCGATGACCCTGCCGGGCCTGAGCGCCGGCGCGCTACTGGTGTTCATCATCTCCGTGGGCTACTACATCACCCCGGCCCTGGTCGGCGGCACCGACGGGCAGATGATCAGCAACATCATCGCTTTCCACATGCAGCGCTCGAACAACTGGGAGCTGGCCGCCGCGCTGGGCTCGCTGCTGCTCGGCCTGATTCTGCTGCTGTACTGGCTGTACGACCGCTTCGTCGGCGCCAGCAATATCAAATTGGGTTGACCATGAGCAAAATCCCCGCTTATTACGGTTTCTGGCACCACTTCGGCGCCTGGTTGCTGAAAACCAGCTCCTGGTTGGTGCTGCTGTTTTTGATCATGCCGATCCTGGTGATCATCCCCTTGTCGTTCAACGTCGAGCCGTTCTTCAGCTTTACCGAAGGCATGCTCACCTTGCAGCCGGAGGCTTACTCGCTGCGTTGGTACCGGGAGATTTTCAGCGACCCGAAATGGATTCTGGCGATTCAGAACAGCTTTCTGATCGGCGTATTCGCCACCATCCTCGCCACCGTGCTCGGCACCTGCGCCGCCGTCGGCCTGGCCCGCGACGACATGCCGTTCCGCCGGCTGATCACCGCGCTGCTGCTGTCGCCGATGATAGTGCCGCTGATCATCACCGCCGCGGGGATGTTCTTCTTCTATTCCGACCTCGGCCTGGCCGGCAACTACCTCGGAGTGATCATCGCCCACGCCGCCCTCGGCACGCCCTTCGTGATCATCACCGTGACCGCGACCCTGACTGGCTTCGACTACTCGCTGGCGCGCGCCGCGCTCAACCTGGGCGCCACGCCATTGCGGGTGTTCTTCGACATCATCATGCCGCTGATCCGCCCCGGGGTGATCTCCGGCGCACTGTTCGCCTTTATCACCTCGTTCGACGAGGTGGTGGTGATCCTGTTCATGGCCGGCCCGCAGCAGCGCACCATTCCCCGGCAAATGTTCTCGGGCCTGCGCGAGCAGATCAACCCGAGCATCCTGGCCATCGCCACCCTGCTGATTCTGGTGTCCATCGCCCTGCTGGTGACCATCGAGCTGCTGCGCCGCCGCGCCGAACGTTTGCGCGGCGTCGAACTGATCGAATAAGCGCCCTGCGCTTTAACTAAGCGCGGGGACTTTAACTAAGGCTATGCCCCAATTGGTTGTTGCAATGACTAACAGGCCAATGCACAGCGCCTGTAGGAGCCAGCTTGTTGTGGTTCGGCACTCCGACGATGCTTTTCGCTGTGAGCTGGATCGCTAGCAAGCTAGCTCCTACGAAGAGCTTAGGCTCCGGGCAACACAACGCGGGTACATAGCCTTAACTAAGCGCTCCGCGCTTTCATCGCCCTACCGCCTGGGATTAGAATCCCAGGCCTCCTGCCCCATCGGCGGATTTCGAGCCCGGACGGGCCTGCGCCAATCCCGCGCCGTGCACCGTCGCCGCCCTGCAAATGGTCACTTCCGTTTGCCATGGGCCCGAACCCGGCTCAACATACGCAACAGCCCGACGCCGGGAATACCTGTGCGACCGTGACCTGATAAGCCTTTGCAGGATTGACCGCCATGCCCGATTACCGCTCGAAAACCTCCACCCACGGCCGCAACATGGCCGGCGCCCGCGCCCTGTGGCGTGCCACCGGGATGAAGGACGAGGACTTCAAGAAGCCGATCATCGCCGTTGCCAACTCCTTCACCCAGTTCGTGCCCGGCCACGTGCACCTGAAGGACATGGGCCAACTGGTCGCCCGCGAAATCGAAAAAGCCGGCGGCGTGGCCAAGGAATTCAACACCATCGCCGTCGACGACGGCATCGCCATGGGCCATGACGGCATGCTCTATTCGCTGCCGAGCCGCGAGATCATCGCCGACTCGGTGGAATACATGGTCAACGCCCACTGCGCCGACGCCATCGTCTGCATCTCCAACTGCGACAAGATCACCCCCGGCATGCTGATGGCCGCCCTGCGCCTGAACATCCCGGTGGTGTTCGTCTCCGGCGGGCCGATGGAAGCCGGCAAGACCAAACTGGCCAGCCACGGCCTCGACCTGGTCGACGCCATGGTGGTCGCCGCCGACGACAGCGCCTCCGACGAGAAGGTCGCCGAATACGAGCGCAGCGCCTGCCCGACCTGCGGCAGCTGCTCCGGCATGTTCACCGCCAACTCGATGAACTGCCTGATGGAAGCCTTAGGGCTCGCCCTGCCGGGCAACGGCTCCACCCTGGCCACCCACGCCGACCGCGAGCAGTTGTTCCTGCGCGCCGGGCGCCTGGCCGTCGAGCTGTGCCAGCGCTACTACGGCGAAGGCGACGACAGCGTGCTGCCGCGCAACGTCGCCAACTTCAAGGCGTTCGAGAACGCCATGAGCCTGGATATCGCCATGGGCGGCTCGACCAACACCATCCTGCACCTGCTGGCCGCCGCCCAGGAGGCCGAGGTGGAATTCGACCTGCGCGACATCGATCGCCTGTCGCGCAAGGTGCCGCAGCTGTGCAAAGTGGCGCCGAACATCCAGAAGTACCATATGGAAGACGTGCACCGCGCCGGCGGCATCTTCTCGATCCTCGGCGAACTGGCCCGCGGCGGCCTGCTGCACACCGATGTGTCCACCGTGCACAGCCCGAGCATGGCCGATGCCATCGCCCAGTGGGACATCACCCAGACCCAGGACGAAGCCGTCCACCACTTCTTCAAGGCCGGCCCGGCCGGCATCCCGACCCAGACCGCCTTCAGCCAGAGCACCCGCTGGCCGAGCCTGGACGACGACCGCGAAAACGGCTGCATCCGCAGCGTCGAGCACGCCTACTCGCAGGAAGGCGGGCTGGCCGTGCTCTACGGCAATATCGCCCTCGATGGCTGCGTGGTGAAAACCGCCGGGGTCGACGAGTCGATCCTGGTGTTCGAAGGCAGCGCGAAGATCTTCGAAAGCCAGGACAGCGCGGTACGCGGCATCCTCAATGACGAGGTAAAAGCCGGCGACATCGTGATCATCCGCTACGAAGGTCCGAAAGGCGGTCCGGGCATGCAGGAAATGCTCTATCCGACCAGCTACCTGAAGTCCAAGGGCCTGGGCAAGCAGTGCGCCCTGCTCACCGACGGCCGCTTCTCCGGCGGCACCTCGGGCCTGTCGATCGGCCACGCCTCGCCGGAAGCCGCCGCCGGCGGCGCCATCGGCCTGGTGCGCGAAGGCGACAAGATCCTTATCGACATCCACCAGCGCAGCATCAATTTGCTGGTCTCCGACGAAGAACTGGCGCACCGCCGCATCGAGCAGGACAAGCAAGGCTGGAAGCCCGCCACCCCCCGTGCGCGCAAGGTGACCAGCGCGCTCAAGGCCTACGCCCTGCTCGCCACCAGCGCCGACAAGGGCGCGGTACGCGACAAGGCGCTGCTGGAAAAACTGGTGCCGTAACCTATCCACAAACGTAAAGCCTGACCAAAGCGCAATGCCGTTCGCTTGACGAAGCGAACGGCATTTTATATGGCCTGCCATCCCTGGCGACCACCCTTCGGGCCGTCGGGGATTTCCGCTTGTACAGCGCCCGCCCGTCCCGGATAAAATCCGCGCACAGCCCTCCCACCGACAAGGAATTTCATGAACGCCGTCCGCCTAAGCCTCGACGCCTTGCCCGACAGCTGCCGGGCGGTACTCTACGCACTGGTGACTGCGTTTCCCGGCAAGGGCAAGACCGCGCTGCTGAAACTGCTGAAGGACATGGGTAGCCGCGCCGCCAATGGCAAACAGCTCGACAACAGCCTCCTCTCCGAGCTGCTGGATACCTTGCAAAAGCTGGGCTGGGTCGTCGTCGAGCAACAGCGCGAAGGACAGTATTTCTGCGTAGCGGCGCAGCAACGTACTGCCGTTATGTTGCACCTGCTCGGTGCCCGCGATGCTGCGGCCTGGTTGTATACCCTGCAGGCCAGCCTGCCGCCACTCGGCTCCTGGCAGATGCCTTCAAAACCGCGGGTACTGCAAGAACTCTGGATCAATCTGTTGAGCGGCCAGGCCGAACCGCTGCAGCAGTCGCTGGATTATTTCGCTAGAAGCTTTCCCCTCACGGCCCTGCATGGCCTGCACCCGCTCACCCTGATGCTGGAAGATGCGTCGGGGCAACAGCTGTTCGGGCTGCTCGCCACGGCGATTCGCCTGCAACTGCTAGAGGACTACCTGGACCTGTGCAACCAACACCTGATGCCGGCCAGCCGGGCCTACCAGCTGGCCCTGGAGCAGGTCGGGGAACAAGCGCCGGACAGCGATCTGGATGTGCACGTGCTGTTGCAGTCCGTCTGGCGAGGCGATTGGCCCTCCCTCGAACGGCTCGGTCAGCAGGGCTTGAGCGTTTTACGCGAGGTCATCGAGCTGATGCTGCGCGGACAGACCCAGCCAGCCCTGGAAGTCCTGCAGAGCTGGATAGCGCTGCTGCGCAAGCAGACCAAGAAGCGCAAGATCAATCTGCCGCCGGTACTCAATGCGTTCTATTGTCTGGCGATGATCGCCTCCGGCGATCCGCAACACTATCCCCAGCTCAAGCAGGCGCTGACCCTGGGCCTGCAAGAAGGCTACGGCCCGGCCTACTCCAGCCTCTATGCCTTGTTCGAACAACTGCAAGGCAACATCCAGCAAGGGCAACTGCTGCAGCTGCCCGCGACCCTCAATGGTCTGGACGGCTTGTTGCACGCGCTGGGCCTGTACTGGCTGGACGAACCGCTGGCGCGCCAGAACGCCTGGAAAGAACGTCTGCAAAGCCATCGCCAGCAACTCAGCGAACAGGGCTATGCCTGGCTGGCGGCCGAGTTCGATGCGCTGCTGGCGGTACAGTTCGGTCTGCCCCGGCAACTCGCCGAGCTGCACCAGAGTGCCGGCCTGCAGCCTTTAGTCAACCTCTACCAGCGCCAAGAAGCCTGGCAACACGCGCTCACGGCCCTGAGCCTGCTCAAGCCAGGCAAGACCACGACCGGCGCAGCCGTGCAAAAGACCTCACGCCTGGCCTGGTTTATCGACTTCGGCACCTATATGGACAGGGTCGAGCCGCGCGAACAGAAGCTCGGCGCCAAAGGCCAGTGGAGCAAGGGCCGCGCCGTAGCGCTCAAGCGTTTGCAGGAAGAAGGCGACAGCCTGGACTTCCTCTGCGAGCAGGATCGCCAGGCGATCCGCATGATCCAGAGCAGCCACGCCTATTACGGCGGCACCCACTACGAACTGCCGGCCGAGCTGGCCCTGCCCAAGCTGGTCGGTCATCCGGCGCTGTACTGGAGCGACGCGCCGGATGTGCGCGTCGATCTGGTAGCCGGCCAGCCCAGCCTGCGTCTGCAAGTCAAGAACGCGCAGATCCTCCTGCATCTCGAGCCCGAAGGTATCGCCGACGACGATGGCCTACTGCTGCGCAAGGAAACCCCGACCCGCTTGGTGATCTATCCGGTCAGCCGCGAACTGCAGCAGATCGCCAATATCGTCGGCGATGGCCTGAGCGTGCCGCAGTCGGCCAAGGCGCAACTGGTCGAGGCCATAGGCGCCATCGCGCCGCTGCTGCCGATCCACTCGGACATTCCCGAGCTGGCCGGGCATCTGGACAGCATGCCCGCCGACGCCACCCTCTACGCCCACCTGCTGCCCCTGGAGGCCGGCCTGCGCCTGCAACTGCTGGTACGCCCGCTGGCGGAGGGCAGCTGGTTCCGCCCCGGTCAGGGTGCGGAAAACCTGCTCGGCGAGCAGGACGGCAAGGCCATCCAGGTCTGTCGCGACCTGTCTGGCGAACGCCAGGTATTGCAACAGGTGCTGGAGGCCTGCCCCGGGCTGGCCCGCGCCGACAGCGACGGTCAGGAATGGCAGCTGGAACAACCCCAGGATGCCCTGCAAGTGCTCAGCGAGCTGCAGGCCCTGGACGAGGCGCAACTGCAATGCGTCTGGCCCGAGGGCGAGCGCATGCGCATCAAGGCCAAGACCGGCCTTGGCCAGCTCAAGCTGGGCCTCAAACAGCAGGGCGACTGGTTTGTTCTGCAGGGCGAAATCAGCCTGGACGACGGCCGGGTACTGCAACTGCGCCAGCTGCTGGAACTGCTCAAGGCCAGCCCGGGACGTTTCCTCAAGTTGAACGAGCATGACTGGTTGGCGCTCAGCGACAGCCTGCGCAAACGCCTCGACGAGCTGGCCGTCCTGGCCGATAAGGTCACCGATCAGGGCGCCCGCCTCAGTCCGCTGACCGCACCGCTGCTGGCCACCTTGGCCGGGGAAGTCGGCGAATTCAAGGCCGGCGCGCAGTGGCAGGCGCATCTGGACAAACTCGAATCGCTGCGCAGCTATCAGCCCAACCTGCCCAGCACCCTGCAGGCCGAACTGCGCGACTATCAACGCGAAGGTTTCGTCTGGCTGGCGCGCCTGGCGCAATGGGGCGTCGGCGCCTGCCTGGCCGACGATATGGGCCTGGGTAAAACCGTGCAAACCCTGGCCCTGCTGCTGCACCGGGCCGCCGCCGGCCCACAATTGGTGGTGGCGCCGACCTCGGTGGCGCTCAATTGGCACGCCGAAAGCAGCCGCTTCGCCCCCAGCCTCAAGCTGCACAACTACCAGCAGACCCGCAGCCTGGAAGGCCTCGGCCCGCTCGACCTGGTGATCGTCAGCTACGGCCTGCTGCAACAGGACAGCGCCGCCTTCGCCGCCCAGCACTGGACCAGCGCGGTGCTCGACGAAGCCCAGGCGATCAAGAACGCCCAGAGCAAGCGCTCGCAAGCAGCCATGGGTTTGCAGGCCGACTTCCGCCTGATCGCCACCGGCACCCCGCTGGAAAACCACCTGGGCGAGCTGTGGAACCTGTTCCGCTTTATCAACCCCGGCCTGCTCGGCAGCCAGGAGAGCTTCACCCAGCGCTTCGCCAACCCCATCGAACAGGGCGATACCGGCGCGCGCCGCGCCCTGAAGACGCTGATCCAGCCGTTTATCCTGCGTCGTCTGAAGAGCCAGGTACTCGAGGAGCTGCCGGCACGTACCGAAATCACCTACAAGGTGCCGCTCTCCGATGACGAAGCGCACCAGTACGAAGCCCTGCGCCAGCAAGCGGTGGAAAGTATCAACCAGCTCGCGCCGGATGCCGGCAAACCCTTGCAGGTGCTGGCGGAAATTACCCGCTTGCGGCGCTTCTGCTGCCACCCCTCGCTGGTGATCCCCGGCAGTCCGCTCGCTGGCAGCAAGCTACAGGCGTTCAGCGAAATCGTCGAAGAGCTGCTGGAAAACCGCCACAAGGCCCTGGTGTTCAGCCAGTTCGTCGACCACCTGAGCATCGTCCGCGCCTGGCTCGATGAGCAGGGCATCAGCTATCAATACCTGGACGGCGCCACCCCGGCCAAGGAACGACAGAACCGCGTCAATGCCTTCCAGGCCGGGGTCGGCGATATCTTCCTGATCAGCCTCAAGGCCGGCGGCAGTGGCCTCAACCTGACCGCCGCCGACTACGTGATCCACCTCGACCCCTGGTGGAACCCGGCGGTGGAAGACCAGGCCAGCGACCGCGCCCACCGCATGGGCCAGCAGCGCCCGGTGACCATCTATCGACTGGTCACGGAAAACACCATCGAGGAACAGATAGTCGCCCTGCACGGCCGCAAACGCGACCTGGCCGACAGCCTGCTGGAAGGCGGCGAAATGAGCGCCAAGGTAGATGCCGATGCGCTGCTGCAACTGCTGCGCGGCGCCTGAGTAGTCATGCGCGCCCGCTCTACGCGGCGCGATCCACCCGCTCTTGTCGCCCGGATGCAATCCGGGGAAATCCGGCGCCTGGCAAACCGCTCCCCGGATTGCATCCGGGCTACGAGGCGCGCGTTGGTAGGGTGGACATAGCGAAGCTTTGTCCACCGCCGTCACCATTGGCGGACAAGCCTTCGGCATGTCCGCCCTACAAGATTGCACCCCCTCAACTCACCCCCATATAACGCCCGGCGCGGTGGTTGATCGCCAGCACCATATTCAGCGCCAGGGCGCCGAGAATCGACAGTACGACCTTGTCCAGCGGCACTATCGCCACCGCCGCCAGGACGATCAGCACATCGATGCCCATCTGCACCTTGCCGGCGCGCAGGCCGAAGCGCTCCTGCAAATACAGCGCGAGAATATTCACCCCACCGAGGCTGGCGCGATGACGGAACAACATCAACAAACCCAAGCCCATGGCGAAGCCGCCGAACAGCGCCGCGTAAACCACATTCAATTCGGCAAAGGCCAGCCAGCCCGGGGTGAGTTCGGCCAGCAGCGACACCAGGCCCACGGCGCAAAAAGTACGCAGGGTGAACGGCCAACCCATACGCCAGATCGCCAGGGCATAGAAGGGTACGTTGATCAGGAAGAACAGCGGCCCGAATGGCGCGCCGAGCAGGTACTTCAAGAGAAACGCCAGCCCCACGGTGCCGCCGGTCAATAAACCCGCCTGGCTGTAGAAGGTAATGCCCAGGGCTACCATCGCGGTGCCGAGCAACAACGCCAGGGCGTCCTCCCACAGCGGATGGCGGATAAAAAGCGCGGCGATAGCGTTCGCCTCGGGGCTGTCGGAATCGACATCGCTCATGGGAGTAAACCTATGATTTATCGTGGCCGGGCAACAAGGATAGGCGCCGCGAACGACGCCCGAGTTGGCCAGGATCAAGGAAGGTGCAAGCGGTTATAAATTAGCCGCGGGTCCAGGTCTCGAAGGCATATGCAGGAGTTTGCTCCGTCGCCTCATGAGCCTCGGAAGCGCTGCATTGCCAAGTCGAAGTATCGAACTCGGGAAACCAGGCATCGCCCTCGGGGTTCAGCTCGACACGGGTCAGGTACAGGCAGTCGGCCTGTTGCAGCGCTTGCCCATAGAGCTGCGCGCCGCCGATCAGCATCAGTTCGTCGACAGCCTGTTCGCGAGCCCATTTGTCGGCGCGCTGAATGGCCAACTCTAGCGACTCAAAGACTTCGGCGCCCTCAAGCTGCAAGCCGGGTTGGCGACTAACCACCAGATTAAGCCGCCCCGGCAATGGCCGGCCGAGGGAATCCCAGGTCTTGCGCCCCATGATGATCGGCTTGCCCAGGGTCAGCGCCTTGAAATGCTTGAGATCCGCGGGCAGGTGCCACGGCAGTTGGTTATCGCGACCGATCACGCGGTTCTGCGCGAGGGCGGCGATCAGACAGAGGGGAAGAGACTTTTTCATGGCGGCGAGGATAGCAGAGCCCAACCCTCCGGCGCAGCCGGGCCAAGGCTATGCCAAGGCGTTCACAGCCTGCACCTATGTCATAGCTCGGTTGTCGAACCGTCGTCGTAGCGTCATCTAGCTGGGTGCAGGCTAGATTCAACCACTCAAGGAGAAGTCGCCATGACCCTCACCCATCCTTCGTTCAAGGCCTGGATGCTCTGCATCGGTCTCTCGCTCGCGCCCCTTGCGAGCGCCGCAGCCGCCGTACCGGACAAAGTGCAGGCCGCCATCGACTGGGCCAAGCAGCAACCCCTGAAGCAGCGCGGCGAACACCGCGCCGAGGCCACGCCGCTGATCATCGCCCACCGCGGCGCCAGCGGTTATGTGCCCGAGCACACCCTGGCCGCCTATGCCCTGGCGATTCTGCAGGGCGCCGATTACATAGAACCCGACCTGGTGATGAGCAAGGACGGCCATCTGGTCGCCCGCCACGACAACGAATTGGGGCTGACCACCGACGTCGCCCAGCATCCCGAATTCGCCGACCGTCAGCGCACGCAAACGATCGATGGCGCGCCCCTGACTGGCTGGTTCAGCGAGGACTTCACCCTCGCCGAGCTGAAAACCCTGCGCGCTATCGAACGCATCCCGCAAATCCGTCCGGGCAATGCGCGCCTGGACAATGCCTTCGAAGTACCGACCCTGCAGGAAATCATCGACCTGGTGAAAAGCCTGCAACTCAGCCAGCAACGCACCATCGGCCTGTACCCGGAAACCAAGCACCCGAGCCATTTCCAGCAACTCGGTCTGGGCCTGGAAAAAACCCTGGTCAAACTGCTCAGAAGGAATGGCTACCGCGATGCCAGGGCGCCGGTGTATATCCAGTCGTTCGAAGTGGAGAACCTCAAGACCCTCAGCCGCCTGACCTCGATACGCCTGGTGCAGCTGCTCTGGGTCGACGGCCAGCCCTACGACCAGCAAGTGCTGGGCACGGGCTTGAGTTACGCGCAGATGGGCACCCCGGCCGGCCTGCGCGACATCGCCCGCTACGCCACCGGCATCGGCCCGGAAAAGAGCTTGATCATTCCCCGCGATGCCCAAGGCAACCTCGACCCGGCCAATGTCAGCACCTTGGTCGCCGATGCCCATGCCGCCGGGCTCAAGGTACATCCCTACACCTTCCGCGCGGAAAACACCTTTCTGCCGGCCGACTTGCGCAGCAGCGA
Source organism: uncultured Pseudomonas sp. (assembly GCF_946885885.1). The sequence continues at coordinate 34,602 of NZ_CAMPHN010000015.1, forward strand.
CGATCCGCAAGCCCATGGCGATATCGGGGCGGAGGTCCGCGCCTTCCTGGAGACGGGGATCGACGGCCTGTTTATCGACCAACCGGATATCGCCGTACGCCTGCGCCAACAATCGCAACCGTAGGTTGGCGGCACCGCAATTCGTAGGGTGGGTCAGGCGCATGACCACGGGCGATCAGCCGATACGCAGGAGCTGCGCCGTAACCCAGCAGATGGGGCAGACCAAGCACCGTCTGGTGGGTTACGCGACGCACAAATTCCGCAGCGCAGTCGCCAACCCGCTACGGCGCCACTAACCCACCCGAACGCTACAAAATCGGCATGCCATAGGTAATTGGCACATAGCTTGGTTTTTCCCACGCGGCGTCAGGGTTATGCTCAGCCCCTGACTTAACCAACGAGACGCCGCGTGACCGCAGTCCCCGCCATTCCCAACAAACTGCAACGCCTATGGCTCAGCGAAGCGATTCGCCTGCGCGAGGAACAGGCCGGCCCGCTGGAAGATGGCGAAGCCAACCGCCGCGCCCAGGCGCAAGGCGGCACGCTGGCCGAACGTATCGAAAGCCGCGCGCTGTCGCTGGCCGAGCGCGACGGCCAACTGGCGGCGCTGTGGCACTGGCGCCAAGGCGCGCGACTGGCGCTCGGCGCCCTTCTGCTGCTCGCCCTGTTCGGCGGTTTCGGCCTGGCGCTGGCCGCCCTGGGCGATGGCCAGCGCCCGGTGAATGTGTTCTGGGCGCTCGGCAGCCTGCTCGGTCTGCATCTGCTGACGTTGCTCGGCTGGGCCCTCGGCCTGCTGATGGCAGGCGACAGCGGCGGCGCGCTTGGGCGGCTGTGGCTATGGCTCAGCGCCAAGCTCGCCCGCGATGCCAAGGCCGCACACCTGGCGCCGGCGCTGCTGGTACTGTTGCAACGCCGGCGACTGGCACGCTGGGGCCTCGGCCTGCTGGTCCATGGCTTCTGGCTGCTGACCCTGAGCAGCGCCCTGCTCGGCGTGTTGGCGCTGTTCGCCACGCGCCGCTACGGCTTCGTCTGGGAGACCACGATTCTCGGCGGCGACAGTTTCGTCGCCCTGACCCAAACCCTCGGCGCCTTGCCGGCGCTGCTCGGTTTCCCGCAGCCGGATATCCAATTGATCCGCGCCAGCGCCGTGCCGCTGGATCTGGAAGCCGCCCGCCAGGCCTGGGCCGGCTGGCTGCTCGGGGTCCTGCTGGTCTACGGCCTGCTGCCGCGGCTGTTGCTCGTCCTGCTGTGCCTGTGGCGCTGGCGGCACGGCCAGGCGCGTCTCGCTCTCGATCTGCAGTTACCCGGCTACCAGTTACTGCGCGACCGCCTGCAACCGAGCAGCCAGCGCCTCGGCGTCAGCGATGTGGCGCCGGCCCAGCTCAGTCAGGCGCAAGGCGGCATCCATCCGGGGGCTGGCGACGGCGCACTGCTGGTGGCCATCGAACTGGATCAAAGCCGCCCCTGGCCACCCGCGCTGCCCAAGGCCGTCGCCGATGCCGGCGTGCTCGACAGCCGCGAGCAGCGCAAGCAGTTGCTCGATCAACTCAGCCGTTTCCCGCCCGCGCGCCTGCTGATCGCCTGCGACCCGCGTCGCTCGCCGGACCGCGGCACCCTGGCACTGCTCGGCGAACTGGCGCGCTCGGCCGCCGCCACGCGCGTCTGGTTGCTGCAAGCGCCGCCCGGCGAAGCGCTGGACAGCGAACGCCTGGGCGATTGGCACCAGGCGCTGGACCAACTGCAACTGAGCCACAGCGACAGCGCGCCGCTGAGCTGGCTGGAGAGCGGCCATGACTGACAGCGATCAATCCGGGCTATGCGACCTGGGTAGGGTGGATGACGCCTTTTTCATCCACCATCGTTTTTGGTGGATGGATAAAGCGTCAGCTACGCGCCCCGATCCACCCCGGAGCCTATGATGAACCGTCCGCTGAAACTCGCCGTGGTAGGCCACACCAATGTCGGCAAAACCTCGCTGCTGCGCACCCTGACCCGCGACGCCGGTTTCGGCGAGGTGTCCCATCGGCCCAGCACCACCCGGCATGTCGAGGGCGCGCGGCTGTCGGTGGATGGCGAGGCCTTGCTGGAGCTGTACGACACGCCCGGCCTGGAAGACGCCATCGCCCTGCTCGACTACCTGGAGCGCCTGGATCGCCCCGGCGAACGCCTCGACGGCCCGGCTCGGGTCGCCCGTTTTCTCGACGGCAGCGAGGCGCGCCAGCGCTTCGAACAGGAGGCCAAGGTGCTGCGCCAACTGCTGGCGTCCGATGCCGGCCTCTATGTGATCGACGCACGCGAACCGGTGCTGGCCAAGTACCGCGACGAACTGGCCGCTCTCAGCATGTGCGGCCGGCCGCTACTACCGGTGCTCAACTTCGTCGCCAGCACCACGCACCGCGAAGACGATTGGCGCGCAGCCCTGGCGCGTCTCGGTTTGCACGCCCTGGTGCGGTTCGACAGCGTGGCGCCGCCGCTGGACGGCGAGCGACGTCTGTACGACAGCCTGGCGCTGCTACAGGAAAAAGCCCGCCCACAGTTGCAACGCCTGATCGACGACCACGAGGCCCAGCGTCAAGCCCGCCGCCACAGCGGTGCTCGACTGATCGCCGAACTATTGCTCGATTGCGCCGCCTGTCGGCGCAGCGTGGCGACCGAGCCTGCACTCGAACAAGCGGCGGTCCGCGAGCTGCGCGAGGCCGTCCGCCAGCGCGAGCAACGCTGCGTCGACGCCTTGCTGCGCCTGTACGCCTTCCGCAAGGACGACGCCAAAGCCGCCGAGCTGCCGCTGCTCGATGGCCGCTGGGGCGACGACCTGTTCAACCCGGAAACCCTCAAGCAGCTTGGCATCAATATCGGCGGCGGCATGGCCGCAGGTGCGGCCACCGGGGCCGGCATCGACCTGCTGGTCGGCGGCATCACCCTTGGCGCGGCGGCTGTCGCGGGCGCGCTGCTCGGCGGCGGCGCGCAAACCCTGCGCAACTATGGCGCGCGCCTGAAAGGCAAACTCAAGGGTCAACGCGAACTGACCGTCGACGACGCCGTGCTGCGCCTGCTCGCCCTGCGCCAGCAACTGCTATTACACGCATTGGAAGCCCGCGGCCATGCCGCCGTGGCGGCGATCACCCTGGCTATTCCCCAGGATGAAAGCTGGCGCCAAGGCAAACTGCCGGACGCCCTGCACAAAGCCCGCGCCCATCCCGAATGGTCGTCGCTCAATCCCGCCGCGCGGCTGGAAGACGGCGAACGCCAGGAACAGGTGCAGCAGCTGGCGACGGAGTTGCTCTAGATACCCCTCCCCGGGTTACGCCTACGGCTAACCCGGGCTACGAACCGCATCCGTAGCCCGGGTTGAGCGCAGCGATACCCGGGAGCGGGACGAGATATCTCAGACCGCCACAGGCGCAGCAGTTGGCGGCGGTGTTGCTCTAGGAGCCCCTTCCCGGGTTACGCCTACGGCTAACCCAGGCTACGAACCGCATCCGTAGCCCGGGTTGAGCGCAGCGATACCCGGGAGCTGTCTGAGATATCTCAGACCGCCACGGGCGCCGGGATATGCGGATGGGCCTGGTAATCCAACAATTCGAAATCCTCGAACTTGAAGGCGAAGATGTCCTTCACCGCGGGATTGAGCTTCATGGTCGGCAACGGCAGCGGCTCACGGGAGAGTTGCAGGTCGGTCTGTTCGATATGGTTGGCGTACAGGTGGCAGTCACCGCCGGTCCAGATGAAGTCGCCCGGTTGCAAGTCGCAGACTTGGGCGACCATCAGGGTCAGCAGCGCGTAGCTGGCGATATTGAAGGGCACGCCGAGGAAGATGTCGGCCGAGCGCTGATACAGCTGGCAGCTCAACTTGCCGTCGGCGACGTAGAACTGGAACAACGCGTGGCACGGCGGCAGTGCCATCTGCTCGACCAGCCCGGGGTTCCAGGCGGAGACGATCAGCCGGCGCGAATCCGGGTTCTTCCTGATCATCTCGATCAACTTGGCGATCTGGTCGATCGACTCGCCGTTCGGCGCCGGCCAGTTGCGCCACTGATAGCCGTAGACCGGGCCGAGGTCGCCGTTTTCGTCGGCCCATTCGTCCCAGATACGCACGCCGTTTTCCTTCAGGTACCTGATATTGGTGTCGCCCTGCAGGAACCACAGCAGCTCGTGGATGATCGATTTCAGGTGGCACTTCTTGGTGGTCACCAGGGGGAAGCCTTGCGCCAGGTCGAAGCGCATCTGGTGGGCGAAAACACTGTAGGTGCCAGTGCCGGTGCGGTCGCTCTTGAAGGTGCCGGTGTCACGCACCAGGCGCATCAGGTCGAGGTACTGTTTCATCGCACGGCTCCTTGGGCGGCTTGGCGGTGGTAGGCGAACCAGATCAACCCGAGGCCGCCGAGAACCATCGGCACACAGAGCACCTGCCCCATGGTCAACCAGCCGCCGGCGAGATAGCCGAGTTGGACGTCCGGCACGCGCACGAACTCGACGATAAAGCGGAAGATTCCGTAGCACAGGGCGAACATGCCCGACACCGCCATGGTCGGCCGCTGCTTGCGCGAGTAGAACCAGAGGATGGCGAACAGCGCCACGCCTTCGAGGGCGAACTGATAGAGCTGAGAAGGATGGCGCGCCAGTTGTTCGGGATCGGTGGGGAAGACCATGGCCCAAGGCACATCGCTGGCCTTGCCCCAGAGTTCGGCATTGATGAAGTTGCCGATGCGCCCGGCGCCGAGGCCGATCGGCACCAGTGGCGCGATAAAATCCATCAACTGGAAGAAGCTCTTGTCGTTGCGCTGGCCGAACCACCAGGTCGCCAACATCACGCCGATCAGGCCGCCGTGGAACGACATGCCGCCCTTCCATACCTGCAGAATCAGGCTCGGCTGATCGATATAGGACTCGAGGTCGTAGAACAGCACATAGCCCAGGCGCCCACCGAGAATCACTCCCATGGCCACCCAGAACACCAGATCGGAGAGTTTCTCCTTGTTCCAGTTGGGCTCGAAGGCATTGACCCGCCGCGACGCCAACCACCAGGCGCCGCCGATGCCGATCAGGTACATCAGGCCATACCAATGAATCTTGACCAATCCCAGGTCCAGGGCCACCGGGTTTATCTGCGGATAAGGCAGCATTTCAATTCCTCAAATCAGAAAACTCAAGCCCACGCAAAACAGCAGCAGGGCGAATAAACGTTTAAGCAGGCGCGGCGACAAACGGTGCGCCAGGCGTGCGCCGAAACGGGCGAAAAACATGCTGGTGACGGCGATCCCGGCCATCGCCGGCAAGTAGATGAAACCCAGGCTCCAAGGCGGCAACTGCGGCTTATCCCAACCCAGCCACATGAAGGTCAGGGCGCCAGCCACGGCAATCGGCAGGCCGCAAGCCGCCGAGGTCGCCACCGCCTGCTGCATGGGTACGCTGCGCCAGGTCAGGAAAGGCACATTGAGCGAGCCGCCACCAATACCGAATATCGCCGAAGCCCAGCCAATCACACCGCCGGCGACGCTCAGGCCAAATTTACCTGGAACACTGCTGCTGGCCTTGGGTCTTAGGTCAAGAGCCATTTGCAGGGCGATGATAATGGCGAATACGCCGATGATCTTCTGCAGTTTCTCGCCCTGAATGGCCGAAGCGGTCGCCGCACCAAGCGCTGCACCGAGCAGAATGCCGAGAGTCATCCAGATGAAGATTGGCCAGCGCACTGCACCTTTGCGTTGGTGCTCCAGCACCGAATTCACCGAAGTGAAAACAATAGTCGCCAAAGAGGTGCCGACCGCCAGATGGGTCAGCACGCTCGGGTCGACTCCCTGTGCGGCAAAACTGAATACCAGCACCGGTACGATGATGATGCCGCCGCCCACGCCAAATAGCCCGGCCAGTACTCCGGCGGCGGCGCCCAGCAGTAAATACAGCAGCAATTCCATCGATACGCCCCGAAAATAAAGCGCAATGGTAATAGGCGCGGGCATGGGCGGGAAGCGCCAAGCAGTAACTGGCAGTTGCATATCGGGCCGCCGACGTTACAAGCTTAGGGCTTCAAGCTTACAGATCCCCAAGGGGGTTCCATGTGCCTGATCGTTTTCGCCTGGCGTCCGGGCCATCCGCAGCCCTTGCTGCTGGCTGCCAACCGTGACGAATTCTATGACCGCCCCACCCTGCCGCTGGTCGAGTGGCCGGAAGCGCCCGGGGTCATCGCCGGGCGCGATCAGCAGGCCGGCGGTACCTGGCTGGGCATCGGCCCGCAGGGGCGTTTCGCCGCGCTGACCAATATCCGCGACCCGCGCCAGCCGCCGCGAGGCCGCTCCAGAGGCGAATTGTCCATCCAGTACCTGGGCGGTTCACTGGGGCCGGAAGCCTTCTTACACGACCTGGCGAAACGTGCCGGGGACTACTCGGGTTTCAATTTATTGCTCGGCGACCGGGAGCAGCTCTGGCTGCTCAATTCCCGCGCCGGCAAGCCCGTGCAATTGACGGAAGGTCTTTACGGCCTGTCGAATGCCGATCTGGATACGCCCTGGCCCAAGGTGGAAAAAGCCAAGGCGTTGCTGAGCGAATGCCTGATCAGACCGCAAATCCCCTCCTTGCTGGACCTGCTGCACGACGCGCAGCAAGTCGAAGACGCTCAGCTACCCGACACCGGCGTGGGTTTGAACACCGAACGCCTGCTCTCGGGCATTTTTATCGCCACCCGCAGCTACGGCACCCGCGCCAGTACGGTTCTGGTCATGCACGCCGATGGCCGGCGGCAACTGGTCGAGCGCAGTTTCGGGCCCTACGGCGTGCTGCTGGGAGAGGTCACCCTCGAATGCTGAGGGCGTGGCGCCCGGCTCAGCCCGCGCTCGACGCCTCGCCGAGGTCGTCCAGGACAAACAGCGGCGAAGCTATCGCCGGATCATCGGCATCGGCGACCAGCAGCAAGCGGCCATCGGCTTGGAAAGCCAAGCCTTCGACTTTCACAGGCGGCGTCAGCCTGGTCAACTGCGCAATGTTGAAATCCCGGTCGAAACGGCCGAGCGCACTGCCTGCGCACTCGCCGTCCAGGTAACTGGAGCCGCCACCCTCCGCCGCCGCGCTGAAATGCAGATGCCCGGCGGGACTCGCGCAAAGGTCGGTGAGGCTCAAGGGCAGCCCGTCCAGGTCCGCCAAGTGCACCGGCAGAATGTGCGACAGCGCGGCCGCGCTCAACCGATCGCCCTCGAGATCGCGCAGCACTTGCTGCAGATCGAGGAACACCAACGCATTCTCCCCGCCGGCGCCGTTACCGCGCTGCGCCAACAGCAAATGCCGGCCATAGACGACGCCGCCTTCGAGGTTCAATTCCTGGAAGCGCTCGGCCAACGCCCGATACAAGGGGCCTAGGTCGATCACGCGCACCACACCGGCACGGACCAGGCAGCCGCGGTAGCGCTGCGGGGTCGAGCCGGAGCCCAGCGCCAGCAAGGCACCGTCGGGCAGCAGAAGCAGCGCTTCGAAATCCGCCTTGAGCCGTTTGCGCGACTTCGGGTCGGCGGGCAACTCGCCGGGCAGCAGCGCCAACTCGGCCTGCCAGGCGCCGGACAGACTGTAGCGTTGCAGGCTCAGTTGATCGTCCGCCACCAGCCAGAGGTTATCGCCTTCACAGACCAGGCCGCTGGCCGCGGACTGGCGCAGATGGGCGATCACGCGCAGCGATAAAGGAGGGTTCAGCACCCGCCGCTACTCAGGCCTGGATATCCGAGGCCGGATTGATCATACGGCCCAGGCCCAGGTTGCTCAGCGCCAGATGCAGGGTGCTGTGGATCACCTGCGGGTTGTCGATGGTCAGCACTTGGGCCAACAGCTCCTTGGCCCTGGCCGAGCTGATTTGCCGCAGCAGCCATTTCACCTTGGGCAGGTTGGTGGCGTTCATCGACAGGCTGTCGAAACCCATGGCCATCAGCAGCACCGCCGCCGAAGGGTCGCCGGCCATTTCCCCGCAGATACTCACCGGTTTGCCCTCGGCGTGGGCGTCGGCGACCACCTTGCACAGCGCTTGCAGCACGGCCGGGTGGAAGAAATCGTAGAGGTCGGCGACCCGCGGGTTGTTGCGGTCCACCGCCAGCAGGTATTGGGTCAGGTCGTTGGAGCCGACCGAGAGGAAGTCGACCTGACGCGCCAGTTCGCGGGTCTGGTAGACCGCCGCGGGAATCTCGATCATCACCCCAACCGGCGGCATCGGCACGTCGGTGCCTTCGTCGCGCACCTCGCCCCAGGCACGGTGGATCAAGTGCAGCGCCTCTTCCAGCTCCTGGGTGCCGGAAATCATCGGCAGCAGGATGCGCAGGTTGTTCAGGCCTTCGCTGGCCTTGAGCATCGCCCGGGTCTGCACCAGGAAGATTTCCGGGTGGTCGAGGGTGACGCGGATACCGCGCCAACCGAGGAAGGGGTTTTCCTCCTTGATCGGGAAGTAGCTCAGGGCCTTGTCGCCACCGACATCCAGGCTGCGCATGGTCACCGGCAGCGGATGGAACGCGGCCAGCTGTTCGCGGTAGATGGCCAGCTGTTCCTTTTCGCTGGGAAAGCGCTCCTTGATCATGAACGGCACTTCGGTGCGGTACAGACCGACGCCTTCGGCGCCTCGCTCCTGGGCGCGCTTCACATCGGCGAGCAGGCCGGTGTTGACCCACAGCGGCATGCGGTAACCGTCCGGGGTTTCGCAGGGCAAGGCGCGCAGAGCATCGAGGCCCTGGGCCATCTGCCGCTCTTCCTCGACCACATCGGCATATTGCTTGCGCAGCACTTCGCTGGGGTTGGTGAAGACTTCGCCGTGGTAGCCGTCGACGATCAGCTGGATGCCGTCGATCTTCGAATACGGCAGGTCGACCGCGCCCATCACCGTGGGGATGCCCATGGCCCTGGCGAAAATCGCCACATGGGAGTTGCCCGAACCCTGCACCGAAACCAGGCCGACCAGCTTGCCTTCCGGCACCTCGCCGAGCATGGCCGGCGACAATTCTTCGCTGACCAGGATGCAATTGTCGGGGTATACCAGGGTTTGCTGGCGCTCCTGTTGCAGGTAGGCGAGCAGACGCCGGCCGAGGTCCTTGACGTCCGAGGCGCGCTCGCGCAGGTAGGCATCGTCCATCAACTCGAAGCGGTTGACGTGTTCGCCGATCACCTGACGCAAGGCGCCCTGGGCCCATTGCCCGGTGCGGATGATCTTGACCACCTCGTTACCCAGGGCGGCGTCTTCGAGCATCATCAGGTAAACGTCGAACAGGGCGCGCTCTTCCGGACGCAGCTGCGTGGCCATCTTCGCCGACAAGGCACGCATATCGGCGCGCACGCCCTCCAAGGCGGAGTTGAACAGGCGCAGTTCGGCGGCGATGTCGTCGATGGTCTTATCCGGCACCACGTCCAGGTCGGCGGGCGGCAACACCACCACGGCGGTACCCACGGCGGCCCCGGGCGAACCCGGCACACCGACGAACTTGGCCTCCTGAATGCCTTTGCCGAGCTTGCCCAGGCCGCGAATCGAACCGGTGGCCTCGGCATGCGCTATGACCCCGGCGAGCTGTGCGCTCATGGTCACCAGAAAGGCTTCTTCGCCCTCGTCGAATTTGCGCTGCTCCTTCTGCTGGATCACCAGCACGCCCATCACCTTGCGGTGGTGGATGATCGGCGCGCCGAGAAAGGAGGCGTAACGCTCCTCGCCGGTCTCGGCGAAATAGCGGTAGCGCGGGTGTTCGGAGGCGTGTTCGAGGTTCAGCGGTTCTTCACGGGTGCCGACCAGACCGACCAGGCCCTCGTTGGGCGCCATGCTGACCTTGCCGATGGCCTTCTTGTTCAGGCCCTCGGTGGCCATCAGGACGAAGCGGTTGGTCTCGGGGTCGAGCAGGTAGACCGAACAGACCTGGCTGTCCATGGCCTCGCGTACCCGCTGCACGATGATGCCCAATGCAGCCTTGAGGTCCTTGGCGGCGTTTACTTCCTGGACGATCTTGCGCAGCGTATTGAGCATGGCTCGACTCTAATCAGTGTCAGTCCCGCGCTAAAAGACGCGGAGCGAGTTCCTTGAGGGCGCGACGATAGACCTCGCGCTTGAATGTGACCACCTGTCCTAACGGGTACCAATAGCTGACCCAACGCCAGCCATCGAACTCCGGTTTTCCGGTCAGATCCATGCGTACCCGATCTTCGGTGCCGGTGAGACGCAACAGAAACCATTTTTGTTTTTGCCCGATGCACAACGGTTGACTATGCGTGCGCACCAAACGTTGGGGCAGACGATAGCGCAACCAGCCCCGGGTGCAGGCAAGAATTTTCACATCCTGCTGCTCCAGCCCTATTTCTTCGTTCAATTCGCGGTACAGCGCGTCCTCCGGCGACTCCTGGTCGTTGATCCCGCCTTGGGGGAACTGCCAAGCGTCCTGGTTTATCCGACGCGCCCAGAGCACCTGACCAACGTCGTTGGTCAATATGATGCCGACATTCGGGCGAAAACCATCAGGATCGATCACGGCGCACAACCTCGTAAACGCATGTTTCGGCATTGTTCCACAAAGGCCGCGACAGCGGCAACGCGACGACCCGTGCCGAATGGTCCACAGCCGCGCCGGTGGCGATTGGGCATGCCTTATAAAAGTCGGTATTCTGCCGCCCTTCAACTTCTAACTGCGTATAGGTGTCCCGTGCGTTTGGCTTTATTCGATCTCGACAACACCCTGCTCGGCGGCGACAGCGATCATGCCTGGGGCGACTACCTGTGCGAGCGCGGCATCCTCGATGGCATCGCCTACAAGGCGCGCAACGATGCCTTCTATCAGGACTATCTGGCCGGACGCCTGAACATTCAGGACTACCTGAACTTCAGCCTGGAAATTCTCGGGCGCACCGAGATGGCCCAGCTCGACCAGTGGCACCGCGAGTTCATGCGCGATTGCGTCGAGCCGATCGTCCTGGCCAAGGGCGAAGCGCTGCTCGAGGAGCACCGCGCCGCCGGCGACACGCTGCTGATCATCACCGCGACCAACCGCTTCGTCACCGCGCCGATCGCCGCGCGTCTGGGCGTCGACATCCTGCTGGCCACCGAATGCGAAATGATCGACGGTCGCTACACCGGGCGTACCACCGATGTGCCTTGTTATAAGGAAGGCAAGGTCACCCGGCTCAATCGCTGGCTCGCGGAAAACCGCATGAGCCTGGAAGACAGCTGCTTTTATAGCGATTCGATCAACGACCTGCCGCTGCTCGAACGAGTCAGCCGGCCGGTGGCGGTCGACCCCGACGCCAAGCTGCGCGCCGAAGCCGAACAACGCGGCTGGCCGGTGATCTCGCTGCGCTGAAAAACAGGGGGCACCGCGCTCTGGTAGCCCGGATGAAATCCGGGATCAGTTGTGCGGCCGACATCGCTTCCCCGGATTGCATCCGGGCTACGGTGCGCTTGTGTAGGGTGAACATGGCGAAGCCTTGTCCACCGCTGATTGCCCGATGGCGGACAAGCCTTCGGCATGTCCGCCCTACGCCGTAGATCTTGCGCAGGAACATAGAATCTACGAGGCTAAACGAACGCTTAGGCCGGCTTGGCGCCCATCAGGCCCATGATCGCCAACAACAGCAGCACCAACACGCCGCCATAAGCCGCGGTAAACGCCAACAGGCGGCTGGATGCGGGGTTGCTCCCCAGCGCCTGCCAGGCGTTCAGACGACCGGCCAGCAGCAGACCGGCCAGCATCAGCACGCCGAACAGGATGCTGCTGATCAGCAACCAGGTCTGCCCCAAGGGGAAGCCGGCCAGGTCGACCAACCACCAACCGCTGAGCGGCAAGCTCAACGCCAACAGCCCGAGCAACGGCAGGCTGATCAAGCGGGTACGCCTGAGCTTGCGTTGCAACATCGCCGCATCGCCACCGCGCACCGCCTTCCATAACATCGCGACATGGGCCAGTACGCCGAGCAGCACCAGGATGCCGAACAGGCTGTGGACGATTTTCAGCAGCGTGTAATGTTCCATCGACTGCGTTCCTGTGACTGTGGCGCGTTAACCAAGAAAAAGGCTGTAGGCCGGGTTATCGCTTTCGTCCCAATAGGGGTAGCCGATCGCGTCGAGGGCGGCGGGCACCAGATGGCGTTCGGCCTCCGGCACTTGCAAACCGGCGACCACGCGACCGTCGGCGGCGCCGTGGTTGCGGTAGTGGAACATCGAGATGTTCCAGCGCCCGCCCAGGCGTTGCAGGAAGTTGAACAGCGCGCCCGGGCGCTCGGGGAACTCGAAGCGGAACACCACCTCGTCGCGCACCCGCGCCGCATGGCCGCCGACCATATGGCGGATATGCAGCTTGGCCAGCTCGTTGTCGGTCAGGTCGACCACCGGAAAACCCTGGTCGCTCAGACTCGCCACCAAGGCCGCGCGCGGGTCGGTTTCCGGGTGGGTCTGCACGCCGACGAAGATGTGTGCTTCCTTGTCGGTGTGGTAGCGGTAGTTGAACTCGGTGATCTGGCGCTTGCCGATCGCCTCGCAGAACGCCTTGAAACTGCCCGGCTGCTCGGGGATGGTCACGGCGATGATCGCTTCGCGCTTTTCGCCCAGCTCGGCACGCTCGGCGACATGGCGCAGGCGGTCGAAGTTGACGTTGGCGCCCGAATCGATGCCCACCAGTACCTGGCCGTTGCAGCGCTCGCGCTCGACGTACTTCTTGATCCCGGCGACGCTCAGGGCTCCGGCCGGTTCGGTGATCGAGCGGGTGTCGTCGTAGATGTCCTTGATCGCAGCGCAGATCTCGTCGGTGCTGACGGTGATCACCTCATCGACATGGTCCTTGCAGACATCGAAGGTGTGCTGGCCGATCTGCGCCACCGCCACGCCATCGGCGAACAGCCCGACCTGCGGTAGCACCACGCGCTCGCCGGCCGCCATCGCGGCTTGCAGGCAATTGGAATCGTCCGGCTCGACGCCGATGATCTTGACCTCCGGACGCAGGTATTTGACGTAAGCGGCGATACCGGCGATCAGGCCGCCGCCGCCCACCGGAACGAAGATCGCGTCCAGCTGGCCGGGGTGCTGGCGGAGGATTTCCATCGCCACCGTGCCCTGCCCGGCGATGGTGTGCGGGTCGTCGTAGGGATGGATATAGATGTAGCCCTTCTCGTCGACCAGCTTCAGCGAATAGGCCAGTGCCTCGGGGAAGCTGTCGCCGTGCAGCACCACCTTGCCGCCGCGCGAGCGCACCCCGTGGACCTTGATCTCCGGGGTGGTCTTGGGCATCACGATAGTCGCGCTAACCCCCAGCACCTTGGCAGCCAGAGCCAGCCCCTGAGCATGGTTACCGGCGGAGGCTGTGACCACGCCGCGCGCCTGCTCTTCTGCCGAAAGCTGGGCGAGCTTGTTGTAAGCGCCGCGAATCTTGAACGAGTACACCGGCTGCAAGTCTTCGCGCTTGAGCAGAATCTGGTTGCCGAGGCGCTCGGACAGTTGCGGGGCGCTTTGCAGCGGCGTTTCCACCGCGACGTCGTAGACGCGCGAGGTAAGGATTTTCTTGACGTACTGTTCGAGCATGGCGGACATCGCAGGCGGTTTTTTGGATAGTCAGCGAGTCTACCCCAGGGCTTGGCCGGGAAACCACCGGCAATGCAGGCGCGCACCGCAGCGTCGTTGCACGGATGAAATCCGGGGGCGTCATTAAGATTTTTCCCGGATTGCATCCGGGCTACCTGTTGCCTGCGCGCCCTACTGACACCCGGCAAGGTTTTACCGGGCTCACGCGCTATAATTCGCGCCTTCGATTCATTCCTCCCCCAGGCGCAGAACCCGCGATGAACCAGGACCAACTCAAGCAAGCCGTCGCCCAGGCGGCCGTCGACACCATCCTTCCCCAGCTCGACGCCAAAAGTGTGATCGGCGTCGGCACCGGCTCCACCGCCAACTGCTTTATCGACGCCCTGGCCAAGCACAAGATGGAATTCGACGGCGCCGTGGCCAGCTCCGAAGCCACCGCCGCGCGTCTCAAGGGCCACGGTATCCCGGTGTACGAGCTGAATACGGTCGGCGACCTGGAGTTCTATATCGACGGCGCCGACGAAAGTGACGAACACCTCAATCTGATCAAGGGCGGCGGCGCCGCGCTGACCCGCGAGAAAATCGTCGCCGCCGTAGCGAAAACCTTTATCTGCATCGCCGACGCCAGCAAGTTGGTGCCGGTACTCGGCGCCTTCCCGCTGCCGGTGGAAGTGATCCCCATGGCCCGTAGCCATGTCGCCCGCGAGCTGGTGAAACTCGGCGGCGATCCGGTGTACCGCGAAGGGGTGGTCACCGATAACGGCAACCAGATCCTCGACGTGCACAACCTGTCGATCGTCAACCCGCGCGAGCTGGAAGCGCAGATCAACAGTATCGTCGGTGTGGTCACCAACGGCCTGTTCGCTGCCCGCCCGGCAGACCTGCTGCTGCTCGGCACGGCCGAAGGCGTCAAGCGCCTGACCCGCTGAAACCAGGCCGGGCTTATGCCCCGGCCTTTTTCTTGAATACGTAAAACAGATTGGGCTCGCTGATCAGGTACAGGC